>DAIRTI010000080.1:0-14353 GCA_036803965.1 Propioniciclava sp.
TGCCGAGGTTCGGGTTGCCCTTCAGCTCGTCCGTGATCGGGACGCCGTTGGTGCCCAGCAGCGCGATGCCGCGGGCGACGTTGAGCATGCCGAGGGTGGCGATGAACGGCGCGACGTTGAAGCGGGTCACGAGGATGCCGTTGATCCAGCCGATGAGCGCGCCGACCGCGAGGGAGACGATGACGACGACCCACACCGGCGGGAACGCCGTGATGTCGGTGAACGGCACGTGGGCGCCCTTGAGCAGGTAGCCCGCCATGACGCCCGAGAGCCCGACGATGGAGCCGACCGACAGGTCGATGCCGCCGCGCAGGATGACGAGCAGCATGCCGAGCGCCAGCAGGGCGTTCATGGCGACGTGGCGCGTCATGAGCAGCAGGTTGTCGGGCTGCAGGAAGTTGGGGCTGAGCACGGTGAACACGGCCATGATCACGATCAGGCCGATCAGCGCGCGCCCCTCCATCAGGACGGCGCCCCAATCGATCTTCCGGGGCGCGGCCGGGGTGGCAGCAGGCGCCGGGGTCTGGGTCTGGGTGCTCACGACTTTGTCCCTTCGAGAGTCTGGTGGAGGTCTTCGGCGGCGGCCTCGCCGGAGGCGGCCATGACCTCCTCACGGGAGGCGGTGCGGGGGTCGAACTCGCGGACGATGCGTCCCTTGCGCATGACGATGATCCGGTGGGACGCCGTGAGCGCCTCGCCGACCTCGGACGTCACGTACAGGACGGCCAGGCCGTGCTTGGCCTGCTCGAACAGCAGGGCGAAGATCTCGCCCTTGGCGCCGACGTCGATGCCTCGGGTGGGCTCGTCGAGGAGGATCACCTCGGGCTGGGTCATCAGCACCCGGCCGATGACGACCTTCTGCTGGTTGCCGCCCGACAGCGACGTGATCAGCGCGCCGGGCCCGGACGTCTTCACCCGCACGTCCCGGATCTGCTGGGCGACCAGCTCGTTCTCGACGTGCCGGCGGACGATGAGGTTGCGCGTGATGCGTCCGAGGCTCGACAGCGACAGGTTGCGCCCGACGGTCATCAGCTGGACGAGGCCGTCGCGCTGCCGGTCCTCGGGGACCAGCCCGAGCCCCTGCGCCACGCGCTCGCGGATGCTGAGGTTCTTGATGCTGCGCCCGTTGAGCCGGACGTCGCCGCTCACGAACTCGTCGCGTCCGGCCAGGGCCTCCATGAGCTCGGTCCGCCCGGCGCCCATCAGGCCGTACAGGCAGACGATCTCGCCGGCGCGCACCTGGATCGAGACACCGTTGACGGCGACCTTGCCGCCCCCCTCGGGGCTGGCCACGATCACCTTGTCGATGTCGAGGACAACGTCGCCGTAGTCGCGCGGCTCGTTGCGGAAGTCGTACTCGGCGTCCCGGCCGACCATCTTCGACACCACCCAGGGCAGGTCGATGTCGCGGGCGTTCTCGGTGGCGACGAGCTCGCCGTCGCGGAACACCACCGCGTAGTCGGAGATCTCGATCGCCTCTTCGAGGTGATGGGAGATGTAGATGATCGCCACGCCGTTCTCGGTGAGGTCCCGGATCACGCGGAAGAGGACCTCGACCTCGGACGAGCTCAGCGCGGAGGTCGGCTCGTCCATGATCAGGATGCGGGCGTCGGCCTCCAGGGCCCGGGCGATCTCGATCAGCTGCTGCTGGCCCAGCCGCAGCCGCTCCACCGGCGTGGACGGGGGGACGTCCAGCTCGAGCCGCTTGAGGATCCCGCGGGTGACGCGGTCCTCCTCGGCGTAGTCGACGGTGCCGGCGACGGTGAGCAGCTCGCGTCCGGCGAAGATGTTGTCGCGCACCGACAGGTTCGGGAACAGGCTCAGCTCCTGGTGGATGATCGCGATGCCCTTGTCGAGCGCGTCGGTGGTCGACTTCAGCTCGACGGGGACGCCGTCCAGGATCAGCTGGCCGGCCGTCGGCTGCTCGACGCCCGCCAGGATCTTCATCAGCGTCGACTTGCCGGCGCCGTTCTCGCCGAACAGCACCGTCACCTTCCCGCGGCGGACCTTGAAGTTCACGCCCTTGAGCGCGCGGGTGACGCCGTAGGTCTTGACGATGTCGACGGCCTCCAGGACGACGTCGCCGTCCTGACCCTCGGCCGTCTTCGCCTCGGGGAACGCGGCCGTCATCAGCGGGCCTCGACGCTCACGGGCTGCACGATGAACTGGTTCGGGGCCCCTCCCGAGATCCAGGCGCCGGTGACCGTCACGGTCTTGCCGGTGAGGGCCGCCTTGTCGCCGAGGGGGTCGAGCACCTGGGCCTTGACCTGGTCGCGCAGCTGGTCGGCGACGAACTGGTAGGTCGTCTGGTCGGTGAAGTCGCCGAACGAGATGTCGCCGGTGACGTCGCGGATGGCGCTTCCGTTCAGGGCCGTCCCGACGGGCACCCGGACGGTCCAGCCCGCGATGTCGGGTGTGTCGAGGATGATCCAGGTGTCGTCGACCGACTTCACCGTGCCGGTGGCCTTGACCGGGAAGATGAACTTGCCGCTGCCCAGGTCGCGGCCGTACTTGGCGCCGGCCGCGTTGAGGTCGGCCGTCACGGCGGGCGCGAGAACCGTGAGGTCGACCGCCTTCTCGGTGACCTTGGTCTTGATCTCCGGGAACTTCTCCGCGGCGAACGCCGCCGGGTCGAACGGCTTGGGCGTGAGCTGGTCGACCTGGGCCGGGCTCAGCCACTTGGTGGACGCCGCCATCGCGACCACGAGGACGACGGCCAGGACGGCCGTGATGATCTGGGGGAGCCGGGACTTCGCGGCGCCCGCGCGCCGGCTCCGTGGCGCTGCCTGGGGCGCGCTGTCGGCTGTCGTCGTCGGCATCGTGGCCTTCCCTTCTTCGAAACGAGGGACCAGGGTTCGGGTCGGCGTCCAGAGGGCGCCTGGCGTCCGAGCTTGCGAGGAGACTAGTTGGAGAGGTGAACACTTGTCCAGCAATTCTGTTCACGTCTTGGTGTAGGCTTCCGCCGAAGACACAAGGACGCCCCCGGGCTCCACCCGGGCTCGGCCGTCGCGTGCAGGTCGAGGCTCGGAGGTGGGTCGATGTCCGTTCTCAGGCGAGAGGGCGACGAGGGGGGCCGCAGCGCCCGTTTCACGCCCGCCGTGCTTTATCGCGGCGCGCGTCTCTACTACGAGGAGGACCGCACGCAGGCGGAGATCGCCTCCCTGCTCGGCATCAGCCGGGCGACCGTGAGCCGGCTGCTCGCCGAGGCGCGGGCCACCGGCATCGTCCGCATCGAGGTGCGCGACCCGGCCGCCGGCGAACTCGAGGGGCTGGCGTCCGCGATCGCCGCCCGGCTCGGGCTGCGGCGCGTCCTGCTGACGCCCAGCGTGCTCGGGGTGGGCACGGGCGCCGTCCTCGCCCCCGCGGTCACCCGCCTGCTCGAGGAGGCCGAGCTCCGCCCCGGGGACGCCCTGCTCGTGTCGTCGGGGGCCACGATGCTCGAGATCTCCCGCGAGGAGCTGCTGCCCCTGCCTGGCGTCCTCGTCGCGCCCAACGTCGGCGGCCAGGACGAGCCCGAGGGCTACTACCAGACCAACGAGATCGCCCGCCGGCTGGCCGTGAACGCCGGCGCCACGCCGGTGCTGCTGCACGCGCCCGTCCAGCCCGGTGGCGAGCTGTACCAGCTGCTGCTAGGGGAGCCGGGGGTGCGGCGCGTCCTCGAGCTGTGGCAGCGGGCGCGGTGCGCGCTGCTCGGCATCGGCCTGCCGCCCCGGCTGCGCACCTCGACGCCGACCGTGATGCGCAACGCCGGCGCCGACCTCTACGAGGCTGTCGGCGACATCTGCGTGCGCCCCTATGACGCGTCCGGGACGCCGATCCCGTACCCCGGCTCCGACCGCATGCTTGCGATGGAATTGGAAGACCTGTGCCGCATCCCGCACGCGATCGGCGTCGCCGTCGGGGCCGGCAAAGCCGAGGCCATCTCCGCCGCCGCGCGCGCCGGCTATATCAACCGCCTCGTCACGGACGCCTCCACCGCCGAGGCGATCCTCGCGCTCGACCCCGTCGCGCCGGCCGGCCGGGAGGCGTGATGGGACGCATCGTCGTCGTCGGGTCCGCCAACGCCGACCTCGCCGTCCGGGTCGACCGCCGGCCCCAGGGCGGGGAGACCGTCGCCGGCTCGCCGCTGACCGTGTCCGCCGGCGGCAAGGGCGCGAACCAGGCGGCCGCGGCGGCCCGGCTGGGCGCGGACGTCGCGTTCGTCGGCCGCGTCGGCGTGGACGCCCATGGTGCGCTCCTGCGCGACGCGCTCGCCGAGGCGGGCGTGGACACCCGCTGGCTCGGCGACTCGGACGCCCCCACGAGCGTCGCACTCATCGTCCTGACCCCGGACGGGGAGAACTCGATCATCGTCGCCGCGGGCGCCAACGGCGACGCCACCCCGGCCTACCTGCGCGAGGCGGAGGGGGCCTTCGCCGACGCGGCGCTCGTCGTCGCTCAGCTCGAGATCCCGCTGGAGACCGTGGCAGCCCTCGCCGAGCGGTGCCGGGCCGGCGGCGTCCGGTTCCTGCTGAACGCGGCACCGGCCGCGGCGTTGCCGCCGGAGGTCCTCGCGGCCTGCGACCCGCTGGTGGTGAACGAGACCGAGGCGGCGTTCCTGCTCGGCCTCCCTGATGCCGACCTCCCCGGCGCGGACGCCGACGACGCGGCCCTCGCCGAGCGTCTGCTGGCCCTCGGACCTGCCAGCGTGGTCATCACGCTCGGGGCACGCGGCGCGCTGGCGGCGACGGCGTCCGGGCTTCGCCTGGCGGTACCCGCGCACCGTGTCGACGTGGTCGACACGACCGGCGCCGGGGACGCCTTCGTCGGCGGTCTGGCCACCGTGCTCGGCGCCGGCGGCGACCTGGAGTCCGGGCTGGCGCGCGGCACGGCCGCGGCGGCGGTTGCGGTGCAGGCGGCGGGCGCGATGGCGTCCTATGCGGGCATGTCCGAGGTGCTGTGATGCTGCGCGGCGGAATCCTCAACGCCCAGCTGGCACGCGTCCTGGCAGAGCTGGGCCACACGCACACGATCGTCGTCGGCGACTGCGGCCTGCCGCGGCCCGACGGCGTCGAGACCGTCGACCTGGCCGTGACCCTCGGCGTCCCGTCGTTCGCTCAGGTGCTGACCGCCCTCGCGGACGCGATCGTGGTCGAGGACGCCGTGCTCGCGTCCGAGGTCGTCGAGGCGAATCCGGAGGTGCTGGAGCTGGTGCGAGGCCTCTTCGGGACGCCTCAATTCGTGTCGCACGAGGAGTTGAAGGACGCCGCGGCGTCCGCCCGGGCCTTCGTGCGCACCGGCGAGGCGAGCCCGTACGCGAACGTGATCCTGCGCTGCGGCGTGCCGTTCTGAGCAAGGTTCGCGGCGAGTTCTGCCAAACGCCTGCGGGGCAACTATCGGTAAGGTTAGCCTTACCTCATGACGTTGAACCAAGCCCCGCTGAACACGACGCTCGTGCTGGTCGGCTCCACGAATCTGGATGACGCGCAGGCACGGCGACTCTCCGCCCTCGGTCTTCGCACGGGCGCGCAGGTGCGCCTCGTGCAGCGCCTCGCCGGAGGAGCACGTGTGGTGGCCGTCGCGGGGGCGCGCGTCGCGATCGGCGCGAAGATCCTCGACAAGCTGAACGTCGAAGCCGCATGACTCAGGAGCGAACGATGAGCGTCCAGGGCGACAAGGCCGTCGACCAGCTGCGAACCAGCGCGTCGAGCTTCGTGCCGGAGCGGGAATGCTGCGCGGTTCCCGACGAGCCGGCTCCGATCGGCTCGCCCCAGGTCGCGCTCGTCGGCTCGCCCAACTCGGGCAAGTCGACCCTGTTCAACGGCCTCACCGGCCTGCGGTCGAAGACCGGTAACTGGCCGGGCACCTCGGTCGACGTGGCCCGGGGCACGTGGCGGACTCGCGGCAAGACCTTCGACCTCGTCGACCTGCCCGGCGCCTACAGCCTCGACCCCCTGAGCCCCGACGAGGCACTGACGCGGCGGCTGCTGGTCGAGCCGGACGCCGAGGGTCGCCCCGACGTCGTGGTCGTCCTCGTGGACGCCGCCCACCTGGCGCGCTCGCTCTACCTCGCTGCCCAGGTGCGCGAGCTGCCGATCCGCTGCGTCGTCGCCCTGAGCATGGTCGACGTCGCGGCCGCCCGCGGCATCGCGATCGACACCGAGGAGCTGGCCACCGAGCTGGGCTGCCCGGTCATCGCGGTCGACCCCCGCCGCCGCAAGAACCTCGAGGCGCTCACTGAGGCCGTCACCCGCAGCCTGGGCGGCGCTGTGCCGGCCCCGCGGTCCGGCCCGGTCGCGGACGCCGACGACCTCGCCCGCGAGGATGAGCGGTTCGCGTTCATCGACTCGGCCGTGACGGCCGCGACGCGCGACACGGGCAACCGCCGCGTCGACTGGAGCGACCGCATCGACCGCGTCGCCACCCACCGCGTCGGCGGGCCGCTGCTCTTCCTCGGCGTCATGTGGGCCGTCTTCCAGGCCACGACGACGCTGGCCGCCCCCCTGCAGGACTGGCTCGACCAGCTGTTCTCGGGTCCGATCACGGACGCCGCGACGGCCGCCTTCGAGGCCGCCGGTCTCACCGGCAGCTGGATCGAGGGCCTCGTCGTCGACGGTTTGATCGCCGGCGTCGGCATGATCATGACGTTCGTCCCGCTGATGGCGATCATGTTCGTGCTGCTCGCCCTGCTGGAGGACTCGGGCTACATGGCCCGCGCCGCGGTGATCACCGACCGGCTGATGCGCGCCGTCGGCCTGCCCGGCAAGGCCTTCCTGCCGATCGTCGTCGGCTTCGGGTGCAATGTGCCGGCCATCAGCGCCACCCGCATCCTGTCCGACTCCCGTCAGCGGATCCTGACCGTGCTGCTGGTGCCGTTCACCTCCTGCACCGCGCGGCTCACGGTCTTCATGCTGCTGTGCACCACCTTCTTCGGCTCGAACGCCGGCACGGTCGTCTTCCTGCTGTACCTCACCTCGATCCTGTTCGTGATCGTCGTGGGCCTGGCCCTGCGGCACACCCTGTGGCGCACGATGCCCGACGAGCCGCTCGTGCTCGACCTGCCCCCGTACCAGCGGCCCTCGCTGGCCATCACCGCCACCGTCACGTGGGCCCGACTCAAGGGCTTCCTGAAGACGGCCTCGGGCATCATCGTCGGTGCCGTGTGCGTGGTCTGGCTGCTGCAGTCGCTGCCCGCCGGCGGCGTCGGCTCCTTCGGTGACGTCCCGGTGGAGGACTCGCTGTACGCCTCGCTCGCGCAGTTCGTGGCGCCGGTCTTCACCCCCGCCGGCTTCGGTGCGTGGGAGATCGTCTCGGCCCTGGTCGTCGGGTTCGTAGCCAAGGAGGCCGTCCTGAGTTCCTGGGCGCAGACCTTCGCGCTGGCCGACGACGACATGGGCGGCCTGGGCGATCATCTGATGCAGTCGTTCGCGACGGCGTCCGGTGGACACCCGCTGCCCGCCGTGGCCGCCTTCCTGGTCTTCGTGCTGGCCTACACGCCGTGCGTCGCGACCCTGGCGGCCCAGCATCGCGAGGTCGGCTTCAAGTGGACGATGTTCGGCATCCTGGTGAACCTGCTGTCCGCCTGGGTCGCCGCCGTCGTGGTCTTCAACATCGGCGTCCTGCTGTGACCGGTCCTCTGTCCGCTGTTCTCGCCGCCATCGAGGACGGCCGGGCGAGGTCGCTGACCGAGATCGAGGCAGCGACCGGCCTGTCGGCCGGGGTGGTCTCCGCGTGCGTGGATCACCTCGTCCGCATGGGCCGGCTCACCACCGAGATCCTGTCGTTCGGTTGCCCCGGCGGCGACTGCGGGTCCTGCGCCATTCGTTCGGCGGAGGGGGCCGACGGCTGCCATGAGGCGACGTCGGCGTCCGGACGCCGTGGGCCCGGTCTGCGGACCCTCACGCTGACGCGCCGGTGAGCGGACGGCAACGCTCACCGCGCGTCGGCGGGGGGCTCGGGAACTAGACTCCTGCGCCGTGACCCCTTCGATCGAGCAGCCCATCGGCATCTTCGACTCAGGATTCGGGGGGCTGACGGTCGCGCGCGCGGTGTGGGACCAGCTGCCGAACGAGGACATCGTCTACCTGGGCGACACCGCCCGGGCACCCTACGGCGAGAAGACGATCCCCGAGGTGCGCGAGTACGCCCTCGAGTGCCTCGACCATCTCTACGAGACCGGCGTGAAGGCGCTGGTCATCGCGTGTAATTCGGCGTCCTCGGCGGTGCTGCGGGACGCCCGCGAGCGCTATGACGTGCCGGTGGTCGAGGTGATCCTGCCGGCCGCGCGGCGCGCGGTGAAGGTCAGCAAGACCGGACGCATCGGCGTCATCTGCACCGAGGCCACGGCGACCAGCCTGAGCTACGACGACGCGGTCGCGGCGGTGCCCGGGGTGCGGCTGTTCACGCAGGCGTGCCCGCTGTTCGTCGACTACGTCGAGCGCGGCATCACCGGTGGCTCCGAGCTGTTGGCCCTGGCCGAGGGCTACCTGGCCAGCCTGCAGGCAGAGGCGATCGACACGCTGATCCTCGGCTGCACGCACTACCCGCTGCTGGCCGGCGTGATCCAGTACGTGCTCGGCGACGAGGTCACGCTCGTGTCGTCCTCGGAGGAGTGCGCCAAGGCCGCCTTCCACGCGCTGACCGACCTGGGACTCGTCCACGCCGAACCGCGCGAGGCGTCCCGGCGGTTCCTCACCACCGGCAACGCGGAGCGGTTCGAGGGCATCGGACGCCGGCTCACCGGCGGCTTCGTGCACTCGGTCGACCAGGTGGTCGGGGTCTCGCCCGGCTGATCCGTCCTGGTGGAGCGTCAGGAGGGACGCGTCAGCCGAACAGGCGTCCGAAGATGCCGCCGCTCGCCGCGGGCTGACGGGGGGCGTCCGCGTGACCCTCGCACCACTGGCCCGCGGGCACCGTGGCCTTGACCTGGGCGATGTGCTGGCCGCACCCGGCCCAGGTGGTCTTGCCGCAGGTCGGGCACTTCACGGGACGGCACATGGGGTAACTCCTCAGTCGTGGTTGCGTCGTTCGGTATGGCTCCAATATACCCCGGGGGGTATCGGATTGCCAACCCGGCGGACGCCGCGGGCCGTCCGGAAGCCCGGTGGCGGGACCTGTCGGGGGACCGCTATAGGGTGACGCCCATGGCCTCACGACTCGACGGACGCGCCCCCGACCAGCTTCGCCCGATCCGGTTCACGCGGGGTTGGCTCGACCACGCCGAAGGCTCGGTGCTCGTCGAGTTCGGGCGCACGCGAGTGCTCGTGGCGGCGTCGGTGACCGAGGGCGTCCCGCGGTGGCGGAAGGGGTCCGGGCTGGGGTGGGTGACGTCGGAGTACTCGATGTTGCCCCGCGCGACCAACACGCGCAGCGACCGCGAGTCGGTGAAGGGCCGCATCGGCGGGCGCACCCACGAGATCTCGCGGCTGGTCGGCCGCAGCCTGCGCGCGGTCATCGACTACGCCGCCCTCGGCGAGAACACGATCGTCATCGACTGCGACGTCCTGCAGGCCGACGGCGGCACCCGGACGGCGTCCATCACCGGGGCGTACGTGGCGCTGGCGGACGCCGTCGCCTGGCTCCGCGAGCGCAGGCTGCTGGCGGGGGAGCCGCTCATCGGCTCGGTGGCGGCGGTGTCGGTGGGCATCATCGACGGCACGCCGATGCTCGACCTGCCGTACGAGGAGGACGTGCGGGCCGAGGTCGACATGAACATCGTGTGCACCGGCGACGGCCGGTTCGTCGAGGTGCAGGGCACCGCCGAGGGGCAGCCGTTCGACCGGGCGGCGCTCGACGTCCTGCTCGACCTGGGCGCGGCCGGCTGCGCCGAGCTGACCCGCCTGCAGGCGGAGGCGCTGGCCCGATGAAGGTCGTGCTGGCGACGCACAACGCCAAGAAGCTGGCCGAGCTGCGCCGCATCGTGGACGCCGCCGGCGCCGGCCTCGAGGTGCTCGGCCTCGACGACGTCGAGCCCTACCCCGAGCCGGCCGAGACCGAGTGGACCTTCGAGGGCAACGCCCTGCTCAAGGCCCGCGAGTGCGCCCGCCGCACCGGGCTGCCGGCGCTGGCCGACGACTCGGGCCTGGCCGTCGACGCGTTCAACGGCATGCCGGGGGTGCGCTCGGCGCGCTGGGCCGGGCCGACGGCGTCCGATGCCGACAATCTCGACCTGCTGCTTCGGCAACTCGACGACGTCGACGATCCGCACCGTGCGGCCCGGTTCGTCTGCGCGATGGCGCTGGTCTGGCCCGACGGCACTGAGGAGGTGCTGGTCCGCGACATGCCCGGACGCCTGGGGCGCGAGAAGCGGGGCGCGAACGGCTTCGGGTATGACCCGGCGTTCATCGCCGACGGGCAGACGCGCACGAACGGCGAGCTGACCCCAGACGAGAAGGACGCGATCAGCCACCGGGGCAAGGCGGTCCGGGCGATGGTGGAGCGCGTCGTGTCCGAGCTGGGGGAGGGGCGTCCGTGAAGCAGTACCTCGACCTGCTGACGCGGATCCTCGATGAGGGGGTCGAGAAGTCCGACCGGACGGGCACCGGCACGCTCAGCGTGTTCGGGCATCAGATGCGCTTCGACCTGGCGGCCGGGTTCCCGTTGCTGACGACGAAGAAGCTGCACACCCGGTCGATCTTCGGCGAGCTGCTGTGGTTCCTGCGCGGGGACACGAACGTGGGGTGGCTGCACGAGAACGGCATCACGATCTGGGACGAGTGGGCCGACTCGAACGGCGACCTCGGGCCGATCTACGGGCACCAGTGGCGTAGCTGGCCGACCCCAGACGGCCGGCACGTCGACCAGATCCAGCGGGTGATCGACCAGCTTCGGGGCAATCCCGATTCGCGGCGCATGATCGTCTCGGCGTGGAACGTCGGCGAGCTGGACGCCATGGCGCTGCCGCCCTGCCACGCGTTCTTCCAGTTCTACGTGGCCGAGGGCCGCCTGTCGTGTCAGCTCTACCAGCGCTCGGCGGACACGTTCCTTGGTGTCCCTTTTAATATTGCGAGCTACGCGCTGCTGACCCATCTGATGGCGCAGGTGGTGGGGCTCGGCGTGGGCGACTTCGTGCACACGCTGGGCGATGCGCACCTCTATCTGAACCACGTCGAGCAGGCGCGACTGCAGCTGTCCCGGGCGCCCCGGGGGCTGCCGACTCTGTCCTTGAACCCCGCCATCACCGAGATCGACGTGTTCACGCTGGCCGACATCGAGGTCGTGGGCTACGACCCGCACCCGGGCATCAAGGCCCCGATCGCGGTATGACCAGGTACATCGCGATCGCGATCGTGGCGGCCAACGGCGTCCTCGGCGACGGGGAGCGCCAGCCGTTCGCGTTCGCCGAAGACTGGGCGCGGTACAAGCGGGTCACGATGGGGCATCCGATGATCATGGGACGCCGCACCCACGACGCCATCGGCCGCTTCCTGCCGGGCCGCACGACGATCGTGGTGACGCGCGATCCGGCGTCCGTGGCGATTCCCGAGGGGGTGGACGCCCGCGCGATCGCTTCGGTGAGCGAGGCTCTGGAGGTGGCGGCGTCCCTGGACGACGTCGTGTACGTGGCCGGCGGCGGCGAGATCTACCGTGCGGCGTGGTCCGTGCTGACCGAGCTGGACATCACCGAGGTGCACGCGGACGCCGAGGGTGCGGTCCGGTTCCCGGAAATTGATCCGGGGCAGTGGCGGGAGGTCCGGCGCGAGCCGCGGGGGGAGTTCGACTTCGTGGGCTACGAGCGGGTTCTCGGTTCCGGCGAGGCGGGCTGAGGCCATGCTGCTGCCGATGCGCATCGCCGAGGGGGTGCGTGAGGGCACGATCACCCTCGCCTTCCGCCGCTGGGAGCAGCCGCGCGTGAAGGTGGGCGGCACACAGCTGACGCCCGCGGGCATCGTCCGGTTCGAGGCGGTCGAGGAGGTGGCCGACGAGGCCGAGCTCACCGAGGCCGACGCGCTGGCGTCCGGCTTTGCGGATCTCGCAGCGCTGCGGACGATGCTGTACGGGCCCCGGCCGGCGTCCCGCGGACCGCGCGCGGCGAAGGGCGGCGACCGAGTCTTCCGCGTCCGGCTCGGCTGGGTAGGCGACGACCCGCGGGTCGCGCTGCGCGAGGAACTGCCGGACGCCGGAGAACTCGCCGAACTGAGGGACGCCGTCGCCCGGCTCGACGCTAGCAAGCGCAGCGGGCCGTGGACGCGTCCGATTCTGGAGTGGATCCGCGACAACCCCGGCGTGATCTCGACCGAACTGGCGGGCCTGCTGGGGCGGGAGGTCGCGCCGATGAAGGCCGACATCAGGCGGCTCAAGGCGCTCGGGCTGACCGAGAGCCTGCGGGTCGGCTACCGGCTGTCGCCACGCGGGGCGGCGTACCTCGATTCGCTGGCGTGACGTGCGCTCGACCGCCAGCATCCTGCACCTCGACCTGGACGCGTTCTTCGCCGCGGTCGAACAAAGGGACAAGCCGTCCCTGCGCGGGAAGCCGGTCGTCGTCGGCGGGCTGGGCCACCGCGGGGTCGTGTCGACGGCGTCCTACGAGGCGCGGCGGTTCGGCTGCCACTCGGCGATGCCGATGCATGAGGCGCGGCGGCTGTGCCCGAACGCGGCGTTCCTGACCGGGCGATTCGGGGCGTACCGGGCGGCGTCCGAGATCGTGATGGGGCTGCTGCACGAGCTGTCGCCGCTCGTCGAGCCGCTGAGCCTCGACGAGGCGTTCGTCGACCTGGCCGCGGGTGAGCCGCGCTCCCTGGCGTCCGACGATCTGGTGGCTCTCGCGGGGCGGCTGCGCGCGGACGTGACGGCCGCGACCGAGGGGCTCACGGCGTCCGTGGGGCTGGGGTCGAGCAAGTTCATGGCCAAGCTGGCCTCGGAACTGGCCAAGCCGGACGGCGTCCGGCTGATCGAGCCGGGCACCGAGGTGGCGACGATCCGGTCGCTGCCGGCGCGGGCGATCCCCGGGGTGGGTCCGGCGACGATGGAGAAGCTCGGACGCCTCGGCGTCCGGACCATCGCCGACGTCCAGGCGCTCAGCGAGCGGGAGCTGGTGCGCGAGCTCGGCAAGGCGGCGGGGGAGGGGCTGCACCTGCTGGCGTTCGCGCGCGACGACCGTCCGGTGCAGGCCGAGCGGGAGACGAAGTCGATCTCGGTCGAGGACACCTTCGAGCACGACGTGAAGGATGTGGCGGAGCTCGGGCGCCTGGTGGAGCGCGACGCGGCGGTGCTCTCGGAGCGGTTGGGGGCGGCGCGGCTGTTCGCTCGGACCGTGACCGTCAAGGTGCGCCTGCCCGACTTCACGACCTACACCCGTAGCCAGACCCTGCACGGCGCCACCGACCGACGCGAGGTGATCGCCCGGCTGGCCCGCGAGCTGGTGTTCGGGCTCGACCTACGGGAGGGCGTCCGGCTGCTGGGGGTCGGGGTGGCGTCCTTCACCGAGGTCGCGCAGGAGGCGTTGTTCGAGCCGGACGCCGTCGGTGCGGTCGTCGAGGAGACGGCGCGGGGTTCGGGGGAGCCGGGGGTGTCCGGTGTTTTTGAGGACGGTGGGGACGGGCCGACGCTGCGGCTGCGGGACCGGCGCGGCTTCGTGCCCGGCGCCGACGTGACGCACGCCGACCTCGGGCCCGGCTGGGTCTGGGGCTCGGGGCTGGGACGGGTGACGGTCCGGTTCGAAACCCGCGGGACGCCGCCGGGGCCCGTGCGCACGTTCTCTCTGGACGACCCCGCCCTGACGCTGACATGAGGCCGCCTGCCCGGCCCCTAGACTGGCATCCGGCCGGCCGGAGTGGTGGAACTGGCAGACACGCGGGATTTAGGTTCCCGTGCCGCAAGGTGTGAGGGTTCGAGTCCCTTCTCCGGCACCCGCCGTTTGGCTTGGTTAGGCCGGAGCATTCTCCTTTCTAGATTGGAAGTGGGTGTCGGGGTCCGGACTAGGCTCGTGGTGAACACGAGGGGGCTGGTGACGTCATGTCGAAGCAGAAGAAACGCTGGAGCGAGTTGTCGCCGACGACCCGCGGCGCCATCGTCGGGCTCGCTGTGCTGGACGTCGGCATGAAGGGCTGGGCGCTCGCCGATCTGGCCAAGCGCCCCCAGGCGCAGGTGAGGGGCCCGAAGGCTGCCTGGGCCGTCGCGCTGGCGATCGTCAACTCGGTCGGTGTCCTCCCGGCGACGTACCTGCTGTGGGCGCGGAAGCCCTGATTGAGGCCATCGGCGACCTGAGGCCCCTGGCGGACCCGGTCACCCCCCGCGACGCGACCGTCTCGAACCCCCAAGGTCATGGCTGGTTCCGCCGTCTGTCTGCGCTGAGCGCGTTAGCAGGGCAACCTTATTCGGTCTTGTTATCGGTTTGTGATGTGGAAGTGGTCCACAGGGGCTGGGTACTCGCCGG
>DAIRTI010000081.1:0-14338 GCA_036803965.1 Propioniciclava sp.
GCCAACAGCACGACGGGCAGCCAGTACAGACGCAACTCACGCCATTGCCACACCGGGGTGAACCCGGCCAGCCGCCACCACCGCAGAGCGGCGACGAAGACGACCAACCCCGCAGCCAGCACCAAGACCAGCACCAGACTCTGGCTCGGTCCGGTCAGGCTGTACCCCGGCAGCCCCGGCAGCAGGGCGCCCAGCAGCGCCGACCCGCCCAGGACGACGACCGCGACCACGAGCTGCAGCACGACCACCGAGATCACCGGGCGCGACCGCATCGCGTCCCTGCGCGCCCAGTACCGCACCGGTGCGCTCACCCGAGAGCCGGCGCCAACTCGGCCAGCGGGACGCCCGGGTCGGCCAGCCGGCCCGGATCGACCGTGCTGCCCACCACCTTGCGCAGCGTGGGGTTGACCTTCTCGACGTTGACGTTCATGGCCGCGGTGACGCGTCCGGACTCCAGCCAGAACGCGATGAACGCGCCCTCCTCGGGGTCCCCGCGCAGGACGACCTCGGCGTCCCTCGCGGCGAGGCCGACGTACTCCATGCTCAGGTCGTACTGGTCGGTGAAGAAGTACGGCTGCCAGTCGTAGACGTTCGGGCGCCCGAGAACGCTGAGCCCGGCGAGGCGTCCCTGGCGCCTGGCGTTGTCCCAGTGCTCCACGCGCACGCGGCGTCCCAGCGCCGTGTTGTACGCCTCCGCGACGTCGCCGGCCGCCCAGATACGGTGGTCGTCGGTGCGCAGGTGCTCGTCGACGAGGACGCCGCTGCCGACGGCGAGGCCCGCGTCCTGGGCCAGGCCGACGTTCGGGATCGCGCCCACCCCCACGACCACCAGGTCGGCGGCGATGATGCCGTCGGCGTCCCGGACGCCGGTGACGTGACCGTCCCGACCCTCGAACCCCAGCAGGGACGCCCGCGTCCGCAGTCGGACGCCATGGGCCTCGTGCAGCCGCGCGAAGTGGCCGGCGATGCGGTCGCCGAGCACGCCCGCCAGCGGCAGCGCGCTGCGCTCGAACACCGTCACCTCGCAGCCGGCCAGGCTGGCCGCGGCGGCGACCTCCAGCCCGATCCAGCCGCCGCCGACGAGCGTGACGCGGCGTCCGGGCTTGAGGGACGCGCGCAGGGCCAGCGAGTCCTCCCAGTTGCGGAGCGTGAGGACGCCCTGCAGGTGCGATCCCGGCAGGTCGATGGTCCGCGGACGCGAGCCCGCCGCCAGGATCAACCGGGCGTAGCGGACCCGCTCCCCCGAGGAGAGCCGGACGTGGCGTCCCTCGCGATCCAGCGCGACGGCCGGATCGCCCAGACGGACCTCGATGCCGGCGTCCCGGTAGTAGTCGGGGCCGTGGACGTAGAGCGAGTCCGGCTCGGCGTGGCCCTGCAGCACCTCCTTCGACAGCCCCGGCCGCTCGTAGGGCCGGCGCTTCTCGTCCCCGATCAGCAGCAGCGGACCGTCGAAGCCCTCCTTGCGCAACGTCTCCACGGCCTTCGCCGCCGCCAGTCCCCCGCCGACCACGACCACCGACTCGGTCATCACGACTCCTCCCGCAGGCTCCAGGCTGGGTTCACACCCTCTGGGGAGCCTTACCCGCACCCCGCGGCTTCACCCGGCCGTGAGCCCGGACGCGGCGCCGCCCCGGCCGGGCGGAGGACCCAGGCCGGGGCGACGCGGTTTCGGTGCCTGTATTGCGGTGCCTGTACCGCTCAGAACGAGTAGACCGAGCGGGCCACCTTCTCGTAGCGCTCGTAGAGCCACGGCTGCGGCTCACCAGTGCGGTGTTCGACGTCGGACGCCGTCCAGACCGGGGGCGCCTCGCCGCCGGCGAGCACCCAGGCGGCCTGACGAGCGGCTCCGAGGGCGACGTACTCCCCCGGCTCCGGAACGTCCACGGGAACGCCGAGGATGCCGGGCGCCAGCTGCCGCACGGCCTCCGACCGCGCCCCGCCGCCGACCAGCGTCACCTTGTCGACCTGGACGCCCAGGGCTCGCTGGCCCTCGATGCCGTACGCCATGTGGCACAGCAGCGCCTCGACGGCGGCGCGCGCGAGGTTCTCGGGCGTCATGTTCGACAGGGTCAATCCCGCGAGGTGGCCCGTGGCGTCGGGCAGGTTCGGCGTCCGCTCGCCCTCGAGGTAGGGCACCTCGACGATGCCGCCGGCGCCCGGCTCGGCGGCCAGGGCCAGCCGGTCGAACTCGGCGAAGTCGACGCCGAGCAGGTTCGCGGTGGCGTCCACGATCCTGGCGCCGTTGAGCGTGACCGTCAGCGGCAGGAAGCCCGCGAGTGCGTCCGCGAACCCCGCGACCGTTCCGGTGACATCCCGGGCCGGCGTGGAACTGACAGCGGCGACGACCCCGGACGTCCCGAGCGAGACAGACACGTCACCGGGCACCAGACCGAGCCCGAGCGCCGCGCCGGCGTTGTCGCCGCAGCCGGGGCCGACGAGGGCGTCGCCGAGTCCCAGGGCGGCGTCCCCGCGGCCCCCGGCCTCGGCCGGTCCGAGGACGCGCGGCAGCACGATGCCGGCGACCTCATCCTCGGTGCGCCGCAGGGCCAGCGCCAGCAGGTCGCGCCGGTAGGCCCCGGAGACGGGATCGAAGTAGCCGGTGCCGGAGGCGTCCGAGCGATCGGTGACCAGGGCGTCCAGACCCGGGGTGCCCATGATCTTCCAGGTGAGCCAGTCGTGCGGAAGGCAGACGGCCGCGATGCGCGCCGCGTTCTCCGGCTCTTTGTCGGCCACCCAGCGCAGCTTGGTCACGGTGAAGGACGCCACGAGCACCAGCCCGGTCGCCTGCACCCAGGCGTCGACGCCCAGGTCGGCGGTCAGTTCGGACGCCGCCGGCGCCGACCGGGTGTCGTTCCACAGCAGCGCGGGGCGGATGACCGCACCATCGGCGTCCAGCAACACCATGCCGTGCTGCTGCCCACCGACGCTGATCGCGGCCACGTCGGACAGCCCGCCGGCCTTCTCGGACGCCTCCAGGAAGGCGGCCCACCAGGCGTCGGGATGGCATTCGGTGCCGTCGGGGTGCTTGGCCGAGCCGGAACGCACGATGCGTCCGGACTCGGCGTCGACGATCAGGACCTTGCAGGACTGGGTCGAGGTGTCGACCCCGGCCACGAGCGTCATGGCCGCTGCCTCAGCCGACCAGGTGCCGCATAGCAGCCTGCTGAAGGGCCACGTAGTGGTACTCGCGCTCGCCCTTGGCGTCCGGATCGAAGGGCTCGTCGGAGGCGAGGAAGTCGGCGACCGACTCGCCCGCGGCCAGCGTCGGCTCGGCCAGCTCGAAGATCGACGCGGCCTCCATGAGCTCCTGCACCTCGGGGTCGGCGCGGAACGCCCGGGCCTTCTCGGCGAGCAGCAGGTACATCTCCATGTTGGCCTTGGCGGAATCCCAGATGCCCTCCATGCCCTCGGTGCGCGAGGGCTTGTAGTCGAAGTGCACGGGGCCGTCGTAGCGGGGGGCGTCCGGCGAGGCGGGGAAGCCGTTGACCAGCAGGTCGACGGTGAAGAACGCGCTCATCAGGTCGCCGTGGCCGAAGCAGAGGTCCTGGTCGTACTTGAGGCCCTTCTGGCCGTTGAGGTCGATGTGGAAGAGCTTGCCGGAGAACAGCGCCTGGGCCAGCGCCTGGGTGTAGTTCAGGCCGGACATCTGCTCGTGGCCCACCTCGGGGTTGAGGCCCACGATGTCGCCGTTGTCGAGCTGCGCGATCATGCCGAGCGCGTGGCCGACGGTCGGGAGGAAGATGTCGCCGCGGGGCTCGTTCGGCTTGGGCTCCAGTGCGATCACCAGGTCGTAGCCCTGGGACTTGATGTAGCCCGCGACCGTGTCGAGGCCCTCCTTGTAGCGCTCGAAGGCGGCGTAGTAGTCCTTCGACGTGTCGTACTCGCAGCCCTCGCGGCCGCCCCACATGACGAACGTGGACGCCCCCAGCTGGGCCGCCAGGTCGACGTTGCGCAGCACCTTGCGCAGGCCGAAGCGGCGCACGGCGCGGTCGTTGGAGGTGAGGCCGCCGTCCTTGAAGACGGGGTGGCTGAAGGTGTTGGTGGTCACCATCTCGATGACGAGGCCGGCGGAGTCGGTCGCGTCCTTGAGGTGCCCGACGATGCGGTCGCGGGTGGCGTCGTCAGCGTCGAACGGGAAGACGTCGTTGTCGTGGAACGTGATGCCCCAGGCGCCCAGCTCGGCCAGCTTGTCGGAGTACTCCCAGGGGTCGAGGGCGGCGCGGGTGTCGCTGCCGAACGGGTCGGTGCCCGTCCAGCCGACGGTCCAGAGGCCGAACGAGAACTTGTCTGAGGGGGTTGGCGTGCGAACCATGGGGCTTCCCTTCGGTCGGGTCCAGAAGTATTTTGTTCCGTGACAAAACATATATAAATTCTGGGCTAGAGTCAAGCATCGGCCCGGGCGCTGAGCCGGGCCGCGAGGGGACGAGATGGATCGTCATGCGCCGTCCGCGAGCCGCTGGGGAACCGCCACCGGGGCCCGCCAGTCGAGCCTGCGCTCGCTCAATCTGGCCACGGTCGTGCGCACCCTGTACGCCTCGCCGACCCCCCCGTCACGGGCCGATCTCGCGTCCGCGACGGGCCTGACCCGCTCGACCGTGTCACGGCTCGTCGACGAGCTGATCGCCCACGGTCTCGTGCGCGAGCTCGACCCCGTCTTCGGCGGCATGCGCGGACGCCCTGCGGTGCCCCTGGCTCCCGCCCGTGGCACCTGGCTGGGCCTCGGGCTGGAGGTGAACATCAGCCACGTCGCCGCGCGGCTCGTCGATCTCGCGGGACGCATCGTCGCCGAGCGCATCGTCCAGGGCGACTTCGCCGGGGCGGCACCCGAGCCCACTCTGGGCACCCTGGCCGGCATGGCCCGTGACGTGCTCGCGTCCGCACCCCCGCGTGCGCGGGTCGCCGGGGCGCAGCTGGCGCTGCCCGGCCTGGTGGACGCGGCCCACGGCGTCCTCCTGCGAGCCCCCAACCTGCGCTGGCGCGAGGTCGAGCCGGGGCGGGTGCTCGCTCGCGAGGACGCCCTCGCCGGGCTCGAGCTGCACCTGGGCAACGAGGCCGACTTCGCGGCCGTGACCGTCGCCCGGGTCGGGCCCGGGCGTCCCTCCGCGCTCACCGACTTCCTGTACATCTCAGGCGAGGTGGGCATCGGATCGTCCCTGGTCAATCGCGGCGAGGTCATGACCGGACGCCACGGCTGGGCCGGCGAGATCGGCCACGTGTGCGTCGACCCCGACGGACCGCCCTGCGCCTGCGGCGCGCGCGGATGCCTGGAGGCGTTCGCGGGGCAGCACGCGCTCACCACCACCGCCGGCGTCCCCGACACGCCGGCGCTCATCGCCGCCCTCGCGGCCGGTGACCCCCTGGCCAGCCGAACGGCCGAGCGGGCGGCGTCCGCGCTCGGGATCGCGCTGTCGGGCGCCCTCAACCTGCTCGACGTCTCCCAGGTGGTGCTCGGCGGACATCTCGGCGCCCTGGCGCGCCACCTGCTGCCGGGCATCCGCGCCGAACTCGACGTGCGCGTGCTGTCGGCCCCCTTCGAGGAGCCGACCGTCTCGCGGGTCTCGCTGGACGAGGCCCCGGCCGCCCTCGGCGCCGCCTACGTGGCGCTGGACGGCGTCCTGAACGACCCCGCGGCCTACCTGACCGACGCGGCGTCCGCGGTCGACTGAGCAACGCCAGATCGAGGGCGAAGCCTCTGGCGAAACGCGACCGGTGGTGTTGTGATGGGAGAACACGCAACGATGCGAAGGGGGATTCACCCATGCTCTATCCGGCACCCGGTACCGAAGGCTCCAAGGTCGAGGTCTTGGGCGAGTACGGCAACTTCATCGGCGGCAAATTCGTCGCGCCGATCGAAGGAGAGTACGCCGACAACCCGACCCCCGTCACCGGCAAACCGTTCACCAAGTACGCGCAGTCGACCGAGGCGGACGTGGAGGCCGCCCTGGACGCCGCGCACGCCGCCGCGCCCGCCTGGGGCGAGGCGTCCCTGGCCCAGCGGGCCCTCCTGTTGAACAAGATCGCGGACGCCGTCGAGGCGAACCTCGAGGAGATCGCGATCGCCGAGTCCTACGACAACGGCAAGGCCGTCCGCGAGACGCTGAACGCCGACATCCCGCTGCTGATCGATCACTTCCGCTACTTCGCCGGCGCCGCGCGCACCGAGGAGGGCACGATCAGCGAGATCGACAAGGACATGATCGCCTACCACTTCCGGGAGCCCCTGGGCGTGGTCGGCCAGATCATCCCGTTCAACTTCCCGCTGCTGATGGCGGCCTGGAAGCTGGCCCCGGCGCTGGCGGCCGGCAACGCGGTCGTCCTGAAGCCGGCGTCCCCGACGCCCTGGTCGATCATGAAGCTGATGGAGATCATCGGCGACATCGTCCCGCCGGGCGTCATCAACGTCGTCACCGGGCCGGGCGCGAAGATCGGCAAGGCGCTGGCGACCAACAAGCGCATCGCCAAGATCGCGTTCACCGGCGAGACCGTCACCGGACGCCTGATCATGCAGTACGCCGCGCAGAACATCATCCCGAGCACCACGGAGCTGGGCGGCAAGAGCCCGAACCTGTTCTTCAGCGACATCATGGACGCCGACGACGCGTTCCTGGACAAGGCCGTCGAGGGCCTGGTGCTGTACGCGTTCAACCAAGGTGAGGTCTGCACCTGCCCGTCCCGGGCGCTGATCGCCGAGGACATCTACGACGAGTTCATGGGCCGCTGCCTCGAGCGGATCAAGGCCATCAAGCAGGGCTCGTCGCTCGACACCGAGACGACGATGGGTGCCCAGGTCTCGACCAACCAGATGGAGAAGATCACGGGCTACTGCGACATCGCGGCGTCCGAGGGTGCCGAGTGCCTGATCGGCGGCCAGAAGGCCGACCTGGGCGGCGACCTGGCCGACGGGTACTACTTCAACCCGACGGTCTACAAGGGCGACAACAAGATGCGCATCTTCCAGGAGGAGATCTTCGGGCCGGTGCTGGCCGTGACCACCTTCAAGGACGACGCCGAGGCGCTCGAGATCGCCAACGACACCCTGTACGGGCTGGGCGCCGGCGTCTGGACGCGCAACGGCACCCGCGCCTACCGCATGGGCCGGGGGATCAAGGCAGGACGCGTCTGGACGAACTGCTACCACGCCTACCCGGCTGCCGCGGCGTTCGGTGGGTACAAGATCAGTGGCGTCGGACGGGAGAACCACCGGATGATGCTCGACCACTACACCCAGGTGAAGAACCTCCTGGTCAGCTACTCCGATCAGGCGCTCGGGTTCTTCTGATCCGATCGGAGGATCGCGTGACCGACCAGCCACGCATCCAGGCGACCCAAGCGGCGCGCACGGCCCTCGAGGCCGTGCGCGTCCGCGAGGGCGGCCAGGTCATGTTCGTGCAGTCCGGGGGCTGTTGCGCCGGCAGCGTCCCGATGTGCTTCAACGAGGGCGAGTACCTCACCGGCGACGGCGACGTGCTGCTGGGCGACATCGACGGCGCGCCGTTCTACATCGAGGAGACGCTCGACCGCGCCCTGGGGCGTCCGAACTTCGTCCTCGACGTCGCCCCCGGCGGCCCCGAGGGGTTCTCGATGGGCACCGTCGACGGCGGTCACTTCGTCTCGCGGTCCGACGTCTGCCTGCTGCCGCCCAAGGCGTCCGCGGTGGCGGAGAGGGTCTCCTAGGCTTCGCGACGGGTCTCCCGCGGGCTGGCGTGGGAGACCCGTCGACGCGTGGAACGGCCCTTGTCAGCCGACCTTGGCGGCGACCGCGGTCGCGTAGCCGCTGCTCTGCCCGCTCTTGTTCGGGTGGAAGGCGCCGAGCGTGTTGAGGACGTTCAGCGAGTTCACCCAGCTGGTCGAGCCCTGGCACAGGCCGTGGCCGGTGAACGGGGTGACCACATCGGCGTACGTGGCCCCGGACAGGCCCGCCTTGATCGCGCTGTTCAGGCTGACCGCGGCGTTGTCGAGGTAGTTGGCCTCGCTCTTGCGCAGGGTCAGCAGGCTGCCGACGCTGCACAGCGACTTCGAACTCGGTTGCTGGAAGAGCTTCGGGTACCCGGTGACGATGATCTTCGCGTTGGGGAAGGTGGCCCTGATCGCCGCCACGTTGGCCGCGATCTTCGCCGTCACGCCGTCGGTCTTCGCGGCCACCGCACCGGTGAAGGCGGCGTCCGTGCTGCAGTCGTCGAGCTTGAGGCAGCGGGTGAGCGCGTCGGTGAAGCCGGCGTCGTTCCCGCCCACGGTCAGGGACACATAGAGCACCTTGGACGCGTCGCCCGAGAACTGGGCCAGCTGGCCGGCGATGCTCGCGGTCGTGGCCGCGTTGCAGGCCAGGAATGTCACGTCGGCGGAGCCGCTGGACGTCGAGGCGACGACCGGATACGCGTACGAGGAGCGGTAGCAGGTGCCGCTGGAGCCGTAGGAGCCCAGCCCGGTCCCGGTGGCGAACGAGTCGCCCAGTGCGACGTAGTTCGTCTTGGTGAGGATGGTCTTGGCCTGGCTGAGCGAGGCGGCGTGCGCGGTGGTGCCGACGCCCAGGGTGAGCGAGACGGTGACGGCCACCAGGGCGAGCAGAGTGCGCGCGATGGGCAGGCGACGTTTCATGGTTTCCCCCTTGAATCCCGAAGTGCCTTGCGGCTCATGCTACGCACGGTCTTCTCCGGCGCGCTATGGGTCACGGACGCCGGGAGGCCGGGCGATACACTCACGCCACCGAGTTCGCCGCACCCCCGATGCAGTGAGGACGACATGGACGTTTCCCCGCGCGGCCACGCAGCAGTGGCCCAGTTGCTCGCCAAGGGAGTCACGATCCCCAACCCGGGCAGCCTCGACATCGACGACGACGTGGATGTGGACCGCATCTCCGGCGACGGTGTGGTCATCCACCCCGGCTGCCGCCTGCGCGGGGCCGCGACGGTGATCTCGGCGGGCTGCGTCCTCGGGGCCGAGGCGCCGGTGACGCTCGAGAACTGCGCACTCGGCCCCCGCGTCGAGCTGAAGGGCGGCTACTTCACCGGCGCCGTTTTCCTCGAGGGGGCGAACTTCGGCCTGGGCGCCCACGTGCGCGAGGGCACTCTGTGTGAGGAACAGTCGGGCGGCGCCCACTGCGTGGGGCTCAAGCAGACGATCTTGTTCCCGTTCGCCACCCTCGGCTCGCTCATCAACTTCTGCGACTGCCTGCTCTCGGGTGGCACGAGCCGGTCCGACCACAGCGAGGTCGGGTCGTCGTACATCCACTTCAACTTCACCCCGGCCGGCGATAAGACCACGGCCTCGCTCTTCGGCGACGTGCCGCGCGGCGTCATGCTCGACCAGGCGCCGATCTTTCTGGGCGGCCAGGGCGGCGCGGTCGGGCCGGTCGTCACCGGCTACGGGACGCTCGTAGGGGCCGGGTCGATCCTGCGCGGCGACGTCGCCGAGGAGAACCTACTCGTCCTCGAGGGCGTGCACCGCGACCTGCGGCGTCCGCGGCCCGCGGAGGCGTACAGGGGACTCGTCCGGATCGTCGAGCGCAACATCGACTACCTCGCCTCGCTGGTGGCGCTGGACGCCTGGTACCGGCAGGCGCGGCGTCCGTTCTTCGAGGCGCAGGAGCTGGGCATGCCCGTCTACGCCGGGGCGCTGCACGCCCTCGCGAGCGGGCGCTCCGAGCGCGCCAAGCGGCTCACGTCGATGCTCGGCAAGGTGCACCCCGGCGGCGACGCGGGCCGCGAGCAGCTCGTCGCGCGGGCGTCCGACCTCGCCGGACTGTTCACGCCGTCGGACGCCATCGCCCCGGCCTCGCTCAGGGTCGCGCTGGGGGACGCCGCAGCGTCCGGGGTGCCGTACGTGCGGGCCGTCCAGAGCCTGGACGAGGCGGTCAAGGCCGACGGCACCGCCTGGCTGGCCGCTATCGTGACGGGGTTGCGCTCCGCCAGTGCCGACCTGGCACCTGGGCTGGGGCTGTTCGCGAGCCTGAGCACGGCCGCGGGGTAAGGAGCACTCGATGGGCAGGTTGTTCGGCACGGACGGGATCCGTGGTGAGGCCAACCAGTACCCGATGGACGCCGGCATGGCGTTCTCGGTCGGACAGGCGCTGACGCGCGTCCTGAAGGACGAGGGCAAGCACGGACGCGTCGTCATCGGCAAGGACACCCGGATCTCCGGCTACATGCTGGAGGGCGCCCTGGAGGCCGGCGTCACGTCGATGGGCGGCTCGGTCGAGATGGTCGGCGTCCTGCCCACGCCCGGCATCGCCTACATCGCCGAGAGCATGCGCGCGGACGCCGGGGTCGTCGTGTCGGCGTCCCACAACCCCTACCAGGACAACGGCATCAAGATCTTCGCGGGCAGCGGGTACAAGTTGTCGGACGACGAGGAGGCCCGCATCGAGGGCCTGATCCTCGGCGGACGGCTCACCTCGATGGTGCCGCACGCCCGCGAGATCGGACGCGCGCACCGGATGGAGGACGCCATCGGGCGCTACGTGGTGTTCCTGAAGAACACCTTCCCGCGCGATCTGTCGATGGAGGGGCTCAAGGTCGCCATGGACGTCGGCAACGGCGCCACCTACAAGGTGGCCCCGGCCGTGTTCCGCGAACTCGGCGCCGACGTGACGGTGATCCACGACCGGCCGAACGGGCTCAACATCAACGACCGCTGCGGCAGCCAGCACACCGAGGAGCTGCGGCGGGTCGTCCAGGAGACGGGCTCGGCGATCGGCCTGGCCTACGACGGCGACGGCGACCGGCTCATCGCGGTGGACGAGGCGGGCCGCGAGATTCGCGGCGACCAGGTGCTGATGATCTGCGCGACCGACCTCAAGCGGCGCGACAGGCTGAAGAACAACCTGCTCGTGACCACCGTGATGAGCAACCTGGGCCTGCGCGTGGCCTGCGACCGGCTGGGCATCATCCACCACGCCTCCGCGGTCGGCGACCGCAACGTGCTGGAGGACATGCAGCGCCTGGGCGGCGTCCTCGGTGGCGAGGACTCGGGCCACATGATCTTCCTCGACCGGCACACGACCGGCGACGGCACGCTGTCGTCGTTGCAGCTCGTCGCGACGATGCTGCGCTCGGGCAGGCCCCTGTCGGAGCTCGCGACCGTGATGGACATCTTCCCGCAGCGGCTGGTCAACATCGACGTGACGAAGAAGCCGCCGGTCGAGGACATCGACGGGCTCGCCGACGCGATCGAGCGGGTCGAGACCGAGCTCGAAGGCCAGGGACGCGTCCTCGTGCGCTACTCCGGCACCCAGAACATGTGCCGGGTCATGGTCGAGGGGCCCACCGTCGAGCTCACCGACCGATACGCCGAGCAGATCGCGGACATCGTCCGGGCGGCGATCGGCTGACGTGCCGGACGCCGCCCTGGCCGCCCGCGTCCGCGCCCTGGTCTACGAGCGCGGGCCCCTGACGGGCGCCGAGGTGCAGGCCGCGCTGGGCGGCGAGGTCTTCGCGCTGTGGCGGGCGTGCGTGACGGCGTCCGATCTCGACCTGCGGGTCATCGGGCAGCGCTACCTGCGCCTCGACCGCACGGTCGAGGGCTTCGCGCGGCTCTCCCCCTCGATCCTGCGCGAGTTCCTGACGTACACGGTCGTGGGGGCGGTCGACAGGCCGGTCGACCTGGACAACGCCGCCGTCCGCCTCGCGGCCCGCACCGCGGTGATCAGCCGCACCAAGCTGCGGCTCGCCAGGCGGATCGTGGAGGAGGCCTTCGAGCCGCTCGTCCGCGACGGCCGGGCGGACGCCACGGCGTTCTGCGTGCTCGCCGCCGGCGACATCGTGCACGGGATGGCGCACGACGTGCCACGCCGGGAGTCGAGCACCGAGATCGTCGTCGACGGCTCCGACCTCGACGTGGTCGTGCTGATCGACGACGCCGCCCCCGGAGGGCTCGCGGCGCTGCTCGACGAGGCGATCCTGGCCCGCAAGTGGCTCTACCTGCGTAACCCGGCCTTCCGCGAGGAGGTGGACTACGTCATCAAGCCCGTGGCCCGCCTGCGCGAGCAGGCCGAGTTCGACTCGTTCCCGAAGATGGTGGCGTGCAAGGTCTTCGCCGAGGGCGTCCCGATCTTCGGCGACGAGGGCCTGTACGCCCGGGCCGGACGCCTGCTCGAGGAGGCCGGCGTGCCGGAGCGGCTCCGGGAGCTCGAGGCGACGGCGATCGCCAACCGCGAGGAGCGCCGCGAGCGGCTGCTCGCGCTGCCCGACGACGTGCTTCCCGAGCCGCACCAGGTCATCTTCTACACCACCGACGAGGCGGCCGAGTTCGAGCACTGACCGGCTCCCCTCTGTGACGCCGTGGTCCCCTGGCGCCCTCGCGCCTCGGTCTCCAGCGGCAGCAGGGGCCGGTCCGTGATCTTGCCGAGCCGCCACAGCCCGTCGCCGCCGCGCACCGCAAGCCCGGCCGAGGCGAGCCCGTTCAGCGCCGCCAAGGCCTCCGTCATCGTCAGGTCGGCCAGCACCGAGACCTCGCCAGCGTCGCGGCCGCCGCGGCTCGGTATCGTCTCGTAGGCCGCGCGTTGGGCGTCCGTCAGGGTGTCGAGCAGGCGTTCGCGCCGCGGACGGGCGAGCTCGACCGTGCCGATCGGTTCGATGAGCTCCCGCACCTGGTCGAGCGAGGTGACCAGCACCGCCTGACCCTCGCGGATCAGCTCGTGCGGCGTGTACGACGTGGCGTTGCCCACCGGCCCGGGCACCGCCATCAGAGGACGCCCGCAGGTGATGGCCCACGAGGCCGTGTTGCGCGCGCCGCTGCGCGCCGCCGCCTCGACGATCACGGTGCCCTGCGATACCGCCGCGATCAGCCGGTTGCGGGCCAGGAATCGCGGTCGCGTCGGGTGCTCCCCCGGCGGATACTCCGACACCAGGACGCCGCTCGTCGCCACTGACTCGAGCAGCGAGGTGTTGGTCTTCGGGTACGGGGAGTCGACCCCGCTGGCGAGGAAGGCCACCGTGGGCCCGCCCTCAGCCAGCGCGCCGCGGTGGGCGGCCGCGTCGATGCCGTACGCACCGCCCGACACGACGGTGATGCCAGCCAGCGCGAGGTCGGCGGCCAGCCCGGACGCGACCCGGTCGCCGTACGGACTGGAGGCCCGCGAGCCGACCACCGAGACCGACTTCGCGACGGCGTCCGCGAACGGGACGCTGCCCCGCACCCACAGCCCCAGCGGCAGTCCGCCGAGGTCGTGCACCGCCGGGCTGGACGCCAGGACGCCCAGGCTCGCCGGCCAGTCCGGGTCGCCCGGAATCAGGAACCGCATCCGGCCCCTCGCCTCGGCCCTCTCGACGGCGTCCAGATCGAGCTGGGACGCCCGACTCCCCCACGACTCCGGGCCTGCGTCCGAGACGCCGCTGTCCGCGGACGCCCTGATCAGGCGCCAGACCTCCTCGACGCCCGCCCGGTCGACCAGCGCCGCCAGGCGGACGTCGCCTGCCTCGACCACGCACGCCAGCGCCCGGCGTGCTCTGCGCTCCGACTCAGGCACAGCGGACCTCCTCGCTCTCGCCGAGCCGCATGCCCAGCGCTGTTTCGATGTCGCCGGCCGCGGGCCGGGCGCGACCGGACAGATCGGCCAGAGTCCACGCGACCCGCAGCACCTTGTCGACCCCGCGCGCGCTGAGCAGCCCGCGCGCCACCGCCTGCTCCACTTCGTCCAGGCCCCCGGCCGGCCGCAACTGCTGTCGGAGCACCGGACCCGGCACCTCGACGTTGCGCGAGTAGCCGAACTCGGCGAGGCGATGCCGCTGCCTCAGTCGGGCCTCCAGGACCCGTTCGGCCACCACGGCGGACGACTCCCCTGGGCTGGTCGCCAGCTTCTTCAGGAACGCGCTGCGCAACGGATGCAGGGTCACGTGCAGGTCGATCCGATCCAGGATCGGGCCCGACAACCGCGTCGTGTAGCGCCGGATCGCCTGCGGCGGGCAGGAGCACTTCGACGCGTGGTCGCGGACGTTGTACCACCCGCACGGGCACGGGTTCGAGGCCAGTACCAGCTGGAAGCGCGCCGGATAGGTGACCGCCGCCTTCGCCCGCATGAGGACGATGTGACCCTCCTCCAGCGGCGTCCGCAGCCCCTCCAGCGCTCCGCTGGAGAACTCGGGCGCCTCGTCGAGGAATGGAAAGTGCACCCCGATTGCTACGGACCTTCAGCCTACCAACAGGGTGTCTCATTCTGTCGCGTCCAAAGCCCCACCAGCGACTCCGCCAGGTCCTCGATTACCAGACCCCCGGCGAAGTCGGGAAGGCCTACGAACCTCACCGGCGCCCGCACAGTCGACAGAGCGAGAGTTGTGCTTCGCCCGCCCGGACGCTGCCATACGACGTCTGGGGCGCTCCGTACTGGTAGCGGAGATGGGTTTTC
>DAIRTI010000082.1:0-14200 GCA_036803965.1 Propioniciclava sp.
CGATCGCGATGATCAGCGACGAGCCCAGCAGCACGCCCAGCAACGGCCGGAACGAATCAGACAGGTACTCGAACAGGTTGTCCAGCCACGCCACCTTGCCGCGCGCCTTCGCCCGCTCGCGGGCCTTCACATCCGCATCGGACAAGCCCTTACCCAATCCGGACATGCTGGGCAGGTTCATGATGTCGGTGAACACGGACTGCACAGCGCCGCCGATGACCACCTGGAAGCGGTCGCCCGACTGGGGTACCGAGCCCATGACCGCAGGGATGGCGTCCAATCCGGCCTGGTCGACCTTCCCGGCGTCCTGCAGACTGAATCGCAGGCGGGTCGCGCAGTGACTGAGTTCGGTGATGTTGCCCGGGCCACCGAGCTTGGCGACGATCTCCTCCGCCGTGCTCTGTTTCGCTTGAGACTCCATTGTTCTCCTTAGTATCGAAATCTAGCAAAGGAAAGATAAGGAAAAAGACCTGAAACACACGTCAGTGCATTTCAGGTCTTGCCTTGCGGAGAGCAAACCTCCTCAGCGTCGGGCTCGTTTTCGACCCTACAGTCGGTGACTGCGGGCCGCGAGTGAGGGTTTTCCCTCAGCATCGTTCACTCCAACCCGGCCATGAACCCCTCGAAGTCCGCGACGGCCTTGGCGGTCAGATCGTCGGAGAAGAGGTCGGCGATCACGTCGGGAGAGATCGTGAACACCCGGACGCCGATGTCGGTCAGCGTCACCAGATGCTGCGCCGACTTGATGGACGCCGCCATGACCAGCGGGCCGGAGCCGTCCTGCGGGATGGCCCGGGTCATATGGGCGATCTCGTCGGTGGCGTTGCGCCCGGCGCGGAACATGCGGTTGAAGTAGGGCGCGATGTACTTCACGCCGAGGGCCGATCCGATGAGCGCCTGCTTGGCGGAATAGACGGCGGTCATCAGGATCGGGATATCGAGCGCGCGCAGACGCGAGATCGCCTGCGCGCCGGCGGGCGTGACCGGGACCTTGACGGTGGCCTCCGGCGCGGCGTCGCGGATCCGCAGGGCGTTGCCGTAGAGCTCGTCGGGGGTGCTCCCCCACGTCTGGAAGCAGACCTCACCAACGCCGTGACCCTTCGCCCAGCCGTAGATCCCGGGGATGTCCGAGACCCGCAACCCGGCCTCGTGCAGGAGCTGCGGGTTGGTGGTGACGCCGGAGAACAGCCCGGTCGCGAGCCAGGGCTCGGCCGCGGCGCGGTCGGCGGAGTCGATGAACAGCTGGATCCGGTTCTCTGCGCCCCCGGCGGGGGAAGTGGTGCTCATACGCACAGACTCGCAAAGAAAACGCCGATCCGCGCGGCTTCCCGCGGCGGTTCGGACTCAGCCGACCTCGGTGGTGCCCTCGTAGAGCCCGATCTCGTTGCCGTCCGGGTCGGTGAAGCTCGCCCACCAGCTCGTGTCGGTGATCGGCTGCTTGCCGCCCGTGACCGTGCCGCCCAGCTCGACGACCCGGGCGAGGACGTCGTCGATCGAGTCGACCTCGACGTAGGAGCGCGGCTGCGTGAAGCCCTCGCTGCGCGGCGCCAGCCCGCCGCCGCTGATCTTGTTGGGCGCGCTCCACATCGGGTAGTCCTCGAAGCCCGGCGGGGCGCTGATCTGCCAGCCGAACACCGAGCCGTAGAACTCGGACGCCCGCGCCTTGTCGGTCACCGGAATGTCGATGTGCGTGATATCGCCGTGTGCCATGAGACACCTCCACTCTCGGGAAAGGGTTCAGTCAAACACGGTGGCGTCCATCCCGGAACCCCTGGCACGAGCTCTTGAGGGGACGCCGCACAGCCACCTGCGCGCCTGTCAGCGGACCAGCCGGTAGCCCAGCCCTGGCTCGGTGAGCAGGTGGCGGGGCCGGGAGGGGTCGTCCTCGATCTTGCGGCGCAGCTGGCTGGCGTAGACGCGCAGGTAGTTGAGTTCTCGCCCGTACGCCGGCCCCCAGGCCGCCTTCAGCAGCGCCTCGTGCCGCACGAGCGCGCCGTCGGCCCGCGCGAGCTCGGCTAGGAGCCGCCACTCCGTGGGAGTGAGGTGCAGCGCGCGGCCGTCGCGGGTCGCGCTCGTGGTCGCGAAGTCGATCTCCACCCGCCCGGTGACGAACGCGGGGACGCCCTGCAGCTCCCGCTCGGCGCGACGCAGGGCGACCCGCACGCGAGCCAGCAGCTCGTCCATGCCGAACGGCTTCGTGACGTAGTCGTCGGCGCCCTCGTCGAGCGCCTCCACCTTGTCGTCGGACTCCTGGCGCGCCGACAGGACGATCACCGGCACCGCGGCGAGCCGGCGCAGCCGGCGGAGCACCTCGACGCCGTCCAGGTCGGGCAGGCCGAGGTCGAGGATGACGAGGTCCGGGTGCCACTCGGCCACGTCGGCGAGGGCGTCGCGCCCCGATGAGACGCCCTCGACCTCGTAGCCGCGGGCCCTCAGGTTGATCCGCAGGGTGCGCAGGATCGTCGCGTCGTCGTCGACCACCAGGATGCGGCTCATCGGTCCTCCTTGCGTGCCGCACCAGCGGCGTCCGAGCCCCTGGCCAGGGGCAGTGACAGCACCAGCGTCAGTCCGCCGCCGGGCGTGGTCTCCGCGAGCAGCGTCCCGCCCATCGCCTCGGCGAGCCCCCGCGCGATCGCGAGGCCGAGGCCGGTCCCCTCGCCCTGCGGGTGGTCGCCGTAGCGCTGGAACGGCCGGAAGATGCGGTCGAGCTGGCTCTCGGGGACGCCTTCGCCGTGGTCCACGACGCGGATCTCCACCCGCCCGTCCCGGACCCCCACGTCGACCCTGACCGGCTCCGGGCTGTCGGCTGGGTGGTGCCGCAGCGCGTTCTCGACGACGTTGCCCAGTACCCGGTCGAGAAGGCCGGGGTCGGCGCTGGCGTAGCGGCCCTCTGGCGCGATGCTCCACCGGATGCGCTCGGCCTGCCCCATCCCGTGGATGATCGCCGGCACGACCTCGCCCAGGTCGATGTCGCGGGGGTGGGCCACGAGCGCGCCGGCCTGCAGCCGCGACATGTCGAGCAGGTTGCCGATGAGGGCGTCCAGGCGGTCGGCAGACTCCTCGATGGCCTCCTTCAGCTCGGCCTCATCCTCGGGAGCCCAGGTGACGTCCTCGGCGCGCAGGCTGCCGATCGCCGCCTTGATGCCCGCCAACGGCGTCCGCAGATCGTGGGAGACCGCCGACAGCAGCGCGGTCCGGGCGCGATTGTCGCGGGCGAGTTCCTCGGCGCTGGACGCCGAGGCCTCGAGTTCGCGGCGGCGCAGGATCGCGCCGGCGTGGACCGCGTACGCGGAGAACAGCCGGCGGCGGTCGGCGGTGAGGCCGGCGGGTTGCAGCACCAGGTCGTGCCGGTCGTCGGCCGGCTCGCGATCGGACGCCCCCAGCGCGTCTGCGTCGAAGTCGCCGGCGCTCGCGATCACCGCGTTCGGGCGCCCCCCGCGCGTCCGCACCAACGCGGCCCCCCGGACGCCGAAGACCGCGACCGCGCGGTCGAGCAGCAGCGCCAGCTGATCGGGCGAGTCGAGCAGGCCGCGGGTCAGCTCGGCGAGCGCGGCGGCCTCGGCCTGGGCCGCCAGCGCCGCGTCGGTGCGCCGGGTGATCGTGTGCACCAGCAGCGCCACGATGACGGCCACCGCCACGAAGACGCCCACGGCCAGGGCGTTCGACGGGTCGGCGATCGCCAGGGTCCCGTAGGGCGGCGTGAAGAACCAGTTCACCAGCAGGGACGACACGACGGCCGCCACGACGGCGGGCACGAGGCCGCCGACCAGCGACACGATGACGGTCGCCAGCAGGTAGAGCGGCACGGTGAGCGCCAGGCCGCCGTGGTGCGGGATCAAGACCAGCAGCACGGTCAGCAGCCCCGGGGCGGCGACGGCCAGGGCGAACCCGGCGAGTGTCCGGCGGCGGGACAGGTCGTGGGGGCCCGCCTGCGGAAAGGCGATCCCGGCCCGGACGCGTTCCATGATGTCCATCGAATCAGAGGTTGAGCTGGCCGCCCATCACGATCGTGCGTTCGGGGGGCAGGTGGAACACGCCCGTGCGGTTGGCCGCGTTGTTGCTCAGCCACAGGTACAGCGCGTTGCGCCAGGTCCGCAGGGACGGGACGTCCTGCATCCGGACCCGCAGCGACGACAGGAAGTAGCGCGCCTCGTCGGGGTCCAGGTCGAGCTCCGGCGACCTGCCCTGGGCCCACAACAGCGCCTTGGGCACGTCCTGGGAGTCGTTGAACCCGACCCGATACGAGATGTGCACGATGCCGTCGGCACCGTGGCCGAGGTCGTCGACGGACGCCCGGTCGACGTGCCGGACGTGCGGCACGTTCTCGTTCACGATCGAGACGATCGCCACCTGTTGGGGCACGACGTGGGTGAACTCGACCAGTTGACGGAGCGCCAGCGGGGTGGTCTGGCTGTCGGGGTGCGGGAAGACTGCCAGGCCGGGCACGCGCGGGAGGCCGTCGCGGTGGATTCGGGCGAGGAACTCGTCCAGCGGGCCCTCGATGCGGGTGCGCTCGGCCTTGACGCTCGAGCTGCCCTTCCGCCACGTCGTCATGACGACGATGACGGCACCGGCGATCACGAGTGGGAGCCAGCCGCCGTGGAACAGCTTCAGCATGTTGGCCGCGAAGAACATCGACTCCGGCACCAGGATCAGCAGCACCGCCACCACGATCTTCCAGGCACGCGCGTGCCACAGGTAGTGCGCCAGGAACAGGAACAGCAGGGTGGTGAGCAGCAGCGTCCCGGTGACCGCCAGGCCGTAGGCGGACGCCAGCGCCGTCGAGCTCTGGAACACCCAGATGAGGACGACCACGCCGGCGTACAGGATCCAGTTGATCGTGCCGATGTAGATCTGGCCGCCCTCCTCCTTCGAGGTGTGCTTGACGTTCAGGCGCTGCAGGAGGCCCAGGCGGGTCGCCTGCCGCGACACGGAGAAGGCACCCGAGATGACGGCCTGGGACGCGATCACGGTGGCGACGGTGGCAAGCACGACGAGCGGCAGCTGCAGCGAGGCCGGCGCCAGGCGAAAGAACGGGTTGTCGATGGCGTCCGGGTGGAGCAGGATCATCGCCCCTTGTCCAAGGTAGTTGAGCGTGAGCGCCGGGAACACCAGGGTGAACCAGCTCAGCCGGATCGCCCGGGCCCCGAAGTGGCCCATGTCGGCGTAGAGCGCCTCGGCTCCGGTGATCGTCAGGACGACGGCCCCCAGGGCCACGAACGCGACCCCGGGACGCTCGACCGCGAACGCCAGCGCGTGGGTGGGCGAGATCGCGCCGATGATCTCGGGGTTGCGCGCGATCCAGGGGATGCCGAGGGCCGCCAGCGTGAGGAACCACAGCGTCATGACGGGGCCGAAGAGGCGTCCCACGACGGCGGTCCCCCAGCGCTGCATCGCGAACAGCGCGGTGAGCACGACGAGCGACAGCGGCAGCACGAGCGGCTCGAGGGTGTCGTTCACGACCGTGAGGCCCTCGAACGCCGACATCACCGAGATGGCGGGCGTGATGACCGAGTCGCCGTAGAACAGCCCCGCGCCGACGATGCCCATGAACAGGGCCGCCTCGGTCAGGACGCGCCGGTCACGCAGCTTCTCGCGCAGCAGGTGGACGAGCGCCAGGATGCCGCCCTCGCCCTCGTTGTCCGCGCGCATCACCAGGAACACGTACTTGAACGAGACGATCAGCATGATCGTCCAGAACACCATCGAGATCACGCCGAACACGTCCTCGCGGGTGGCGGAGACCGTGTTGTGCTCGATGCTGAACACCGTCTGCAGCGAGTACAGCGGCGAGGTGCCGATGTCGCCGAAGACGACGCCGAGCGCCCCGAAGGCGAGCACCGGAAGGGGTCCGTGACCGGCTCCGCCCTCCTCGGACGCCGTCGGCGCCGGCCGGGGCGGACGGCCGGGTTCTGCGTTCACGACGGACTGGACCACGTCGCCATCGTCGGCTCGCCGCGGCCGGATTCACGGGGCCTTGACGCGTTCTTGACGCCCGCTTGACCACAGTCGGACGCCGCACAGGCGCCTTCGGCGGGCCCTACGCTGGGGCCGTCGGGACCAGCGCATCGGAGGTCACATGGGCACGCGTGGTGGGAACGGAATCTGGCTCGGCTTGGCCGCGGCGATGGGCGGAGTGGCCCTGGCGGCAGACCGGATCGCCAAGGTGCGCCGGGCGCCGGCAGAACTGAGGACGCCGATGGCGTACGTCGCGCTGCCGTTCAACGCGGTGACGCTGCCGTGGGTGCGGGCCGCGATGGCGAGCCCGCTGTATCCGACACCGACCGTGGCGCCGGTGCCGGGCGTCGCGACCCGGCACCAGATCGTCCCCGGCCCGGCCGGCGCGCCGGACGTCGGCGTCCTGATCCACGAGCGGCCCGACCGACCCAAGGGCTCCCCCGCCCTGCTGTGGATCCACGGCGGCGGCTTCATCATCGGCACCGCGGCCATGTACACGCCGCTGTGCCGGACGATCGCCCACGAACTCAACATTCTCGTCGTCGCCGTCGATTACCGCCTGGCCCCCGAGCAGCCCTTCCCCGCCGGGCTGGACGACTGCGCCGCCGTCCTGGCCTGGCTGCGCGCGAACGCCGACGAGTTGGGCATCGATCCGGACCGCATCGCGATCGGCGGCGACTCCGCCGGCGGCGGCCTGGCCGCCTGCCTGGTGCAGCGCGCCCACGACGAGGGCACGGACGTCGCCTTCCAGCTCCTCGTCTACCCGATGCTCGACGACCGCACCTGCCTGCACCCGGCGTCCGTCGGCGTCGGCGAGTTGGGGTGGACGCCGGCGTCCAACCGCTTCGGCTGGAGCAGCTACCTGGACGCCGATCCCGGCGGTCCGACCGCGCCGCCCTACTCGGTGGCGGCGCGCCGGGAGTCGCTCGCCGGCCTGCCGCCCGCGTGGATCGGCGTCGGCACCACCGACCTGTTCCACGACGAGGACGTGGCGTACGCCGAGCGGCTGCGCGACGACGGCGTCCGGGTCACGCTCGAGGTCCTCGAGGGCTTCTATCACGGTGCCGACCAGCTCGCGCCGACGGCGTCCCTGACCCGGCGCTTCCGGGCCGCCCAACTGGACGCCCTGCGCGGCGGCCTGGGACTGGGCTGATCAGCACTCGGCGAGCGCGACCGCGAGGCCGCCCTCGGAGGTCTCCTTGTATTTGCTGAGCATGTCGCGCCCGGTGTCACGCATGGCCCGGATGACCTGGTCGAGCGACACGTGGTGGCGTCCCGACCCGGCCAGCGCGATCTGCGCGGCCTGAATCGCCTTCATGGCGCCCAGGGCGTTGCGCTCGATGCACGGGATCTGAACCAGCCCTCCGATCGGATCGCAGGTCAGGCCCAGGTTGTGCTCGAGGCCGATCTCGGCGGCGTGCTCGACCCGCTCGGGCGATCCGCCGAGCACCTGGACCAAGCCCGCGGCCGCCATCGAGCACGCGGCGCCGACCTCACCCTGGCAGCCCACTTCGGCCCCCGAGATCGACGCGTTGCGCCGCAGGAGGGCACCGATCGCGGCGGCGGCCAGCAGGAAGTCGACGACGTCGTTCTCGGTGCCGCCGTGGAACCGGACGAAGAAGTGCAGCACCGCCGGCACGATGCCGGCCGAGCCGTTGGTGGGCGCGGTGACGACGCGTCCGCCGGCCGCGTTCTCCTCATTGACGGCCATCGCGTGGATCGTCACCCAGTCGAGCGCCGTGAACCATTGGCCGATCAGGTTCGGCTTGTGGTTCGGGGACATCAGGTCGCGCATCATCGCCGGCGCGCGCCGCTCGACGCCGAGCCCGCCGGGCAGGATGCCGTCGGATCTCAGCCCGCGCTTCGCGCAGGCCCGCATCGTCGCCCACACGCGCAGCAGGCCCTCTCGGGTCTCGTCGTCGCTGCGCCACGCCCGCTCGTTGCGGCGGACGACCTCCGCGATGCTGAGCCCGTTGTCGAGACACATCTCGACCAACTCGCCGCCGCTCGTATATGGGAACTCGACGTCGACCTCCGGCGTCCGGGCGCTCTGGCCGGACTCCTCGGCGTCCACGACGAAGCCGCCGCCGACCGAGTAGTAGGTCTTGACCGCGAGCAGCTCGCCGAGGGGCCCGTAGGCCGTCAGCCGCAGCGCGTTGGGGTGACCCGGCAGCCGCTCCCGCAGGAACAGCAGGTCGGACGCCCACGCGAAGCCGATCTCCGCGACGCCGCCGAGGCGCAGCAGACCGGACGCCTTGACGGCGTCCACCCCCGACGCCAATTCGTCGGGATCGACGATGTCGGGACGGTGGCCGAGCAGACCGCCGACGACCGCGCGGTCGGTGCCGTGGCCGACCCCCGTCAGGGCCAGCGATCCGAACAGCTCCACCTGGACGCGCGCGACGGCGTCCAGGGTCTTCGATGCCCGCAACGACTCGACGAATCGGTGGCCGGCCAGCATCGGGCCGACGGTGTGCGAACTCGAGGGTCCGACGCCGATCTTGAACAGCTCGAGGGCACTGATCGCCACAGCACTCCCATCCCCGACGCGAGCGCCGACCGCCCGTGAACCGGTGCCGATTCTACAGGGGACGGACCCTCAGGCGCCGGTGGGTGGTGCCTCCTGGCCGCGCGGGATCACCGTCAGCACCCGGATCAGGTGGGTGCGGAACTCGGCCATGAACTGGGCCAGGAACGCGCGGACCGAGTCGTCCATCACCTCGCCGTCGGGGGCGAAGATCTCCGGCGAGTACTTGATGCGGAAAACCGCCTGCGCGAGCCCGCCCGGAGGTGGGCGCAGGAGGCGGCCGACCGGGGCCTTCGATGTGGCGTTCTCGTCGCCGTGGCGACGAACGTGCCACATCGATCCGGGGAGCCGGGCACAGAAGGGGGCCCGCCCCCGCGCTGATCGCTGGGAGCGGGCCCCTTCGGTAGGTCCGGAGTCAGGCGACCGTCACTCGCCGCTGGTCTCCTCGCGGACGTCCTCGATCTTCTCCGCGACCTCGTCGACCTTCTCGGCGACATCGTCGACGACGGTCTCGACGGCGTCCTCGACATCCTCGGCGACCGTGGACGCCGGCTCGGCGGTCTCGGCGTCGTCGACGATGTCGAACATGCCGGGGGCGTCCTTGGACGCGGGCTTGGCCTCGGCCTGGTGCTGCATCTTGGCGACGGCCTCACGGCCGCGCTCGGCGAGGTCCTTGTAGGTGTGGCCCAGGTCCTCGACGAACTTGTTCACCTGCGCGGTGAACTGGTCGAGGAACGCCTTGCTCTGGTCGGCGGCCTCGGGGTTGGCCTCGGCCATCGCGGCGCGCTGCTTCTCGGCGAACTCCTTGGCCTTCTCGGCGACCAGGTTCGCGAACCCGGCGGCGGCGTACGCCGTGTCGGAGGCGAACTTGACGGCCATGTCGCCGAGTTCCTTCGGGGTCAGCTTCTCCAGCTTGTCCAGACCCGGCTTCTCGCCGGCGTCCGGCGTCGCCTCGGTCTTGTCGTGCTCGTGCTCGGTCATTTCTTCTCTCCTTCTTGTGCCGGTCGATCGGCTTGGGTGGGATCTGGGTCGTCCGCCGGGTGCTCGGGGCCCGGGACGGCGAGGAAGGCCAGGTAGACGTCGATGAGGGCCCGCTTCTGCGCCTCCGACAGATGCGGGTCGTTGCGGATCGCCCCCTGCACCGACGTCGGGCGGGCCTCGTCGGTGGGGTCGATGCCGGCGTAGTGGTAGAGCGTGCCGGCCGAGACCTGCAGCGCCTGGGCCAGCGACTGCAGCACCTCCGCCGACGGCCGCCGCAGCCCCCGCTCGATCTGGCTCACGTACGGGTTCGAGATGCCGGCGCGCTCGGCGAGCTGCCGCAGCGACAACTCCGCCGCCCGCCGCTGGGTGGCGATGAAGTCGCCCAGGCTGGCCGGACGCTCCGCGTCGTGACCTGCCGTACGGTTCTCGTCCACGGCTCCAGTTTGCTAGCACCAGTTAGCACAAACAAGGCCATTGGCCTCCGACTTTGGTCTGAAATGACGTCGGACGCCGCATCTCGCGCTAGCGGCGCTAGCGACGCAGCGGGGCGTCCGGGGGCAACGGGCGTCCCACAGAACGGGGCGGCTAGCCAAGGGCCCCCGGGCTTGGCACGATGAGCGCCGTGAGCACTCCCTCAGTGCCGGACGCCAACGAGCCCGACTCGCAACTGAACCAAACGGCCCGGCGATCGGGAACCGCGTACGCCATCCCGCCCGAACCCGAGAACACCTCCCACGGCCCCCTGCCGTCGTTGGCGCTGGCCGCCCTCGGGGTGGTCTTCGGCGACATCGGCACGAGCCCGCTGTACTCGCTGCAGACTGTCTTCAGCATCGAGCACAACGCCGTCGCCGCCACCCGCGAGGACGTCTTCGGCGTCGTCTCCATGGTCTTCTGGACGCTGATGATCATCGTGTCGTACAAGTACGCCTCGCTGGTCATGCGGGCCGACAACGACGGCGAGGGCGGCATCCTGTCGCTGGTCGCGCTGCTGCGGCTGAAGCTCGGCGACAAGTCCCGCTTCGCCGCGATCGCGACGATGCTAGGGATCATCGGGGCGTCCCTGTTCTACGGCGACTCGGTGATCACGCCGGCGATCTCGGTCATGTCCGCGATCGAGGGCCTGTCGGTGGTCAGTGAGAGCTTCAAGACGCTCATCCTGCCGCTGTCCCTGGTGATCCTGACCGTCCTGTTCGCGGTGCAGCGCAAGGGCACCGGCACGGTCGGTCGCTTCTTCGGGCCGATCATGGCCCTGTGGTTCCTGTCGCTCGCCGCGCTCGGACTACCGTGGGTGCTGCGTAACCCCGAGATCCTCGGCGCGCTGCTGCCGATCCACGCGATCGAGTTCGTCATCCGGTCGCCCTGGATCGCCTTCATCGCGCTGGGTGCCGTGGTGCTGGTCATCACCGGCACCGAGGCGTTCTACGCCGACATGGGCCACTTCGGGAAGACGCCGATCCGGGTGAGCTGGTTCGCGCTGGTGTTCCCGTGCCTGACGATCGTCTACATGGGCATGGGCGCGATGATCCTGCTCCACCCCGACTGGGTCGACAACCCGTTCTTCAGGATGGCCCCCGACTGGGCGAAGATCCCGTTGGTGGTGCTGGCGACGATGGCGACCGTGATCGCGTCCCAGGCCGTCATCTCGGGGGCGTTCTCGGTGTCGCGGCAGGCCACCCGACTGCAGCTGCTGCCGCGCCTCAACGTCAAGCACACCTCGAAGGAGGAGGGCGGGCAGATCTACATCGGCTCCATCAACTGGATCCTGTACATCGGCGTGGTCGTCCTCATTGTCATGTTCCAGAGTTCCGAGGCGCTGGCGTCCGCGTACGGCCTGGCGGTCACCGGGACGCTGCTGCTGGAGTCCTTCCTGTTCCTCTGCCTGGCGGGCTGGGTGTGGAAGGTCGGAAGGGTGAAGATCGGGATCGCGATCATCACGTTCGTCCTGCTGGAGGCCACGTTCTTCGCGGGCAACGTCGCCAAGATCCTCCACGGCGGCTGGCTGCCGCTGCTGATCGCGTCCGTCGTGATCATGATCATGACGACGTGGCGCATGGGCAACGCCAACGTCAAGACCGAGCGGGCGCGCATCGAGGGCCCGCTGGACGAGTTCATCGCCCAGATCCACGACCGCAATCTGCCGCGGGTGCCCGGACTGGCGGTCTTCCCGCATCCCGACCGGCAGACCACGCCCTTGGCGCTCCGGCAACTGGTCGACTTCAGCCACGTCCTGCACGACCAGGTGGCGATCGTCAGCATCGTCAACGAGAACGTGCCGCACGTCCGGCACGTCGACCGGGCGTCCGTCAACGACCTCGGCTACGGCGACGACGGCATCGTCCACATCTCCTACCGCGTGGGCTTCAACGACTCCCAGGACGTGCCCAAGGCGCTGCTGTGGGCGCAGGGGAAGAGCCCCGAGATCGACCTCGATCCAGACGAGGCCCGCTACTTCCTGTCGTCGCTGCGGCTCGACCAGGCCGACGTGCCGTCGCTGCGCACCTGGCGCAAGGGCGTCTTCCTGTGGCTGGCATCCGTGGCGGCCAACCGGACGTCCGTCTTCCACCTGCCGCCCGAGCGCACCGTCGTGATGGGCGCCCAGCTGCGGGTATAGGCGTCCTCGGACGCGCGTACCCTGGGCGTCCGACGACGGGAGGGCGACGATGGGACTGTTCGCGAAGAGAACATTGGTGGACGCCCGCGTGGCACTGCCCGGACGCCCGACGCCCATTCTCGGACCCTGCCGTCACGAGGTGTTCGGCATCGACGTCCGCGACGTTCCGGCGGGCAGCGAGGTCGCGTACTTCGCGCTGGGATGCTTCTGGGGCGAGGAGAAGATGTACTGGGGCACCGACGGCGTCACCAACACCGCGGTCGGCTACATGGGCGGCGTCACGCCCAACCCGACGTACGAGGAGGTGTGCTCGGGGCGCACCAACCACGCCGAGACGGTGCGCGTGTGCTTCGACCCTTCTCGAGTGTCATACGAGTCGCTCGTCCGGGAGTTCTTCGAGGCGCACGACCCCACCCAGGGCATGCGGCAGGGCAACGACGTCGGCACGCAATACCGCTCGGCGCTCTTCGTCTCGGACGCCCAGCGCGAGACCGCCGAGCGCGTCCGGGACCAGTTCACGGACGCCTTCGCGCGCGGCGGCTACGGGGCGCTCACTACCGAAATCACGAGCGGTGCCGAGTTCTACTTCGCCGAGGCCTACCACCAGCAGTACCTGATCAAGAACCCGGGCGGCTACTGCCCCATCCACGCCACCGGCGTGACCTGCCGGGCCTGACGGCAAGCGTCCGGACGCGAGCCGGGTGCGTGTTCCAGCCGGTTGCCCGGGCGTCGCTTCACGCTTGTGGCCCAGTTCAGGACGTCCCAGACGCCGACCTGCGGTCGGACCTGGCGATGCGCGGTAGGTGGCTCAAAGGCCGCGCTTGGACTGGATCCTTTCAGCGTCGTTCCACATCACGGGCATCGCACCAACCGGTTCGAAGGCCAACCGGGGATCGTTCGACTGCACCAGGCAGATGACGCGGTGGCCGATCAAGAGGGCGCGCCGTGCCTGATCCGCGAGGATGTCAAGCATGAGTTGAGCGGTCCTGCGGTCTACCACTGCAAAGGCATCAAAGGCCCGAAGCACGATCACCAAGCCGGTGTCGGCGTCCCCATCCCAGCCATAATCCCCAGACGCGACGTCACTCATGCAGTCGTTCAACGCAGCCAGATTGCGCCCGAAGTAGCCGGGGAAACTGAGCGCCAATCATCTCATCCTCGGGATCCCAAGTGGCCACCCGCAGAGGGTACCTATCGGGCCGAGCGTCGCGACGCAACGCACGCATCCACCGCGGTCGGCGTGTGCCTCTCAAGGCCCTCTGGGCTTCACGCCGTAGGTATCTCGATCTTGCTCCATGTCCGTGGGTTGGCCTGTACGAGTAAGTCCGCGAGCGCGGTTCTGAACAACACATGGCGGAAGGACTTGCAGCCGTCGCCGAAGTACTCCGGGGAACAGATGACGTCTGTCTCTGCGTCGAGTGCGTCCGGTCGGATGGGGGCTTCACCAACGAGTATCGGCAGCCACCGCCACCGTTGACATGCTGTGCAGGTGGCGCCCGACTGAGCGCCGCTGTAGCGCTCGTGCCGAGCGACGACTGCGCTCGCAAGGTCCGCAGGGTCATACCAAGCGATCGGTGAGACCTCCGGCAGCAACTGCATGACTCCTGTTTGGCCCTTGCGTGGCTTGTGGACATCGCGCAACTGCACCGAGAACCGATTCCGAACCCCGTGCGCCACGTCGGCCGTGATGCACACGGCGTCGAAGTGCCAGTTGGGTGTCCAAACGCGTGCGGTCGGGAAGCCTGCACCCTGGATCGTCAGGTGTCCCATTTGCGGTGCCAGAGGGGTCCCGCAGGCACGGCACCAGCCATCTGGCCCGTACATCGGGTCCAGACCCCAGGAGTCTGTCGGCCATGGCCAGCCGGGCGTGAACCGGGAGGTCAGTCCAACCCACTCAGCCTGACTATCGACCGTCATGTCGCCAGTCTCGCGGCAAACTCGGACCGGTCACTCCGAAGCGCCCGCATCTCCGCGACATGAACGGGCAATCGCCGAACGTTGGACGCTCCTTCCGCGCAACTCATCTACCGCACATCTTCGTGCGGCAGATGGACGGCGCGCGAGGGGACTCAGGCGACTTTCTTGCCGTAGCGCTGGCGGGCGGCCTCGCCGCTGGTGCCGAC
>DAIRTI010000083.1:0-14194 GCA_036803965.1 Propioniciclava sp.
CAGCTGGTTGACCTCGGAGGCGCCCGGATCGTAGTCGATCGACACGACGTTGGCGGTGGGGTAGAGGCGACGCAGCTCGCGGAAGACGCCCTTGCCGACGACGTGGTTCGGCAGGCAGGCGAACGGCTGGGCGCAGACGATGTTCGGCGTCCCGGTCTCGATCAACTCGATCATCTCGGCGACCAGCAGCCAGCCCTCACCGGTGGTCGTGCCGAGCGAGATCACCGACTCGGCCCGGCGCGCCATGGTGTGGATGTCGGCCGGAACGGTGAACTTGCCCTTCGCGCGGGCGAGTGCGCGGTTGGCCGGCTTCACGTACTGCTCGATCAGCCAGATCATCGCCTTCTGTCCGCGGACGCCGCCGGTCGTGCCGATGCCGAGCTTGTCCAGGCGCCAGCCCGAGGTCTGCATGCTCATCAGGAAGAAGTCGAGCAGGCCCGGCAGGACCGCCTCGCAGCCCTCGTTCTCGATGACCTCGACGGCGTGGTTGTTGGCGTCGGGCTGGAACTTGACCAGGATCTCGCCGACGAGCCCGACCCGCGGGCGCCGCGGCTCGTCGGTCAGGGCCAGCGCGTCGAAGTCGGCGACGATGTGGTCGCAGATCCAGCTGTAGCCGATGCGGCGCTCCAGGGTCGGGGAGTAGCCGCCGTAGGCGAAGAACTCCTGCACGAGGGCGTCCCACTTCTCGTACAGCGCCTGGGCGCTGCCCTTGACCCGCTCGTAGGGACGCACCCGCAGCAGCACGTTCTGCAGCAGATCGCCGATGACGAGCGCCTGCAGGCCGCGGTGCACCAGGGCCGGGGTGATCTTGAAGCCGGGGGCCTCCTCGAGGCCCTGCGCGCTCATCGCGAGCACCGGCACCTGGCCGAAGCCCGCCTCGGCAAGGCCCTTGCGGAGCATGCCGGCGTAGTTGGTGGCTCGGCACATGCCGCCGGTCTGGGTGATGACGACCGAGCTGTTGTCGGGGTCGCCGCCGCCGGTCTCGAACTTGTTGATCAGCTGGCCGATCACCATGATCGCGGGGTAGCAGACGTCGTTATTGACGTATTTCAGGCCGCACTCGGTGTCGTCCTTGGACGCCCGCTCGAGCAGCTCGATGTTGTAGCCCAGGCGGTTGAAGACCGGCATCAGCAGGCGGAAGTGGATCGGCGCCATCTGCGGGGCGTACAGGGTGTGCTCCTTGCGCGCCTGCTTGGTGAACACCGGGGTCTCGCGCGGCTCGGGCAGGGTGGTGACCTCCGCGGAGCGACGGCGCTCGGCCGTCGCGGCCTTGAGTGAGCGCAGCCGGATCGTGGCCGCGCCGAGGTTCGACACCTCGTCGATCTTCAGCACGGTGTAGACGTCGTCGGCGGCCTCGAGGATCTCCTGCACCTGGTCGGTCGTGATCGCATCGATGCCGCAGCCAAAACTGTTCAGCTGCACCAGTTGCAGCGTCGGCTCGTCGCGGACCACAGCCGCCGCCTCGTAGAGCCGCGTGTGGTAGCTCCACTGGTCGCGCACCCGCAGCGGACGCTCCAGGCGCGGGACGTCGGCGACGGCGTCCTCGCTCAGGACGACCATGCCCAGCTGCCCGATCATCTCGGGGATGCCGTGGTTGATCTCGGGGTCGACGTGATAGGGGCGACCGGCGAGGACGATGCCCTTGACGCCGTGCTCGGCCATGTAGGCCAGCGCGCGGCGTCCCTCGGCGCGGACGTCCTCCTTGAACCGCTGGTCCTCTTCGTAGCCGAGCCGCACGGCCTCGCGGGCCTCCTCGACGGTGACGTTGAAGTCCTCGAAGACCTCGACCAGGCGCTCGACGAGCTTGTCGGGGTTGGCGAGGTTGACGAACGGGTCCAGATAACGGACGCCGGCCTGCCGCAGGGCGTCCACGTTCTTGGACAGGACCTGCGGGTAGAAGGCGACGATCGGGCAGTTGAAGTTGTTGTCGGCGGCGTCGAAGGCCTGCTGCTCGTTGGTGACGCACGGATAGAAGATCGTGCGGATGCCCTTGTCGAGCAGGTGTTCGAGGTGCCCGTGGGCGAGCTTCGCCGGGTAGCAGACGTTCTCGGACGGGATCGACTCCATGCCCGACTCGAACAGCTCGTGGCTGCTGCGGCCGCTCAGCACCACCTTGAAGCCCAGGTGGGTCAGGACCGTGAACCACAGCGGATAGTTCTCGTACATGTTGAGCACCCGCGGGATGCCGATCGTGCCGCGGCGCGCGGCGTCGTCCGTGAGGCGGCGGTAGGCGAACACGCGCTTGTACTTGTACTCGAAGAGGTTCGGCAGCTCCGAGCGGCGCGGCACGGCCTCCTCGGACGCCCCCCGCTCGCACCGGTTGCCGGAGACGTGCCGGCTGCCGTCGTTGAAGTTCGTGATGGTCAGGCCGCAGTGGTTGGCGCACAGCTTGCAGATGCGGCGCTCGGTGGTCAGCTCGAACTCGGCGAGCTCGTCGAGCTCCATCAGCGTGGTGCGCTGGCCGGGCAGCCAGGCGCGCTTGGCGGTCAGGGCGGCGCCGTACGCCCCCATCAGGCCGGCGATGTCGGGCCGGACCACCTCGCGTCCGGTCAGCAGCTCGAACGCCCGCAGGACGGCGTCGTTGAGGAACGTGCCGCCCTGGACGACCACCTTCTCGCCCAGCTGGCCCGCGTCGCGCAGCTTGATGACCTTGTACAGCGCGTTGCGGACGACCGAGTAGGACAGCCCCGCGGAGATGTCGCCGACCCCGGCACCCTCTTTCTGGGCCTGCTTGACCGAGCTGTTCATGAAGACCGTGCAGCGCGAGCCGAGGTCGACGGGGTTCTCGGACTGCAGGGCCGCGCGGGCGAAGCTCGCGACGTCGGTGTTCATCGTCTGCGCGAACGTCTGCAGGAAGCTGCCGCAGCCCGAGCTGCAGGCCTCGTTGACCGCGATCGAGTCGACGGCGCCGTTGCGGATGCGCAGGTACTTCATGTCCTGGCCGCCGATGTCGATCACGCTGGTGACGCCGGGGGCGACCGTGTCGGCGGCCCGGTAATGGGCCATCGTCTCGATCTCGCCCTGGTCGACCCGCAGCGCCGCCTGCACCAGGCCCTCGCCGTAGCCGGTGACGCAGGAGCGTCCGATGTGGGCGTCCGTCGGGAGGTTCTCACGCACCCGGCGCACGATGTCGACCGCCGCCGTGACGGGGTCGCCCTGGTTCGAGGCGTAGTGGCTGAAGACGATGCGATCATCGGCGTCCAGGACGACGGCCTTGATCGTGGTCGAGCCCGCGTCGATGCCCAGGAAGCAGGCCCCGGACGCCGACGAGAGATCGCCCTGGGGCACGGTCGCGAGGGCGTGGCGGGAGTCGAACTCGCCGCGCTCGGCGTCCGAGGCGAACAGCGGACGCATGACGCTGGACAGACCCGACATGGTCTTGGGGCCCGAGTCGAGCGCCGCGACCAGGAGCCCGCACTCGAAGCTGCGCGGCCCGTGCTGGCCGTGACGGCGAGCCGGCGGGTCGGCGTGACGCGAGCTGGCAAGCATCGCGGCGCCGAGTGCGACGTAGAGCTGAGCGTTGTGCGGGGTCGTGAAGGAGCTGACCTGGCCCGCGAGCGCACGCTCGTACGCCCTGCGCAGCTCGGGCAGGAAGTGCAGCGGGCCGCCGAGGAAGACGATGTTGCCGCGGATCGGGTGCCCACAGGCCAGGCCCGCGATGGTCTGCGTCGCGACCGCCTGGAACACGGACGCCGCGAGGTCGGTGTGCTCGGCGCCCTGGTTGAGCAGGGGCTGCACGTCGGACTTGGCGAACACGCCGCAGCGGGACGCGATCGGGTAGAGGTGCGTGTAGTCGGCCGCGAGATCGTTGAGGCCGGAGGCGTCGGTGTGCAGCAGCGTCGCCATCTGGTCGATGAACGCGCCGGTGCCGCCCGCGCAGGTGCCGTTCATGCGCTGCTCGGGGACCGGCTTGAGGTAGGTGATCTTGGCGTCCTCGCCGCCCAGCTCGATGACCACGTCGGCCTCGGGGTGGAGCCGCTCGATGACCTCGGTGGCGGCGATGACCTCCTGGAAGAAGTCGACGCCCATCACGTCGGCGACCTGGAGACCGCCGGAGCCGGTCACGCCGACGGTCATCTCGGCCTCGCCGAAGACCCGCCTGACGTCTTCGAGCAACTGGCGGAGCTCGCCCCGGACGTCCGCGTGGTGACGCCGGTAGTCGCTGAAGACGATCTCGCCGTCGCGAAGGACCACGGCCTTCACCGTGGTCGAGCCGATATCGAGGCCCAGGGACAGGGGTGGTGTCGCCATCTACGCTCCCGTAACCGAATGATCGTTCTAGCGAGACCTACTGTAGTCTGCGGTGCCCGGGAGGGAAAGATGACGACAGCGCACCCGAACGATCATTCGGTCCCGGCGTCCGCCAACGGGGGCGAACGCAGGTCCAAGCGCGACTCGATCGTCGAGGCCGCATCGCGGCTGATCCGCACCCAGGGCGTCCATGCGGCGTCCATCTCCGAGCTGATCAGGGAGTCGGCGGCCTCGGCCGGCACCATCTACCACCACTTCGCGAGCAAGAACGACATCGTGCTGGCGGTCGCGCAGGCCGCGGTGGTCGGGCCGCTGGAGGACCTGCTGGCCCGGCAGCGCGACGAGGTGCGGTCCCCGGGGCAGCTGCTGATCGAGATCGTCTCGGCCGTGATGGGCGGCGAGGTCGAGTCCGCGCTGATCGTGCAGCTGTGGGCGGGGTCGTCGCGCGAGCCTCAGCTGCAGGAGATCCTGCGCGGCCAGATGGCCGTTGTGCACACCGGCCTGACCCACGAGGTCGAGCGCTGGCTGGAGTCGCAGGGGGTCCCGGACGCCGCCGAGCGGGCCGTCCACCTCGCGCACGTCACGATGGGCCAGGCCATGGGGCTGCTGGCCGAGCGGACGATCCTCACCGACCTCGACCGGGACGCCTACCTCGACGAGGCCGCCCGCCTGCTCGACCGGGCGGCGAACGCCTGACACCCGGCAGAGAAAGAGGGCCCGCCCGTGTTGGGCAGGCCCTCTTCCGATGAGTACGGACGCCGAACGTCAGCCCTGGTCCTCGGGGGCCACGGCGAGCTCCTTGACCTCGCCGAGCGCGGTCGAGAGGTAGCGGTCGCCCGAGTCGGGCAGCAGGACGACGATCAGCTTGCCGGCGTTCTCGGGACGCTTCGCCAACTCGACGCCCGCGACCAGCGCCGCGCCGGACGAGATGCCCGCGAAGATGCCCTCCGTGATCGGGAGACGCTTGGCGGCGGCGATGGCGTCCGCGCTGTTGACCGTGAGCACCTCGTCGTAGATCGCCGTGTCGAGGATGCTCGGCACGAACCCGGCGCCGATGCCCTGGATCTTGTGCGGGCTGTGCTGCCCGCCGTTGAGGATCGGCGACTCGGCCGGCTCGACGCCGACGATCTTGGCCTCCGGCTTGCGCTCCTTGATGTACTTGCCGGCGCCGGTGATCGTGCCGCCGGTGCCGATGCCCGAGACGAAGATGTCGACGCGGCCCTCGGTGTCGTCCCAGATCTCGCGGCCGGTCGTGGCGTAGTGGACGGCGGGGTTGGCGGGGTTGTCGAACTGGCCGAGGATCACCGAGCCGGGGATCGAGTCGCGCAGCGCCTCGGCCTTGGCGATCGCGCCCTTCATGCCCTTGGCGCCGGGGGTCAGCACGACCTCGGCGCCGTAGAGCTGCACGAGCGCGCGGCGCTCGACGCTCATCGTCTCGGGCATGGTGAGGATGACCCGGTAGCCCTTCGCTGCGCCGACGAGGGCGAGCCCGATGCCGGTGTTGCCCGAAGTCGGCTCGATGATGACCCCGCCCGGCGTGAGCGTGCCGGACGCCTCGGCGTCCTCGATCATCGACTGCGCGATGCGCTCCTTGACGCAGCCGCCGGGGTTGAAGGACTCGAGCTTGACGACGAGGTTGGCGTCGGGGACGCCGGCATCGGCGGCGAAGCGGGAGATGGAGACGAGCGGCGTGCGTCCGATGAGGTCGACGACTGAGGAATGGATGGTCATGTTGTGCCTTCTGTGCGGTGAATTGCTGCGGTGTGCCGATGGTGGTGTGGGTGAGCGGCCGATCGTCGCGGTGGACGGGCTGCGGTTGCCTCAGACAAAGGGCAGGGACGCCGTTGGCGTCGGTACGCGTGCGAGCAGTATGCGGTGGGCGCGGGCTTCGGTCAACGACACATCGCGCTGGCGACGCGGAGGTAGTCCACGTGCCGGCGGAGGACCGGAGCCTGGTTCATATTTCAACGATAGGGGACGCCGACGCGCCCTGTCGAACGCGTCTCAGGCCGTGGCGCCCCGGTAGCCGAGCTGGCGCCAGGCCTCGTACACGGCGATGGCCGCGGCGTTGGCGAGGTTGAGCGACCGGTTGCCGGGCAGCATCGGGATGCGGACGCGGGCGGTGATCCGGGGGTCGGCCAGCACGGCGTCGTCGAGGCCTGTCGGCTCGGGCCCGAACAGAAGGACGTCGCCCGGGGCGTATGCGACGTCGGAGTGCGCGGCCACGCCGCGGGCCGTGAAGGCGAAGACCCGGGCGGGCAGCAGTGCTGCGAGGGCGGCGTCCAGCGAGTCGTGGACGAACGTGATCGCCCGGTCGCGGTAATCGACGCCGGCGCGGCGCAGCTTGGCGTCGTCCATATCGAAGCCGAGCGGACGCGCCAGGTGCAGTTCGGCGCCGGTCACCGCCGCGAGCCGCATGGTCGCGCCGGTGTTGTTGGGGATGCGGGGCGAGCAGAACAGGATCCGGACCGGGCACGACACGGCCGTCAGTCTGCCACCACCGCGCCGTCGGGCCAGGTGAGCGGCGTCAGGCTCTCGAAGGCGCGGGGGACGCCGTCGACGGGGTCGGCGAATTCCAGCCGCCGGGCCACGAGCCGCAGGGGATCGCTGAAGTCGGCCGGATCAGGGTCGAGCACGTCGGGGTAGAGCGGATCGCCGACGATCGGCACCCCGAGCGAGGCGAGCTGCAGCCGCAGTTGGTGGGTCTTGCCGGTGGCCGGGGTGAGCCGGTAGCGACCGAACGCGCCACGGGCCTCGACGAGTTCGACCAGCGTGGACGCGTTCGGCTCGCCCTCGACCAGCTCGGCCTGCAGGCTGTCGCGGCGCTTGACGATGCGTCCGGTGAGGGTGCGCGGGAAGGTCAGCGCGGGGTCGAGCCCCGCGATCGCCTCGTAGGTCTTGATCGCCGCACCGGACGCGAACAGCCCGGCGTACGAGCCGCGGAACCGCCGGTCGGCGGTCAGCACCAGGACGCCAGCGGTCAGCCGGTCGAGCCGGTGCGCCGGCACCAGGTCGCCGTTGCCCAGCATGAGGCGCAGCTTGGCCACCACCGACTCGGTGGCGTGGGTGCCGCGGGGGGTCGTCGCGAGGTAGTGGGGCTTGTCGACCACCACGAGGCGCTCGTCGGCGTGCAGCACCACCAGGGGCGACGGCACCACAAGTTCAGGGGCGCGCCTCCGGTGGAACCACACGAAGGCGTTGCCGCGGTAGGGCTCGGAGCCGCGCCAGGGGCGTCCGTCTGCCTGGACGAAGAGCCCGGACGCCAGCCCGGCGCCGACGTCGGCGTGGGCGCCCAGACGCTCGTCGAGGAAGTCGCGCATCGTCGCCCAGGGGGCGGAGACGCCGGGGACGTTGTCGGGCGTCCGGATCCACGAGGCGTCCAGGCCCTCACGCTGTGGCAGCGGTGATCGGGGCGGCATCGCATCACCCTACCGGGGAGTCCTCACGGCCGAATCACAGGGAGGCCGTCTAGAATGGATGAGCCGCCGGGGGGCCTGGGCTTGAGATAGCGTCCCGCGCGGACACCCCGGACGATCGAGAAAGGCCGCGTGGCGACCGTGATGAAACATGCGCTCGACGAGAGCCCGCGACGTCGTCGGCACGTCTGGCGTTGGGTGCTCGCGGCCCTGCTCGTCGTGGTCCTCGCGGTGTCCGGCTGGGTATGGAGCCGAGCTCAGAACGCGGTCAACGACGCCACGGAGGGCCAGGGCGGGGCGGCCATCGACATCCTGATGCCCAAGGCGCTGACCAACGAGGGGTCGGGCCGGGTGAACATCCTGCTCGCGGGCAGTTCCTTCGACGACACCGATCACGACGGCGCCACGCTGACCGACAGCATCATCCTGGCCAGCATGGATCTGGAGACCAAGCACGTCGTACTGATCAGCATCCCGCGCGACCTGTGGGTGCAGTACAACAACCGGACGATGAAGATCAACGCCGTCTTCCCCGTGGCGGCCCACGGCACCCAGGGCGTCCAGGACCTGGGCAACTGGCGCATGGGCATGTACGCGCTGGGCAGCGTGGTCGAACGCGTCACCGGCCTGCACGTCGACCAGTACGCGCTCGTCGGCTACACGGCGCTCAAGGACGCCGTGGACGCCGTGGGCGGCATCGACGTGACGATCGCCACCGACGACCCGCGCGGCATTTACGACCCGAACACCGACCTGAAACTCCCCAGCGGCCAGAACCACCTGGACGGGGCCACCGCGCTGAAGCTCGCGCGGGCCCGCAACCACAAGGAGGCCGGCAAGACGGCCTACGGCATCAACTCGGACTGGGGCCGCGGCGACAACCAGCGCATGATCCTCATGGCGCTGATGCAGAAGGCGAAGGCCTCGGCGGCCCTGGCGAATCCGGCGACGCTCGTCAGCATCTTCGACACGATCTCGGTCAACGTGCGCACCGACCTGACGGTGAGCCAGATCCGCCGGGCCTACGACCTGTCAAGCCAGGCGACCGCCGTCAAGAGCATCTCGATCAAGGGCGACGAGACCCACGAGTTGCTCGCGAACTACGCCGACTCCGACACCGGAGCCGACGCGATCATCCCGGCCGCGGGCCGCTACGACTACAGCCAGATCTGGAAGTTCGTCGAGGCGGCCTGCGCCAGCTGAGGCCGGGCCCGCGGCGTCCGGTCAGCGAACGCTCTCGCGCGGACCGTCGCGACGCGCAGGCACGCGCCGCGACCGCGCCCGGAGTTCCTCGTGCCGCTCGGCCTCGGCCTCGGGTGAGAGCCCTGGATGGCGCTTGCGGTCGTAGACGTCGAGCGGACGCGGCCCCGACAGCACCCAGCGGACGACGTGGAGGTAGCCGTTGACGTCCGACTCGACCCGCCAGCGCACCAGAGCGATCTGTCCGCCGGAGATCTCGATGCAGGTGACGTAGGAGTTGAAGGTGCACGAGCCGGTGTTGAAGTAGGGCGACTCGTCGGCGGCCGGGAACTTCGCCCGGTGGGTGTGCCCGCAGATCAGGGCGACGTCGCTCTCGTGGATCCACTTGACGTAGTGGCGTTCCACCTTGTGGCGCTTGTAGATGTTCCGGATCGGGCTGGACGGGCTGTGAATGCCGAACGCGTGCAGCCAGCGCCAGAACGCCCGGTAGGTGAACATCGTGACGCGCCAGTTCTGGTCGTTGCTGAAGTCACCCTGGTGGCCGTGCAGCACCAGGATCTCCTGGCCCGTGCCGCGCACGCGCAGCAGGACAGCCTCGTGAACCGTGAGGTCGGGCAGCAGTGGTTCGAGTTCGCCCGTGCGGGCGCTGGGCGCCTCGGTGAGGTTCTGCCGGACGTAGCGCGGGTCGGCCAGCTGGGCGTCGTGGTTTCCGTAGAGGCGCAGGTACCGGCCGGCCGCGTGGAACTCGCGCAGCTTGCCGTAGACGATGCCGTGCGCCCGGACGATGTGCCGGACGTGGGGGAACTCCCACAGGTCCTCGCTGTCGCCCAGCTCGACGAGCGTGAACCCCTCGTCGAGGTAGTGGGCCAGCGCATGGGTGACGATGATCTTGTTCTTGGCGAATTCGTCCGCGTTGCTGCCGTCGCCGCGGTGCTGGTCGCTCATGAACACGAACCGCGCGTTGTCGTCGATCTCGATGACGTGGGCGCCCTCGTAGGCGTCCGTGAGCCGATCGCCGGTCTTCATGGCCGAGCCTCGCTTCCTGCCCTCTCGATCGTTCGAGCGTAGGTCGCGGTGCGCGTCCGGGAAAGCCTCAACGCACCCGCCGCGCGCCAGGCCCCGGCGTTGCGCTGAGGAACCGGGGCGGACGCCAGCCCTGGGCGTCGAAGGCGGACACGACGGCGTCCGCCACGCCATCGGCGGAGGCCGCCTGGACCAGCGCGATCGCCGACCCGCCGAACCCGCCGCCGGTCATCCGTGCCCCGAGCGCCCCGGCGGCGCGGGCGGCGTCGACGGCTGCGTCCAGTTCGGCGCACGAGACGGCGTAGTCGTCGCGGAGCGAGGCGTGCGAGGCGTCCAGGACCGGCCCGATGTCACGGACGCGGCCCGCCTCGAGCAGCGCGACCACGTCCCGCACGCGGGCGATCTCGGTGACCACGTGGCGCACGCAGCGCCGCTGCCAGTCGTCGGTCAGGACGCCGAGGGCGGCGGCCAGGTCGTTGACCTCGCGCAGGGAGGCGACCCCCAGCCGGGCCGCCGCCGCCTCGCACGACGCGCGCCGGCGTCCGTACTGGCCGTCGCCCAGCTCGTGGGCGGCCCGCGTGTCGATCACCAGCAGTTCGAGACCGGCGGCGTCCAGGTCGAAGGGCAGCAGCCGGACGCTCCCGTCGCGGCAGTCCAGCAGGAGCGCGTGCTCCGCGGACGAGCGGAGGGACGCCGCCTGGTCCATGCCACCGGTCGGGGCACCGGCCACCTCGTTCTCCGCCCGGATGCAGGCGTCGGCGAGCACCGCGCGACCGGAATCGCCGGCGGCGCCGAGGCCCAGGTCGTACAGCTCGTCGAGCCCCAGAGCGGTCGCGCACTCGACGGCGGCCGAGGACGACAACCCCGCCCCCAGGGGCACGCACGACTCGACCGCGAGGTCGAAGCCGTCCACCTCCATGCCGGCGCAGCGCAGCGCCCACGCCGGACCGGCCGCGTATGCCACCCAGGCCGGGACGGCGTCCGGACGCCCGTCGGCGGGCGCGATCGCGGTCAGCGCGCCGGTCCAGGGAGCGCCGGGGTCGATGCCGGAGACCACCCGCACCATGCCGTCGTCGCGCAGCCGCAGGGCCGCGAACGTCGAGTGAGGGAGGGCGAACGGCAGGCAGAGCCCGGCGTTGTAGTCGACGTGTTCGCCGATCAGGTTGACCCGGCCGGGCGCGGCCCAGACGCCCTGGGGGACCTCCCCGAACACGGCGGCGAACAGGGCCTCGGCCCGGTCGGCGCCCTCAGCGTCCGGCCAGGGGACGACACGGTTGGTCACGGCTCTCCTCGCTGCCCGCACGGCCGCCGGTGCGGCGGCTCCGCCGCTAACCTAGCCGCACGCCCGTCCTCACGATGGAGTTGATCATGACCGCCTCCGGTGCCCGGCTGGCCCTGCGCTCCGGCGGGGTCTCACTCCTCCTCGACGCCACCGACGGACGCCTCCCGCGGGTCCTGCACTGGGGCGCCGATCTGGGCGACCTGGACGCCGCCGCGTTCGACGCGCTCGCGCTCGCCGAGGTGCCGCCCGTCACCCCGAACGGCCCGGACGCCCCCGTGCGGGTCGCTGTCGTCCCCGAGGGACGGACCGGCTGGCAGGGGCGTCCCGGCCTCACCGGGTCGCGGGACGGACGCGACTGGTCGCCCGACTGGCGCCTGACCGGCGTGACGGTCGACGGCGTCCCCGCGCCGCCGGAGGCGTTGTCGCTCGGGCCGTCTCTGGTCACCTACCGCGCCGAGGACGCCCATGCGCGCCTGGCCCTGGCGATCGACGTCGAACTGCTGTCGGCCGGCCTCATCCGGACGCGGGCGACGGTGACCAACCTCGGCTCGGAGGCGTACCGCGTCGACGAGTTGTTGGTCGCGTTTCCGGTGCCGGCGCGGGCCCGCGAGGTTCTCGACTTCGCCGGCCGCTGGACCAAGGAGCGGGTGCCGCAGCGATCCGTCCTGCAGGTCGGCACCCACTGGCGCGAGGCGCGGCACGGACGCACCGGGGCCGACTCGGCGTTCGTCCTGCACGTGGGCACGCCGGGCTTCGGTTTCGCCGGCGGCGAGCTGTGGGCTGTGCACACCGCGTGGTCGGGCAACCACGTGCACTACGCCGAACGACTCGCGTCCGGCGACCAGGTGATCGGTGGCGGCGAGCTGCTGCTGCCCGGCGAGGGCCTGCTGGGGGCGGGGGAGTCGTACGCAGGCCCGTGGGTGTACTTCAACCACGACGTCGGCCTGGACGCCGTCGCGCGCCGGTTCCACGCCTGGCTGCGCTCGCGGCCGGGTCATCCCGGGGCCGACCGTCCGGTCACCCTGAACGTCTGGGAGGCCGTGTACTTCGACCACGACCTGCCTCGGCTGCTCGACCTCGCCGAGCGGGCGGCGTCCGTGGGCGTGGAGCGGTTCGTCCTCGACGACGGCTGGTTCGGTGGACGCCGCGACGACACCCGTGGGCTCGGCGACTGGCACGTCAGCCCGGACGCCTGGCCCGGCGGCCTGCACCCTCTGACCGACCGCGTTACGGAGTTGGGCATGCAGTTCGGGCTGTGGTTCGAGCCCGAGATGGTGAACCTCGACAGCGACCTCGCTCGCGCCCATCCCGAGTGGATCCTGCAGCCGGGCGACGGACGCCTGCCCGTCGAGTCCCGGCACCAGCAGGTGCTCGACCTGGGCCACCCGGACGCCTACGCGTACATCCGCGACCGGATGCTCGCCCTGCTCGAGGAGTACCCGATCTCCTACCTGAAGTGGGACCACAACCGCGACCTCATCGAGGCCGGCTCGCTGCTGACCGGCGCCCCGGGCGTCCACCGGCAGACGCTGGCGTTCTACCGGCTGCTCGACGAGCTGAAGGCCGCGCATCCCGGCCTGGAGATCGAGTCCTGCAGCTCGGGCGGCGCGCGCATCGACCTGGAGGTCATGGCCCGCTGCGACCGGGTGTGGGTCTCGGACTGCATCGACCCGCTCGAGCGGCAGACGATGCTGCGCTGGACCACCCAGCTGCTGCCGCCCGAGTTGCTGGGGTCGCACATCGGCTCGGAACGGTCCCACACGACCGGACGCCGGCACGACCTCGCCTTCCGGGCCGCCACCGCGGTCTGGGGCCACCTGGGCATCGAATGGGACCTCACCGCCGCGGGCGACGCCGACCTCGCCGAGCTGCGCGACTGGGTCGCCTGGTACAAGGCCAACAGGGGCCTGCTGCTGACCGGGGAGCTTGTTCGCATCGACCTGCCGGACCCGGGCGTCCTGGCGTACGGGGTCGTTACACCCGAGCGCGGGCTGTTCGCCGTGTGCTCGACCGAGTTGCAGGCGGTCGCCAACCAGGGCCGGCTCGTCCTGTCCGGCCTGGACGCCGACGCACGCTACCGCGTCCGTTTGGTTCGGACGCCGCAGCTGCCGCCGCCGCTGTGGGCGCCGTGGACGATGGCGCCCGAGGGCGTCCTGTTGTCGGGACGCGCGCTGGCGACCATGGGCGTCCGGCTGCCGTATCTACCGCCGGAGCAGGCGTTCATCCTGGAGGCGGACCGGGTCGACGGCTGAGGCTTCCGCGATGGTGTGGGTGCGGCTGCTGGAAGCCCCGCGAGCCGGTTTCCGGGGGCGGACCGGCTCACGATAGCCTCGTGGGGTTGGGCCGACCGACTCCTGGAGGAAACCAAGTGAGCATGACCCCGAGGCCGAAGACGATCTCGTTCATCATCCCCTGCTACAACTCGGCGGCCTACATGGACGCGTGCATCGAGTCGATCCTGGGTGGCGGCCGCGACGTGGAGATCATCATCGTCGACGACGGCTCGACCAAGGACGACACCGCCGAGAAGGCCGACGAGTGGGCCGAGGCGCTTCCCGACATCATCAAGGTCATCCACCAGGAGAACGCCGGGCACGGGGGCGCCGTGATGGCGGGCCTGCGGGCGGCGTCCGGGGTCTACTTCAAGGTCGTCGACTCCGACGACTGGCTCGACCGCACGGCCCGCGACCTGCTGCTCGCCAAGCTGCGCGGCTTCATCGCCGGCGACAACCTGGTCGACCTGGTGGTCTGCAACTACGTCTACGAGCACGTGCAGACGGGCTCGCAGAAGGTGATCCGCTACCGCGGCGCGCTGCCGACCAACAAGATCATCGGCTGGGACGAGGTCGGCGTCTTCGGCCCCGGGCAGAACATCCTGATGCACGCGGCGATCTTCCGCACCCAGGTGCTGCGCGACTCGGGCCTGGAGCTGCCCGAGCACACCTTCTACGTCGACAACATCTTCGTGTACGTGCCGCTGCCGTACGTGAAGACCCTGCACTACCTGCCGGTCAACCTGTAC
>DAIRTI010000084.1:0-14072 GCA_036803965.1 Propioniciclava sp.
TGCGACCCCTTGACCCCCAGTCAAGTGCGCTACCAAGCTGCGCTACAGCCCGCCTCGGTGGTCTCGACGACCACCGAGGAAGAACCCTACACGGTCCGGCGTCCGGTTGTCGTATCGGCTCAGTCCGGACGCTCGGCAGGGTCCGGATGGTTCGGATGAACCCGGACGCCCTGCCCGCCACGGACGCCCAACCTCACCCCCGGACGCTCATCAGGTACGCGAGCAGGTAGGTCTTGGTCGTCCCGTCGTCGATCAGGTCCGTCGGGAAGGACCTGGCCTCGGCCAGGGCGTCCGTGCGCTGCGACTCCCCCGCCAGGGCGGCATACATCAGCAGGTAGTCCCCGAACTTCTGGCGATACCCGATAGACCCGGTCCCCTCCGCCAGATTCGCGGCGATCCGGGGGGCGTCCGTCTTCAGGTATCCCGACGACGGACTCATCGGCAGCAACTGGATCCCCAGCGCCGCCGCCCGCTCCGGCGAGAACCAGGTGGCATAGTCGCGCTTGCCGCCAAAGATCAGCGGCGAGATGCGGTGCTCGTAGCCCGCGTACACCGGGTCCGACTCGTCGAAGGCCAGGTAGTACACCTGCGCCGTGGCCGCCTCCAGCGACTGCATCCAGGACGCCTCCGCCGCCAGCGCCTGGTTCCCGGCGGCGTCCGCCCAGAGCCTGAGTCCCGCCCAGGCGTGGACCGCCTCCGCCGACGACTCCTGGTTGTTGCCGTCGGCGAAGGGCGACGTCCCGGAGGCCCACGAGTGCCCCGAGTACGCGTCGAAGTTGCGCCGCACGGGGAACTCCCCCGGCACCGACGACGCGATGTCCGCCGCCAGCAGGTTCATCACCGGGCTCAGCTGGTCGACCAGCCCAGGATCATCGGACGCCAGCGCCCCCGCCGCATACAGGAAGTAGCCGTAGTGGAAGTGATGATCGTTGTACTCGTCTGACCCGAAGGACGCCGCCAGGCCCACGATCCCCTTGTTCGTCGAGTCGTAGGTGAAGCAGAACTCGGACGCCGCCGCGCAGCCCGTCGGCCTCGCCCACCGCAGCAGGGCCTGCGTCACCTTCTCCTTGATCGCGGACGCCTCCGGTGCGCCCACCTGCTTGGCGATCAGGTACAGCTGCGCGTCCCGATAGAGCGCCTTGCCGCCGAAGTAGGTGTCCGCCGGGTAGGGCTTCGCCGCCGCGACGTCCGTCGTCACCTGCGCCCGCAGTTCGGCCTTCTCCGGCTCAGACAGCCGGCCGAGATCGAGGGCGGCAAAGGCGTCCACCGACGGCGTCTCGAACGTCAGCGACTCCCCCGAGCACAGCTTCATCGACCCGAGCAGGGTCGCGAACGAACCGAGATCGCAGGTGGCATCCTTCAGTCGGGCCTGCTGGTGCGGCAAGACGCCGAACGCCGTCCGCCCGGACGCCGTGCGGTACGTCAGCCGCGTGGTGACGCTGTCGCCGACCGAGTAGGCCACGTCGGTCCCGGTGATGGGTGACGCCAGCGCGGCGATCCGCCCCGGATCCGTGCCCGAGGGCACGGCGAACCAGATGACGTGCCCACCCGGACGCACCGTCACCGACGTGCCGGACACGTCCGCCCCCTCGGCCACCAGGCCGACGCTTCCGTCGGGCGCCACCCACGCGTCGCCGCGCCGCTCGAACGGCACGCTGGTCGACAGTGTCGCCCCCTGCGGCGAGGCAAAGGTCACGAACGGCGAGCCCTGCGCGATCGTCACGGCCCCGGACGCCCCGGTCGCCTCCATCGTCACGCTCAGCTCGTCGTAGCCCGTGACCGTCCACCCGGACACCCCCGCGACCCCGACCTGCACGGCCGGCCGGTAGCCGCCCATGATCGTCTTGGCCGTCGTCTTGACGTCGGGGACGCCGAAACCGAAGCCCGCGGCGTCCAGACCGAACGACAGCGGCAACGGGAAGACCGGCTGCGGCTTGTCACCGAAGACCAGCCCCGAGAACCAACGGTTCGTGGGCGGCACGAGCCCCGGACCCAGCCGGACCGGCTTCAGGTCCTTGCCCGGCTTGGTGCCCAGCGTCGCCAGCGCGGACGCCGTCGCTGCGGCGTCCAGCACAGGCGTGGCTGCCTGGCCGGTCGTCCCGCCCGAACGGCCGCCCGCCAGAGGCGCCGTCGTACACCCCACGAGCGCCGCCAACACCAGGGCGCCGACCAAGATCCGTGGTCGCGTCATCCGTAGTCGCGAAGTCGACCTCATGTCAGCGCACCCCGATCTTGGTCAGGAAGGCGAGCATCGCCTGGGTCGGCCCGGCGAGGGGACCGTCGTCGCGCAGCGACATGATCGCGACCACGGGCGTCCCGCGGTTGGCGAGCAGGCCGAGGCTCTCGGCGTCCAGGCCCGGACTGGTGATCGTGACGTTGGTGACGGCCTGGCCGTCCTCCTGCTCGACCGAGACCCCGGCGACCGAGCCGTCGAGCTTGGTGCCGTCGGGCAGCACGACCGCGGCGTGCCCGCCGAGGACGATCCGCCCGTAGTCGACCGGCGCCAGGCGATAGGTCGCGACCACCGAGCGTGCGCTGTCGTCCACGATCGTGGCCAGCGGCGCGCCGTCGTTCACGAATGTCCCCCGGAAGACTCTCAGCTCGCTCACGTAGCCGTCCGTGACGGCCTTGTACGTGACAACGCCCCTTGTCGTGTCGAGGTCATAGGCGATGTTCGACGCGGGCTTGGCACCGCGGGCGACGTCCTGCTGCAGCGTGCTGCTGCTGACGACGAAGAGGCGGTCGCCGGCGCGCACGCGCTGCCCCTCCTGGACGAGCTGGTCGGTCACGACGCCGCCGTACGCCGAGCCCACGGCCGACGTCGGCGCCGCCACCGTCGCCGAGAGGCTCGACACGGACGCCAGCCGCTGGTTGAAGAGCAGCGTCAGCAGTCCCATCACCACCAGGACGGCCAGCACGCCCGCCCACAGCTTCAGTCGATTGATCGGGGTCATGATGCGAGTCCACCTTCCGCCGCATAGTCGCGGCCCGGATCGGGTTCGAGGTCGAGTGGGTGGAGGCGCCGCGGGGCGGCCTCCTTCGGTTCGGTCTCCACTGCTGTCCGCGGGCGGGGCACCAACGGTGCGGCCAGGTCCAGGTCGTCAGGTAGGACGCCGTCGGCGGCGGTCCGCGCGCGCAGGTCGTGCAGGGCGGCGATCCGGTCACGATCGAGCACCGGCACCAGCTCCGCCGGCGCTCCCCCGGCCCTCCCGGTGACGGGCGCCTCGGCGTCCGAACCCTGCCGGCGTGCGGCGGCGTTCTCGCGGAGGGCGGTCCAGACGAAGGCGCCGACGATGACCGTGTTGGTGATGGCCCAGAACGTCGCCACGTTGGAGTGGGCCATCGTCGAGTCGCGCCAGATCGAGACCGCCGAGGTGACCAGGAGGAACACGAACGTCCAGACCTGCGGACGGATGAAGTTGAACGCGGACGCCTGCCCGCCGGTCGCGCCCGTCACGGCCCACTTGGTGTCGATCCCCAGATAGGCGTTGCGGAACGCCTTGATGTAGATCGGGAACGAGTTCGCCGCGAGCAGCAGCACCTCGGGCCGGAACGACCCCGCGATCACCGCCGCCAGCACGATCTGCAGCACGTAGAAGCCCGAGTACGAGATCACCCACTGCCACCAGGGGATGCCGAGGTTCACCGGACGCAGGTCGAAGAACACCTCCAGCGCCGGCACGAGCAGCAGCAGACCCGGGGCGATCCCGGTCAGGTAGTGCGTCGCGGTGACGAAGTACATCATCCGCTGGTCGAGGGTCAGCTTGCGCCGGCGGCTGAGCGGGTTGTGGGTGAGCAGGATCTCGAAGCCGCCGGTCGCCCAGCGCAGCTGCTGCTTGGCGTACGCCTCGATCGTGTCGGGGGCGTCGCCCGTCGCGACCTTCTTCGGCACGAACACCGACCGCCAGCCGCGCTCGTGGAGCATCAGCGACGTCCAGACGTCCTCCGACTTCGACTGGGTGTAGAGGCCGTCGACGTCCATCACCGCGGCCCGGCGGAAGACGACGTTGGTGCCCACGCAGAACGCCGCGTTGAACTCGTTCCGGCCCGGCTGGACGAACCGGTAGAACATGCTCTGCATGTAGCCGGCGCCGCGGCTGATGATGTTGTGCAGGTTCCCGTACACCTGCGGCGCCTGCACGAAGGCCACGTTGGCGTCCGCGAGATGCGGCAGCGTCTCCTCGAGGAACTCCGGCTCGGCGACGAAGTCGGCGTCCAGGATCACGAAGAACTCGCCCTTGGCGACGGTCAGCGCGTTGTTGACGTTGCCCGCCTTGGCGCCGGAGCTGCCGAGCCGGCGGATGTACTGGCAGCCCAGCTCTGCCGCGAGATCGCGCACCTCGTCGCTGTCGCCGTCGTCGAGCAGATACGTGGCGTGCTCGCCCCGGATCGCCAGCGCGGCTTCTGCCGTGCGCCGGATCGTGCTCAGGGGTTCGCCATAGACCGTGATCAGCACGTCGACTGAGGTCCGGCGTCCGGCGAGGAAGAGCGGCCAGCGAGCCGGATCGTCCTCGACGCCCAACTGGACGTTCAGTGCCGGGCGGTGAAGCTTGGCCTGGGCGTCGTGGAACGCGAAACCCGGCTCTTTGCCGTAGCCGGCCAGCATCGTCCACATGCTCATCAGAGCGTGGAAGACCAGCACGACCTCGGCGGTCACCACGAGCAGCCACGGGATCCAGTCGCCCCGGTTGGCCGGGTCGAGCAGGAAGGCGCCATAGCCCAGGACGCCGACGGTCGCGATCAGCGTGATGACGAGCACGGCCGGCGAGTGGCGATTGCGCGTGGCCAGGCGGCGCTCGTCCGGCAGCAGGCCGTCGGCCGAGCGGAGGTTGTCGGGCGGCTCTGCGGTGAGGTTGTCGTGGGGTGTCTTCGGTTCTTCGGGCATGGTGGAACCTGCCTTCGTTTCCGGCATGGGGTGGTGTCGGCCGCGGGGGGGTGTCCGCTGGGGTGATGGTCGACTCGGTGTGTTCTAGTTGCGTCTACCATAAACACACGATTCGCCAGGATTCAAACCCCTCGGACGCCCCCACAGGCGGTCCAGCAGAGTGTCTTTCCTTGCCATCAGGGCTTTGCCGGGCGTTCATTACCGGTTCATGACGATCGCGTGAACTCGACTCGGCGACGGCTCGTGCGGGATCATCGCACCCATGCACGACACCTTCTTCGACGAGGCCGCCTCGACCTGGGACGACGATCCCGCCAAGATCGCGCGGTCCCACGTGATCGCCAAGGCGATCATCGCCGCGGTACCGCTCGACGGCGTCCGGGACGCCCTCGAGTACGGCTGCGGCACCGGACAGGTCACCTGGGCCCTCGCCCAGCGTTCGGACGCCAGGCCGCGCGTCATCCTCGCCGACGCGTCGGCCGGCATGCTCGCCGTCGTCGCCCAGCGCATCGCCGCCCGCCCCGAAGACGACCGCGACCGGTTCGAGTCCCGCGCCCTCGACCTGACGACCGAGGAGCTGCCGGCGGCGTCCCTCGATCTGATCTACACCGTGATGGCACTGCACCACGTGCCGGACGTGCCGCTGGTCCTGCGGCGCTTCCGCGAGGCGCTTCGCCCGGGCGGCCACCTGGCCGTCGCCGACCTCGACCACGACGCCGAGGGCGCCTTCCACGGGCACGACTTCCACGGCCACCACGGCTTCGACCGGACGCCGTTGGCGTCAGCCATCACGGCGGCCGGCTTCGCCGAACCCACCTTCGAGACCGTCGCGCACCTGAAGAAGGACGTCGACGGCGTCCAGGCCGAGTTCCCGGTGTTCCTCGCGGTCGCAGCGATCGGCTGAGTGAGGCCTAGTCCTCGGGGGCGTCCCCGAGCCTGAACCGCCCGAAGGCCGGCGCCGCCGCGGTGACGATCAGGAGCAGCAGGATCACCAGGACGCCTCCCCCACCAGCCGCCCAGGCCGGGCCCACGGCGTCCGCTGCGAAACCGTGCAGCACGTCGGCGATCCGTGGTCCGCCGGCGACGACCACGATGAAGATGCCCTGGAGGCGTCCGCGGACGGAGTCTTCTGCGGCGCCCAGCAGGATGGCGTTGCGGAAGGCCGAAGACGCCATGTCCGCGGCCCCGCCGACGACCTGCGCGACCAGGGCCAGGAGCAGCATGGGCACCAGGAACCCCGGCGCGGCCAGCCCGACCGCGAGGCCGAAGACCGCCATCGCGGCACCCCATACGAGGATCGCCCAGATGACCGCGCGGCCCGTCCGCCGGACGCGGGCCACCCAGCCCGAGAACACCCCGCCGAGCAGGACGCCGGCCGGCATCGCGGCGTACAGCAGGGCGAACGCCGTGCCACCCTCGGGCGGACCGCCGAACGTCTCGTGGGCGATCTGCGGGAACAGCGCCCGGGCCATGCCGAAGATCATCGCGATGAGGTCGACGACGAACGACATCAGCAGCACGGTGCGCCCGCGCAGGTAGGCGAAGCCGTCCAGCACCGAGCGCAGCCCGGGCGACCCCACCGGATTGTCGACCGGCAGCGAGGGCAGCTTGACCACGGCGTAGAGGGTCGCAAACAGGCACAGCGCGTCGATCAGGTAGAGCACCGAGAAGCCCAGGACCGGGATCAGCGCCCCGCCCACCAGCGGCCCCGCGATCGCGCCGAACGACATGACGGTCATGCTCAGCGCCTGCGCGGCGGGCAGTTGGTCCAGGGGCAACAGCTTGGGCAGGATCGAACTCCGGGCCGGCTGGTTGATCGCGAAGAACGTCTGCTGCAACGCGAAGATCGTGAGCAGCACCCACACGTTGTTCAGGGCCAGGGCCGCCTGGACGAAGAACGCCGCGCTGGTCGCGATGATGCCGACGGTCGTGAGAATGAGCAGCGTCCGGCGGTTCATGTGATCGGCCAGCGCCCCGCCGTACAGCCCGAAGACCACCAGCGGCACCAGCCCGAACAGCCCGGTCAGGCCGACGTACGCCGAGCTCTGAGTGATCGCGAAGATCTGCGCCGGCACCGCGACCACGGTCAGCTGCGCGCCGATCACCGTGACGATGTTGGCGTAGAAGATCCGCGAGAACGCCGGCGTCTGCAGCGGACGCGTGTCCGCCACCAGCCCGCGCAACCGCGTCCCGAGGTCAGCCACGGCGCCCCCGCACGAGATCCCCGGAACCGGGACCACGGCCGATCACGGGGCGCATGAGGCCAGCGGGAGCCCGTCGAAGATCCGGTACGTGAAGGACTGGTTCGAAGACCCGCACTCGGTCGTCACCGCTACGTTGAAGGTGCCGGCGCGCGGTATGTGGCCGCAGTCGGCCTGGTTGTAGGTCGCCGTGCTGACCTTGACCCGGGCCAGGCCGGACGCGTCGCTCACCACGGCGGCCGTCCTCTTGGTCGGGCTCTCGCCGAACCCGGACGTCTGCGTCGAAGGCGAGAACCCGATCATGAAGTTGCCCTCGGAGTCCTTCGTGTCGTCGCCCGCCACGACGACGGTCACCCCCTCCACGGGCAACCCGCCGACCGTAATCAGGAACACCAGATTCACCACCGTCGTCGTCGAAGGGAGGACGTTGGTCTCGCTGTTCGTCGCCTTCGTGTCCCGCAGGTGCAGGTCGACTCCCCCACCCGACAGGCCCTGAGTCTCGATGGTCACAGCCACGTCGCAGGACGCCGCGATCACCGGCACCGCGGCCCCGACGGCCACCAGAGGAACCGCCCAGGCGGCCCCCGCAGCCAGACGCCTGCGCGAGACTCCGTCCGAGCCCGTCACCACCTCAACCATTCCGCCCCCGCGCGGCGACCGCCCAGGTGGCGACGCGGCGTCCGGCCTCGACGATCTCCAGGGCGTCGACCAGGTTCACCGCGTTGCAGGCGTGGTTCGGCACCACCCGCACCGTCGAGCCGAGCGGCGGCAGCGGACCGGCCAGCTCGGCGACGGCGTGGTGCTCCGAGAGGATGACGATGCGGGCATCCGGGTGGTCGAGCAGACGTCCGAAACCGGACGCCCAGGGCGGCCGGTCCGCGCCCAGCACCTTGGAGCCCGAGTCGAGCACGAGGCGTCCGCCGGCGTGAGAGACCACGGTCGCGTGGCAGGTCAGGGCGATGTCCTCGGGCCCGCAGGAGCCCAGCTCCCACTGCTGGGCGTCGTTGAACACGTACACCCCCGGACGCGACTCCGTCAGCCCCGGCCCCGTCGCGGCCAGGCTGGGCGTCGAGCCGCCCGAGATCACCCAGGGTTGGACGCCGGCCTCGCGCAGCGAGTCCGCGGCACTGACTAGCGCGGACGCCTCGTCACCCGCCGCCTTTGCGCGCCCCTCGCCCGGCGCGTAGCTGTGGCCGGGGAAGGTGAAGACGCCCTCCACGCCCAGACCGCACGCCTCGGCTGCCACCGCCAACTCCCCCGCCAGCTCGGCCGGGACGCCGCTGCGGTGGTGTCCGGAGTCGACCTCGATCAGTGCCCGGACCTCGCGTCCCGCACCGCCGGGGCCGGACAGCGTTTCCGGGAACTGGTCACACTCGACGGCGTTCTGCGACCGCTTGAGCGCTAACAAGTCCGTCGAGTGTGACCCAGTCCCGGCCCAGCCCGCGGCCGCCTCGGCCGAGTCGATGCCGATCAGCACCCGCGCCCGCGCCGACACGGCAGCCACCCGCGCCCGAGCCTCGTCCGAGGGCCACAACGGGTAGGCGACGAACAGGTCGTCGAAGCCGGCGTCCGCGAAGACCTCGGCCTCGCCTATGGTGGCGACGGTGATGCCGGACGCCCCGGCTTCCGTCTGCATGCGCCCGATCTCGACGCACTTGTGGGTCTTCACGTGCGGACGCAACCGCAGCCCGCGGTCGTCCGCCCAGCGCTGCGCACGCTCGATGTTGGCCGCAAGGATGCCTCGGTCGACGACCAGGAACGGGGTCTGCATCGGCGTCCGGCTACTTCTTCGACCGCTTCTCGCGGGCCTTGACCTCGACGTGCACCGGGGTGCCCGCGAAGCCGAACTCCTCGCGCAGCCGCCGCTCGACGAACCGGAGGTACTGGGCGTCCATGGCCCCCGACGTGAACAGGACGAACGTCGGCGGGCAGTTCTGCGCCTGCGTGCCGAACAGGATGCGCGCCTGCTTGCCGCCCCGCACGGGGTGCGGGTGGGCGGCGGCGACGCGCCCGAGGAACGAGTTGAGCTGCCCCGTCGTGACGCGGGTCTCCCAGCCGGCCAGCGCGGTGTCGACGGCCTTCTTGAGCTTGTCGACGCCGCGTCCGGACAGCGCCGAGATGTTCACCGACGGCGCCCAGGCGAACGCCTGGATGTCCTGCTCGATCTCGCGGTTCAGGTAGCGGCGGCGCTCGTCGTCGGTGAGATCCCATTTGTTGTAGGCGATGACCAGGGCCTTGCCGGCGTCCTCGACCATGCTCAGGATCTTCAGATCCTGGTCCGAGATCGACTCGGCGGCGTCGATGACGACCACGCACACCTCGGCGCGCTCGATCGCCCCCTGGGTGCGCAGCGAGGCGTAGTACTCGTGCCCGGACGCCTCCTTCACGCGCCGCCGCAGCCCCGCGGTGTCGATGAAGCGGTAGACCTCGCCGCCGAGGGCGACCAGCTCGTCGACCGGGTCGACCGTGGTGCCGGCGACGTTGTCGACGACAGCCCGCTGCTGGCCAGTCAGCTTGTTGAGCAGCGACGACTTGCCCACGTTCGGCTTGCCGACGATCGCGACGCGGCGCGGGCCGCCGACCTCCTCCTCGGCCTCGCGGGGCGCCTCGGGCAGGACGGCCAGGACGGCGTCCAGCAGGTCGCCGGACCCGCGTCCGTGCAGGGCCGAGACCGGGAACGGCTCGCCGAGGCCCAGGTTCCACATGGACGACGCCTCGGCCTCCGTGCGCTGGTCGTCGACCTTGTTGGCCGCGAGCACGACGGGCTTCTTCGACTGCCGCAGCACGCGGACGACCGCCTCGTCCTCGTCGGTGATGCCGACGACGGCGTCCACGACGAACAGGACGGCGTCCGCGGTGTCGATGGCCAACTCGGCCTGCTCGGCGATGCGCGCGGCCATGCCCTTGGCATCGCTGATCCAGCCGCCGGTGTCCACGACGACGAACTCGCGCCCGCCCCAGGACGCGTCGTAGCTGACGCGGTCGCGGGTGACGCCGGGCACGTCCTGCACGACGGCCTCGCGCCGCCCCAGGATGCGGTTGACCAGCATCGACTTGCCGACGTTGGGGCGGCCGACGACCGCCAGGACGGGTTTGACGCTCACTGGGCGGCCTCCTTGGTGATGACTTCGCGGGCCTGGGCGACGATCGCGTCGACGACGTCGGCGAACGTCAGGTCGGTGGTGTCGAGCAGCCGGACGCCGTCGGCGGCGGTCTGGAATTCCACGAGGGCCGAGTCGGCCTGGTCGCGCTTGAGGACCTGGGTGCGCAGTTGCTCATTGGTGACGGTAGTCCCCACGTCGCCCCGGCGCCGGGCGAGCCGCGCCTCCTCGGACGCCGTCAGCAGGACGCGCACCGGCGCCTCCGGGTAGACCACCGTGGTGATGTCCCGCCCCTCGGCGACCACGCCGCGCGGATCGGACTCGATCAGCGCCCGCTGCCGAGCCACCAGGTCGGCGCGGCAGGCGGCGTTCGTCGAGATGATGGCGGCGTTCTCGGTGACGTGTCCGCTGCGGATCTCGGCCGTGACGTCGCGCCCGCCCACCCGCACCCAGAAGTCGTCGGGGTCGAGGGAGATGTCGATGGACGCCTCGCGCGTCGCCTGGGCGACCGCCTCGGGGTCGTCGGTGGGGACGCCGGCGTCCAGCACCGCGAGCGTGACCGCCCGGTACATGGCGCCGGTGTCGAGATAGCCCAGCCCGAGCCGCCGCGCGACCTCCTTGGAGGTGGTCGACTTGCCCGAGCCGGCAGGTCCGTCGATGGCGATGACGAGGGGCTGCTGAATCACCGGACGAGTCTAGGGCAGCGCTCCGGCATGGCCCGCACCGGCGTTCGTCAGTGCCGGACGGTCCAGCCGTGGGCCTCCATTGTCTCCTCCAGCTCGGACGCCCGCTCCTGCGTCACCTGGACGCTCAGCCAGCCGCGCTCCCGCTCGACGTCGTGCTCGATCGAGACGTCCTCGACGTTGAAGCCGGCCTCGCCGATGTCGGCGAACAGGCGTCCGAGCGCGCCGGGGGCGTCCGGGATCTCGACGCTGACAACGGCGAACTCGCGCGCGGGCGTCCCGTGCTTGCCGGGGATCAGGCGGGTGCCCTGGCGGCCCCAGGCGAGGAAGGCCTCGAGCTCGCCCGCGTCCATGCGCTCGGGGGCGTCCAGGATGTCGATGAGGCGTCCGAGGGCGTCGCGGACCTCGACGAGCTGCTCGCGGACGGCGTCCGCGTTGGCGGAGATGATCTGCTGCCACAGCCCGGGGTCGCCGGCGGAGATGCGGGTGACGTCGCGCAGCCCCTGCCCGGCCAGGCGCAGGTGCTCGGGCGGAACGTCGTTCAGGACGCCGCCGGTCAGCACGCTCATCAGGTGCGGCAGGTGCGAGACCTGGGCGACGGCCTCGTCGTGGTGGGCGGGTCCGAGGGTGACGACGCGGGCGCCGCAGACGCGGGCGAGCTCCTGCACGTCGAGCACCGTCGCCGCGGACGCCGTGTCGTGCGGCGCGACGACCCAGGTGCGGTCGACGAAGAGGTCGGCGCGGGCGGTCAGCGGCCCGGCCAGGTGCGAGCCGGCCATCGGGTGGCCGCCGCAGTAGCGCTTGAGTCCGGACGCCCGGCGCGCGCGCAGGTCGTTGATGATCGTGCCCTTGACCGAGCCGACGTCGGTGACCGTCGCGTTCGGGTAGGTCTTCAGGGCGGACGCCACCTCGTCGGCCAGGTGGGCGGGCGGCACGGCGACGACGACGAGGCGGACGTCCTTCGGGTCGATCGGCTCGACCGTGCCGCCGCCGCGGGACGCCGCCACCATCGCGTGCGACGGCACGAGGTCGGCCAGGTGTACCTCGACGCCGGCCGCGGTCAGCGCGCAGCCGACCGACGCCCCGACGAGGCCGGCGCCGACGATCACGGCCGGAGAGAGAACCGGCGCCCTCACCGGAGGAGTTCCTGCACCGAGGCCGCGTCCAGGCGACGAAACTTGCGGCGTCCGCGCGTGCGGTCGAGGACGGCGACCTCCAGCGGAACCGGCGTCTCGGGGTCGGTCTCGGACGCCTGCCGCAGCGCGTTGGCGGCCAGCTGGACGGCGGTCGCGAGGGGTGCGTCCGGGTCGAAGGCCACGCGGACAAGCGCGGCGATCGCCTCGCTGGAGCCACCCATCGCGCAGAACGTGCGCTCGTCGAAGACCGAGCCGTCGTAGGTGATGCGGTAGACGCGGTCGGCGGCGGGGTGGTCGGCGACCTCGGCGAGGGCCAGCTCGACCTCGAACGGCTTCTCGGCCACCGACGCGAAGACGGTGCCGAGCCACTGGGCGTAGGCGTTGACCAGCGTGCGGGCGCTGACGTCGGAGCGGTCGTAGGTGAACCCGCGGACGTCGGCCTGCTGAATGCCCGCGACCCTGAGCGTCTCGAACTCGTGGTAGCGGCCGACGGCGGCGAATCCGATGCGGTCGTAGACCTCGGACACCTTGTGCAGCGTCGCGCTCGGGTTCTCCGCGACGAAGCAGATGCCGTCGCGGTAGCGCAGCACGACCACCGCCCGTCCGCGCGCGATGCCCTTGCGGGCGAAGTCGGCGCGGTCCTTCATCTGCTGCTCGGGCGACACGTAGAACGGGCCGGTCATCGGGGGTCCTCGGTCGTTTGGCTGGGTGCTGTGCTGCTCATAGCTGGGGGGCCTCCGGTCCGTCCGGACGCCGCCGGCGGGCTTCGAGCACGCGGGACGCCAGGGCTTCGACCTCGGTGTCGGACCAGCGCCGGACGCCGTCGGCGTCGGCCGTGTAGACCACCGGGTAGAGGCGCCGGACGGCGTCCGGGCCCGCGGTGGCGGAGTCGTCGTCGGCGGCGTCCACCAACGCCTGCAGCAGGACGATGACCGCACCCTCGGCGTCCAGGTTCGGGTTGTGCAGCTTCTTCAGCGAGCCGCGGGCGAACGGGGCGCCGGAGCCGACGGCGTAGAAGTCGCGCTCGGGGTAGCGTCCGCCGACGACGTCGTAGGAGACGATGCGGCCGCGGGAGCCGTCCCAGCCGGCGAGGACCGGCAGGACGCCGAGGCCGCGCAGGGTGCCCTCGAGGTTGGCGCGGATGAGTCCGCCGAGGCGGTTGGCCTTGCCGTCGAAGCCGAGCGGGGTGCCCTCGACCTTCTCGTAGTGCTCGAGTTCGACCTGGAACAGGCGCACCAGCTCGATCGCGACCCCCGCCACGCCGGCCACGCCGATGACGCTGGCGTCGTCGGCCGGGAAGACCTTCTCGATGTCGTTCTGGACGATCTGACTCGACCAGGTGGCCCGGCGATCGCCCGCCATCGCCACGCCGCCCGGGTAGGTGAGGGCGACGATCGTGGTGCCGTGCGGGGCGTCCTCTTGGGTGGGGCGCGGGAGGGCGTCGGGGGCCGTCCGGGTCAGCAGGTCGGCGAACGACGAGCGGGCGGCGTGGTGGGCGGGGGCGTCCCTCATGACTGACCGCCCTTGTCGACTGAGGTTTGCCCGCACTCTGCGGCGTCCGTCATCACTGCCCGCCCTTCTGGACGAAGCTGCGCACGTACTCCTCGGCGTCGGCCTCCAGGACCCCGTCGATCTCGGCCAGCAGCGCGTCGTAGTCGACCTTCTGTCCGGCCGAGGCCGTGGTCTGCCGTGCCGGAGCCGCCGAGGCGTCCGCGGCCTGGGCCTCGTTGGTGGCCTGCCGGCTCCTACGCCGCTGGATCCGTTCGCTCACGAGGGCCGAGTCTATCGGCGCCCCCTCTGCCGATGTTGCCTCCCGTTTCCACGGGTTTCCCCATGCTGGAACGTGGGGAAACCTTATGAAACTGGAGGCAACTTCCCGAGGGGGCGGCTCAGGGAGGGGTCGTCGTTGTAGTCGGCGGCGGTATGGGCAGTTGGCTCGGACATCCTCACGTTGCGCAGGACGCCGCGGGCGTCGCGGAGGAGGACCGAGTCCCAGGTGGCGGCGATGACGGAGTCCGGGTGGTCGCGGACGAGGCGTCCGCGAGTGAAGGCGCGGGTGTCGCCGG
>DAIRTI010000085.1:0-14068 GCA_036803965.1 Propioniciclava sp.
GTCGTAGGCGACGAGGTCGGGGGCGGTGCGGGCGACGTCGTGGACGACGTCGGCGAGGGCCCCGCGGGCGGGCACGGCGGCGGCGTCCGCGGATCGCGAGAGGCGCTGGGCGAGCAGCGGGGCGACGACGGCCGCGAGGACCGCGCTGAGCAGCAGGGCGGCCGCGCTGGGGGCGTTGAACATGGCCAGGACGGTGGTCGTACCCAGGATGACGAGGACGCCCGCGCTGAGGGGCACGAGCACGCGGACGACGAGGTCGAGGATCGCCTCCACGTCGGCGACGACGCGGGTCAGGAGGTCGCCGCGGCGGCGTCCGAGGAGGGTGGTGCGGGCGAGGCGCTCGTAGGTCAGCAGGCGCAGGGCCGACTGCATGCGCAGGCCGAGGTCGTGACCGATCAGGCGCTCGGCGTAGCGGAAGACACCGCGGCTGATGCCGAAGAACCGGACGCCGACAGCCGCGACCGCGAGTGCCTGCTCCGACGGCATCTCGGCGGCGCGGGAGAGCATCCAGGCCGCGGTTCCCATCAGGGCCACCGACGCCCCGGACGCCATCGCCGCCAGCAGCACCGAGCCCACGACGCGCCAGCGGGCATGGTCCACGCCGGCCATCAGGCGGCGGACTAGGTTCATCGCTCGCCCCCGATCTGGACGACGGCGTCCGCCTCGGCGATGACCGCCGGGCGGTGGCTGACGACGACCGCCGAGACGCCCAGGGCGCGCAGGCCGCGCAGCAGGACGGCCTCGGCGTCGGCGTCCAGGCCGGCGGTGGGCTCGTCGAGCAGCAGCAGGTCGGCGCCGCCGCGGGTGATCCGGAGCAGGGCGCGGGCGGTGGCGACGCGCCGGCGCTCGCCGGCCGAGAGGCCCTCGCCGTCGTCGCCGACGGGGTGGTCGAGCGAAAGCTCGGGGGCGCCGGCGTCGTCGAGCGCGCGGCGCAGGTCGGCGTCCGAGGCCTCGGCGAAGCCCAGCCGCACGTTGTCGCCGATCGTGCCCGAGACCATGCCGGGGTTCTGCCCGACGTAGGCGATCCGGCGTCGCCAGGCGGGCAGGAACGCGGCGTCCAGCGGGCGGCCGGCGACGACGATCGAGCCCTGGCTAGGACGGACGAACCCGATCAGCGCGTTGAGCACCGTGGTCTTGCCGCCGCCGGAGGGTCCGGTGAGCACCACGAACTGGCCCGGCTCAACGGCGAATGAGACGTCGTCGACCGCGGGCGTCGGAGTGCCCGGGTAGGTGTGACCGAGGTGGTCGACCGCGACGATCCGGGACTGGGTCACACTCGATGCGGTTTTCGGCTCCATTTCGGCCGTTTCGGCCCCTCGAGTGTGACCAGTTCCCGGTTCCCCGTCGATGACCGCGAACGCGGCCTCCGCGGCGGCCATGCCGTCGGCGCTGTCGTGGTAATGGACGCCCACCTGCCGCACCGGCAGGTAGACCTCGGGGGCGAGGATCAGGACGAAGAGGGCGGTGGCGAGGTCCATGTCGCCGAAGAGCACCCGGAAGCCGGTGGTCACCGCGACGATCGCGACCGAGATCGTGGCTAGCAGCTCGAGGACGAGCGCCGACAGGAACGAGATGCGCAGCGTCGCCATCGTCTCGGCGCGGTGGGCCCCCTCGGTGCGGCGCAGTCCCTCGGCCTGGGCGCGGGCGCGTCCGAAGACCTGCAGGGTCGGCAGGCCCTCGACGAGGTCGGCGAAGTGCCGCGCCAGCCGGGTCTGCAGGGCCCAGCGGCGCTTGGTGCGGGCCTCGGTCGTCCAGCCGACCAGCGCCATGAAGATCGGGATCAGCGGAACGGTCGCGGCCACGATCACCGTGCTGATCAGGTCGGTCGTCAGGATCGCCACCCCGACGATCAGCGGCACGACCACCGCGAGCACCAGCTGGGGGAGGTACTTGGAGTAGAAGCCGTCGAGGGCGTCCAGGCCCTGGGTGACGAGCGTCACGAGGCCGCCCGTGGACGCACCCGAGTCGAGCGGACGCTCCAGCCGCGCCCGCATCACGTCGACCCGCATCTGCGACTTCACGGACGCCGCCGCCCGGTGCGCGAGCAGCTGGTTCACCCACGCCAGAACGGCCTTCCCGGCGAACACCCCGGCCAGCGGCAGCACGAACGGGGCTGCGGACGCGGCGTCCAGGCTGTGGAAGACCCCCGCCAGGCCGTGCGCCAGCAGCCAGGCCTGCCCGAGCGTGAGCAAGGCGCCCACGGCGCCGACAGCGACCATCGCGGCCAGGAACCACCGGGTCGCGGTCGCCCGGCGCAGCAGCCGCGGGTCGATGGGCCCCCGCCGGGCCCGTCGCGGGCCGTCGCCGCCCTGGGAGGTCCGGACGCCGCCGCTCGCCTCGGCGGGTTGGAGTGGAGCGGCGCCGGGTGCGGGGGACAGAGCGGCGGGCGAGGCGTCCGGCTCCGGGACGCGCAAGACGGCGCCCCGGGCGATAGCCGGGGCGCCGTCGGTGTGCGTGGTCTTCGGCGACATCAGGCCGAGGCTACCGCCAGGTCGGGAGCGTCGTCCGGGATGTTCTTCGTCGAGATCCGCTTGCGGAAGACCCAGATCGACCAGGCCTGGTAGGCCAGCACGATCGGGACGAACACCGCCGCCGCCACCGTCATGATCGACAGCGTGTAGTCGGTGGACGCCGCCGACACGCGGTCGAGCGGGGTGCCCGGCACGAGGGCGTTGTCGAAGCCGAGGTTCGGCCACATCCGCAGGAAGATGCCGATCGCGACGAACAGGATCGACTCGGTGGTGCCGATGAACGCGATGCCGTCGCGTCCGGCGCGGTTGCCGAGCCAGGCGACGACCAGGCCGGCCGCCGCGAGGACCAGGCAGACCCAGTCGAGGACCGCGAAGGACGACGGGTAGGCGATGTTCTTCCAGAGCAGGAAGATCGCGCCGCCGACGATCGCCACGAGGCCGATCGTGTTCGCGAACGCCTGGGCGCGGTCGTGGACGGTGCCCTTGGTCTTCAGGGCCAGGAACAGCGACCCGTGGAAGAGGAACAGCACCACGAGGACGATGCCGCCCAGCAGGGCGAACGGGCTGAACAGGTTCCAGAAGTAGGGGGCCCCGTTCAGCATGTGCAGCCGCTCGCTGCCGGGCGCCAGCACGACCGGCAGCCCGATCACGAAGTTCGCGAACCCGATGCCGAGGACCAGAGGGACGATGAACGACCCGATCGCGCCCATCCAGTCGAACGCGTTGCGCCACCTGGTGGTGGGGTGCTTGGCCCGGTACTCGAACGCCACGCCGCGGATGATCAGGCCGGCGAGCACGAGGAACAGCGGCAGGTACAGCCCCGAGAACAGCGTCGCGTACCAGCCTGGGAAGGCCGCGAACGTGGCGCCACCGGCGGTGAGCAGCCAGACCTCGTTGCCGTCCCAGAGCGGGCCGATGGTGTTGACGATGACGCGGCGTTCCTTCTCGTTCTTGCCGAGGAACGGCACCAGCATCGCCACGCCGTAGTCGTAGCCCTCGAGGACGAGGTACCCGATCCAGAGAACGGCGATCAGGATGAACCAGAGCACCTGGAGGGCGCTGGGATCAGTGGCCAGAAGAGTCATGTCGTCTCACGTCCTCTCAGTACGCGAAGGAGAGGACTTCGTCCTCGCCCTTGATCGAAGGTTCGGCCACGTCGGGCAGCCCGGCCTTGGCGTACTTCGCCATCAGCCAGACCTCCACGACCGCGAGCGCGCCGTAGATGAGGGTGAACAGTGACATCGACAAGATGACCTCGACCCCGGTCACGCCCGGCGAGACGCCGTTGACGGTCGGCATGACGCCGGCGACGATCCAGGGCTGGCGTCCCATCTCGGTGAAGATCCAGCCGAACGAGTTCGCGAACAGCGGCGACAGCACCGCGGCGAACATCAGCGCCCGCCACAGCTTCGTGTCACGCGGTTTGCCGCCCTTGCGCAGCACCCACAAGGTGTAGAGCCCGATCGCCATGCCGAGGAAGCCCAGCCCCATCATGATGCGGAAGGTCCAGTACGAGACGGGGATGTTCGGCGTGAAGTCGTCGATGCCGATGGCCTTGAGCTTCTCGGCGTACGCCTTCTGCAGGGCGTTGGTCTGGCCGTCGATGCGCAGGTTGAACTGCCCGGACGCCAGCGCCTCCGTGTACTTCTCCTGCAGGTTGTTGATGCCCTCGATGCGGGCGAACGGGTCGCCCTTGGCGAGCATGCCCAGCACGAACGGCACCTGGATCTCGAACACCGGACGCGTCCCGTCGAGGCTGCCGATCGTGAGGATCGAGAACGGCGCGGACGTGCCGTCGCCGCCCGCCGACTCCCACAGCGCCTCGGCCGCCGCCATCTTCATCGGCTGCACCTGGTACATGATCTTGCCCTGGAAGTCGCCGGTGCCGATCACGAGGACGCCGGCCACGATCATGACCCACGCGCCGAACTTGGTCGCCCAGCGGTACGCGGAGGCGTCCTTGACCTCCTGCTCGGTGAGGTCGGCCTTGTTCAGCTTCGCCAGGTGGTAGCCGGCGATCGCGAGGATGAACCCGCCCGCGGTCAGGTAGGACGCCGCGAGCGTGTGCGGGAACGTCGCCAGGAACACCGGGTTGGTGAACAGGGCGAGGAAGTCGGTCATCTCGGCGCGGTCGGTGGCCGCGGTGTAGGTGGCGCCGACCGGGTTCTGCATGAAGCTGTTCGCGGCGAGGATGAAGATCGCCGACAGCATCGTGCCGATGGCGGCGAGCCAGATGGTGGCGAGGTGGATCTTCTTGGGCAGCTTGTCCCAGCCGAAGATCCACAGGCCGAGGAAGGTCGACTCCATGAAGAAGGCGAGCAGGGCCTCGAAGGCCAGCGGCGCGCCGAAGATGTCGCCGACGAAGCGGGAGTACTCACTCCAGTTCATGCCGAACTGGAACTCCTGGACGATGCCGGTCACCACGCCCATCGCGAAGTTGATCAGGAACAACTTGCCGAAGAACTTGGTGAGCCGGAGGAACTTCTCTTCACCAGAGCGGAACCAGATCGTCTGCATGACGGCCACCAGGAGCGAAAGTGCGATGGTGACCGGGACGAAGAACCAGTGGTAGACCGTGGTGATACCGAATTGCCAGCGGGCAAGGGTTTCCGGGCTCATGTCGCGCAATCTACTACTGGACGTCGTAGTTGTGTGAACTTCCGTCTAGAGTGTTCCTCATGGCGGTCCTGGGAGACCTTGAGCAGCACGTGATGGCCGTGCTGTGGCGTGCTCAGCGACCCCTGTCGGTCCGCGAGGTGCACGAGGGGCTGCACTACGTCCGCGACGTCGCCTACACCACCGTGATGACCGTCCTCGACCGGCTGGCCAAGAAGGGCGTCGTCGAGCGCCGCCTCGACGGGCGCGCGTGGCTCTACACCTCGCTGAAGACCTGCGTCGACCTGCACGTGGACGAGATCCTCAGCATGCTCACCGGCTGCGGCGAGGGGCACGCGCGGGCGATCATTGCCGCCGTCTCCGAACGGCTGGCCGATGTGCACATCGCCGGCCAGGAGTCCTGCCTGACCACCGGCGACCCCGCCTGGACGCCCCCTGGCCGTATCTGCTCGTTCGCCGCCGCCTGCCGCTCGGTCGACCTCGACTGCGTCACCTGCCCGTCCCGGCTGGCGGCCAGACCCCGGCAAGCGTCCTGAGCCCTCCTTCAAACTCACTGGAGGGTTGTGCCCCGACTACGGGGCACAACCCTCCAGTTTGAGTCCGCCGTCCTTGGTTCCGCGCCCCTCCTCGCTGGCGCCTCCCAGAGTTCATCGATGTAGCAGCTCCGTCGCTATGGCAGCGAATCTGCTACATCGATGTCAACGGGGGCTCTCCTCAAGGTCGATCTGGGTGCCCGGCGCGCTCAGGGCGTCCGCGACCCTCCTGGCCGCCAGGGCGACCTCGCGGCGTCCGGACGCCGACAGTGCGGCCAGGTCGAGGCGGACGGTGAGGCGTCCCGGACGCTCGGTGCGCCGCCAGGAGCCGGCGTCGGCCAGGTCGAGCAGGATCGGTCCGCCGCCGGACTCCGCCCAACGGTAGGGCGCGTCGCCGGACGGGTGGCCGCCGGACCGCGGCCAGGGCACGTCGCGGTAGGTCAGGAACGCCTCGTCGAACGTGCTGAGCAGGTGGGCGCGCGGCCGGGGGTCGGGCGGCGGGGCGTCCGGGTCGAAGTAGAGACGGACGCCGTCGGCGTCGGTGTGCGCCAGCCGGTTGCCCAGGAGCTCGATCGCGGTAGAGATCTCTCGCTTGTTGAGCCGTACCCAGCGCATGAGGTCGGCGATGCTGGCGGGTCCGTGGTGGGCGAAGAAACGCCTGGTCAGCTCGGCGATGGCGTCCTCGCGGTCGCGGCCGGGGGCGGGGGCGTCCCAGAGACGGTAGGTGTGCTCGCGGCCGGCGAGCGGCCCGGACGCGATCAGCCCGTCGAGCTCGGCCAGGAGCAGCAGGTGGCCCATCCGCTGGCCGAGCAGCGGGTCGACCGCCAGGGTTCCCCGCTCGACCAGGCGGGCCTGCAGCTGCTGGCGGGTCAGGGGGCCGTCGGCGAGGCGGGCGGCGAGGGCGTCCAGGGCGCGGGCGACGAGAGCCGGGTCGTCGAGGCCGAGCTGGCGGTGCCGGGACGCCATCCCCGACACCACGCGGGGCGAGGTGAGTTCGAGCAGCCAGGGCAGGTCGGTCGCCAGGACGTAGTGCCACGTCGGACGCAGGACGTGGGTGCGGACGAGGCGTCCGGCATCGATCGCGGCGACGACCGCGTCGGTGTGGCAGCCGGCGCGCAGCGCGATGCCGAGGCGGGCGAGCGGCGCGTCCTGGGACTGCACCGCGAGCAGCTCGCCGACCACCTGTTCGGGCCCGGACGCCGATGGTCCGGTCAGGCGCTGGGCCGCCAGCCGACGGGCGCGGATGTCGCGACGAGCGGCGTCCGAGGTCATGGGGCGTCCTTCATCGGGCGATCCTCGCACGCCCGCCACGGGACGTCGGACACCTGCGCCGACCGTACGCCGATGAGCTGGCCGAGCCCCGGCCGGCGAGAGCAGGGGCGGGCACTGACGGGCGGGTTGCAGCGTGGAGCGCGCAGGGACCACGATGCCGCCATGAGCAACGACGCTGATGGCCCCCGCACCGACGCCTCGAGCGGGCGGGCCGACCTTCTGATCCGGAATGCGGCGCTGGTCGCGACTCTGGACGCCGACCGCCGCGAGCTGCCGGGCGGGTGGGTGGCGATCACGAACGGGCTTGTCAGCGCGATAGGCGGCGCCGGAGAGACCCCGCCGACCGCCGACCGCGTGATCGACGCCGAGGGCTGCCTGGTCACGCCCGGACTCGTCAACACCCACCACCACCTCTACCAGAACCTGACCCGCGCCTACCCGCCGATGACCCACCAGCCGCTGTTCGGCTGGCTGCAGACGCTGTACCCGCTGTGGCGCGGCCTCGACGAGGAGTCGGCGCACGTGTCGGCGTGGGTGGGGCTGGCCGAGCTCGCGCTGTCGGGCTGCACGACCAGCACCGACCACCTCTACCTGCACCCGAAGGGGGCTGGCGACCTGCTGAGCGCCGAGATCGCGGCGGCGCGCGACCTGGGCGTCCGGTTCCACCCGACGCGCGGGTCGATGAGCCTGTCCGAGAAGGACGGCGGCCTGCCGCCCGACGACGTCGTGTCCGACGACGACGAGATCCTCGCGGCGTGCGCGGACGCCGTCGCCCGCCACCACGACCGCAGCCACGGCGCGATGGTGCGCATCGCCCTGGCCCCCTGCTCGCCGTTCAGCGTGACGCCCGACCTGATGCGGCGCTCGGCCGAACTGGCCGAGCAACTGGACGTCCGGCTGCACACCCACTTCGCCGAGAACGCCGAGGACGACGCGTTCTCGCTGGCGACGTTCGGACGCCGTCCCACCGACTACCTCGAGGACGTCGGCTGGCTGGACGACCGGGCCTGGCTCGCGCACTGCGTGCGTCCCGAGCCCGACGAGGTGCGGCGGCTCGGGGCCGCCGGCGTCGGCGTGGCGCACTGCCCGTCGTCGAATCTCATCCTGGCCTCGGGGATCGCGCCGGTGGTCGACCTGCGGGCGGCCGGGGTGCACGTGGGGCTCGGCGTGGACGGGTCGTCCTCGGCCGACTCGGGGTCGCTGTGGCTGGAGGCGCGCGAGGCGCTGCTGCTGGGCAAGCTGCGCTCGGGGGCGTCCGCGATCGACGCCCGGGCCGTGCTCGAGATGGCCACCCGCGGCGGGGCCGGCTGCCTGGGCCGGATCGGCGAGATCGGCGAGCTGAGCGTCGGCTCGGTCGGCGACCTCGCGGTCTGGGACCTCACCGGCGTCCAGTTCGCCGGCGCCATCGCCGACCCGGTCGAGGCCTGGCTGCGCTGCGGCCCGGCCGCCGCGCGGGACACGGTCGTGGCTGGCGTCCCGGTCGTCGAAGGGGGCCGCCTCGTCTCACCCCGCGTCGACGAGATGCTCGCCCTCCACCGACGCCACTCGGCCCGCCTCCAGCGTCTTTCCTTCTGAGCTGACGCCATGAGGGGCGGAGACAGCACGTCCCCGCCCCTCAGCAGTTGGCCGACTCCTACCGGGCCGCGGCTGCCCCCACCGGGACGCCCCCGCCACCACCGGACGCGATCGCCTCGAGTTCGTCGTCGACGATCGCGGCGTTGAACTGCGACTGGTAGAGGTCGTAGTAGGCGCCGTGCTGGGCCATCAGCTCGTCGTGGTTGCCCTGCTCGACGATCGCGCCGTCGCGCATCACGAGGATCACGTCCGCGTCGCGGATCGTCGAGAGCCGGTGGGCGATGACGAAGGAGGTGCGTCCCGAGCGCAGGGCGGTCATGGCCCGCTGCACGAGCAGCTCGGTCCGGGTGTCGACCGAGGACGTCGCCTCGTCGAGCACCAGGATCGCCGGCTCGCTCAGGAACGCCCGGGCGATCGTGATCAGCTGCCGCTCGCCGGTCGAGACGTTCGAGCCCTCCTCGTCGATCACCGTGTCGTAGCCGTCGGGTAGCGAGTGGACGAACCGGTCCACGTACGCCGCCTTGGCCGCGGCCAGCATCTCTTCGCGCGTGGCGCCGGGGCGTCCGTAGGCGATGTTGTCGCCGATCGTCCCGTGGAACAGCCAGGTGTCCTGCAGGACCATCCCGATCTGCTCGCGCAGCGTGTCGCGCGGGATGGAGGCGATGTCGACCCCGTCGATCACGATCCGGCCGCCCTGCAGCTCGTAGAACCGCATCAGCAGGTTCACGACGGTCGTCTTGCCGGCCCCGGTGGGACCCACGATCGCGACCGTCGACCCCGGCTCCGCCACGAACGACAGGTCCTCGATCAGCGGCTTCTCCGGCGTGTACGAGAAGGTCACGTCCTCGAACGAGACCCGCCCGCGGATCGGCACCGGCAGCGTCCCGGACTCCTCCGGCAGCTGCTCGTCGGCGTCCAGCACCTCGAACACGCGCTCGGCAGACGCGACGCCCGACTGCAGCAGGTTCGCCATGGAGGCGACCTGCGTGATGGGCTGGGTGAACATCCGCGAGTACTGGATGAACGCCTGCACATCGCCCAGGTTCATCTGCCCGGACGCCACCCGCAGCCCACCGAACACGGCGATGGCTACGTAGTTCAGGTTCCCGATGAAGAACATCAGCGGCATCATGATGCCCGAGATGAACTGCGCGCCGAACGCCGCCGAGTACAGCTTGTCGTTGTGCTCGGCGAACGACTCCTCGACCTCCCGCTGGCGCCCGAAGACCTTCACCAGCGCGTGGCCGGTGTAGGCCTCCTCGATCGTGCCGTTGAGCTGGCCGGTCGAGCGCCACATCTGGACGAACTTGCCCTGGCTCTTCTTGCCCACGATGACGGCGACGAGCATCGACAGCGGCACAGCGATGAGCGCGATGAGCGCCAGCTCCCAGGACGTGTAGAACATCATGATCAGGACGCCGACGAGCGTCAGCAGGTTCGACAGCAGCTGTGACAGCGACTGCTGCAGCGACTGGGCGACGTTGTCGATGTCGTTGGTCACGCGCGACAGCAGCTCGCCGCGGGGCTGGCCGTCGAAGTACTTCAGCGGCAGCCGGTTGAGCTTCTCGTTGACCTGCTGGCGCATCCGGTAGACGGTGCGCTGGATGACCCCGTTCAGGATCCAGCCCTGGCCCCACATGAACAGGCCCGAGATGGCGTACAGGCTGAGCGCGAGCAGCACCCAGAACAGCAGCTTGTCGAAGTCGATGCCCTGCCCGGGCACGAAGTCGAGCCGCGACGCCATGTCCGCCAGCTGACCCTGCCCTTGGGCGCGCAGCATCTCGATGACCTGGTCCTTGGTGACGCTCACGCCGGCCGGCAGGTTCGCGCCGAGCTGGCGTCCGAACACGCCGGCGAAGATCACGTTGGTCGCCTCGCCGAGGATCCTCGGCCCGACAACGCTGAACACCACGCTCACCGCGGTCAGCACCATCACCAGGATCACCAGCCACCGCTCGGGGCGCAGCATCCGGATCAGCCGCCGCAGCGACGGCCCGAAGTTGATCGCCTTCTCGGCCGCGCGGGCGCCGCCGAGCGGTCCGTGACCGCCGCCACCGCGGGGCGCGTCCTTGGGACGCTCCGCCGCCTTCGTGATCTTCTCCTCCGGACGCACGTCGACCGCCATCGTGTCCGGGCGGTCGAGCTCGGACGCCGCGGGTGCGGTCCCGCTGGGGCTCGGGTCCGGGGCCGTGGACGCCGTCGGCGCGGCCTGGGCGGGGACCGGGGCCGGGTCGAGCGGAGGCAGGACCGCGACGCTCTCCGGCGCCGCCGGGATGCCGCCGACCTCGTCCGCGGGCGGCAGCGGGACGCCGAGGGTGTGGTGCTCGGACGCCGAGTGTCCGTCCCCGTTGTGGCCGGGGGCGCCGAGCTCGTCGAGCCGCGGGGGCGTCATGGCGGAGCGGGCGGGCAGGTACGCGTCGAACTCGCTCGCGGACAGCCCGGACGACCGGCGCGGGCTGTACTCGTCGGGGCTGTCGCCGCCTGCGCGGCGGGGCTTGTAGTCGCTCATGCGGCCACCTCCTCGGCCTTGAACTGGGAGTCGACGATCTCGGCGTACGTCGGGCAGGACTCGAGCAGCTCGGAGTGCGTGCCCAGTCCGACGATCTCGCCGTCGTCGAGGACGACGATCTGGTCGGCGTTCCTGATCGTCGACACCCGCTGGGCGACGATCAGGACGGCGGCGTCCGCGGTCTCGTCCGCGAGCGCGGCCCGCAGGTTGGCGTCCGTGGTGACGTCGAGCGCCGAGAACGAGTCGTCGAAGACGTAGACGTCGGGGCGTTTGACGAGCGCCCGGGCGATCGAGAGCCGCTGCCGCTGGCCGCCGGACACGTTGGTGCCGCCCTGGGCGATGGGGGAGTCCAGGCCCTCGGGCATCGCCTCGACGAAGTCGCGAGCCTGGGCGACCTCGAGGGCGTGCCAGAGTTCCGCGTCGGTGGCGTCGGGCTTGCCGTAGCGCAGGTTGGACGCGATCGTGCCGGAGAACAGGTAGGGCCGCTGCGGGACGAGGCCGATCTTGCTCCAGAGCAGGTCGGGGTCGAGGCGGCGGACGTCGGCGCCGTCCACGTCCACGGTGCCCTGCGTGGGGTCGAACAGCCGCGGGATCAGGCTGATCAGCGTGGTCTTGCCGGAGCCGGTCGAGCCGATGACGGCGGTGGTCTCGCCGGGCCGGATGGTGAAGTCGATGTCCCTCAGCACGGGGTGCTCGGCGCCCGGGTAGCTGAACCAGACGTGGTCGAAGCGCACCTCGCCGTTGGCGTAGACGGCCTTGATCGGGTCGTCCGGGGGCCGGACGCTCGACTCGGTGCCCAGCACCTCCTGGATGCGTCCCGCGCAGACGGACGCCCGCGGCGCGATCATCAGCATCATCGTCGACATCATCACGGCCATCAGGATCTGCATGAGGTACTGCAGGAACGCCGTCAGCTGCCCGATCTGCATCTCGCCGTTGTCGACCCGGATGCCGCCGAACCACATGACGCCGACCGAGCCGGCGTTCATCACGAACATGACGGTCGGGAAGAGGGTCATCATGCGGCGTCCGACGCGGGTGGCGGTGTCGGTCAGGTCGTGGTTCGCGACCGCGAAACGCTCGGTCTCGTACGGCTCGCGGACGAACGCCCGGATCACCCGCAGGCCCGAGATCTGCTCGCGCAGCACTCGGTTGAGGTTGTCGGTCAGCGTCTGCATGCGCTTGAACAGCGGCATCGTCTGGGCGATGATCGCGCCGATCACGACGCCCAGCACGGCCACGGTGACGACGATGAGCCAGGAGAGGCCGACGTCCTCGCGCAGGGCCATGATCACGCCGCCGACCATCATGATCGGCGTGCTGACGATCAGCAGCATCGTCATGTACAGCATCTGCTGCACCTGCTGGACGTCGTTCGTGTTGCGGGTGATCAGCGACGGGGCGCCGAACTTGTTCACCTCGCGCGAGCTGAACGAGAGCACGCGGTGGAACAGCGACTTGCGCACGTCGCGTCCGAACGACATCGCCGTGCGCGTGCCGAAGTAGGCCGCGCCGATCTGGCCGACGACCTGCGCCAGCGTCACGGCGAGCATGACGGCGCCGGTGCGGATGATGTAGTCGTTGTCGCCCTTCGCCACGCCGCTGTCGATGATCGACGCGTTCAGCGAGGGCAGGTTCAGCGACGCCGTCACTTGGATGAGCTGGAGCACGATCGCCAGGGCGATGAGTCCCCAGTAGGGCTTGAGGTAGTCACGCAGGAGTTTCAGGAGCATGTCACGCCTTGGGTAGGTCGGGTCGGGCGATGCCGTGGAGCAGGATGTGGGCGACGGTCGCGGGGTCGGCGGGCCAGCTCGAGAAGGCCGAGCCGAACCCGATCGCCAGCACCGCGGACGCCGCGATGCGGGGTGGGACGCCGAGGGCGTCCGTGTGGGGCGTCAGGAGGCTTTCGAGGACGCCGAGGGTCTGTTCGCCGATCTGGCGGCGGGAGGCGGCGTCCGGCTTGCGGTGGTGGTCGTGGGGCGACGGCAGCAGCCGGATCAGCCGGTGGGTGGTCGTGGAGTGGTCGTGGAGCGTGGCGACGATGTCGGTCACCAGCGTTGTCAGGTCGCTCTCGGACGCCAGCGCGGCGAGATGCGCGAGCAGCACGTCGGGGGACAGTGCCCGCTGGATCGCCTGGTCGATCAACTCGGACTTGCTCTCGAAGACCCGGAAGATCGTGCCCTCGGCGATACCGCACGCCTCGGCGATCTGCCGGGTGCTGACGGCCCGCCCCTGGTCGACGACGAGCGGCAGGACGGCGTCCAGGATGGCCTCCCGGCGCTCGGCCCGGGGAAGGGGTGCTGCTCTGCTCACGGCGGACGACTATAGATGAGTGAGTGCTCACTCACAAACGTGGGGGACGGGGTGTCGGACGGGGTGTCGCATGTGCGGACGCGAGCTTAGCGTGCTCGCCGCCAAGCACAACCCGCGTCGATGTAGCACTCTCGTCGTTACCACGACGAGTTCGCTACATCGATGGGCCCCGGCAGGGGGCACGGCGTCCGAGCCCGGACGCCTCGCGCGGCCGCATCCGATGACCGGGGTAGCCTGCCCGGGAGGCGTGGATGATCGAGGTGCTGGGCAAGGCGGCGGTGCTCGTCGCGATCATCGCCACCGGGTTCGGCACCAAGCGCCTGGGCTGGACGTCGGCGTCCGACTTTCATGTGCTGTCCCGGATCCTGCTGCGGGTCACTCTGCCCTGCGCGCTGGCGACGAGCTTCAACGCCTTCGAGATCGCGCCCGGGCTGCTGTACATCACCGGGCTGGGCATCCTCGTGGTGGGGTCGCAACTGGTCGCCGGCTACTTCCTCGGACGCCGCGACGGTCACCGGGGCAGCGCGTTCGGCGTCCTCAACGTGGGGTCGTTCAACATCGGGCTGTTCACGATCCCCTACCTGGGCACCTTCGCCGGCCCGCAGGCCGTCGTGTACGCCGCACTGTTCGACATCGGCAACAGCTTCGTCGCCGCCGGCATCGGCTACGGCTGGGCGACCACCGCGGCGACGGGGCACCAGATCACCGTGCGCCGCCTGCTCAGGAAGACGTTCGGCTCGATCGTGTTCGACACCTACCTGGTGCTGCTGATCCTGAAC
>DAIRTI010000086.1:0-13952 GCA_036803965.1 Propioniciclava sp.
ACATCCACGGCGGCGGGCTCGACCTGCGCTTCCCGCACCACGAGAACGAGCTGGCGCAGTCGCGCGCGGCCGGGCGTCCGTTCGCCACCTACTGGATGCACAACGCCTGGGTCACCATGGCCGGCGAGAAGATGAGCAAGTCGCTCGGCAACACCGCCGATGTGGTCGCCGCGGTGGCCCGCTACGGCGGACGCGCGATCCGGCTCTACCTCGCCGGGCCGCACTACCGCTCGGCGATCGAGCTGTCGGAGGAGTCGCTGTCGGACGCCGCCGCGCAGCTCGCCCGCATCGACAGCTTCCTGGAGCGGGCATCCGCATTGGTCGGCCCGGACGCCCCCGCTGCCGGCCCCGACACCGAGGCCTGGCAGTCCTTCGCCCGCGCCATGGACGACGACCTCGGCACCCCCGGCGCCCTGGCGGTGATCTTCGGGGTCGTCCGCGAGGGCAACGCCGCGCTCGCCGCCGGCGACGCGGCCCGCGTGGCCCAGAGCCTCGCCGACGTCCGCCGTATGCTCGACGTCTTCGGCCTCGACCCGGACGCCCCCGAATGGGCCGCACAGTCGGCGTCCGACGACCTCACGCCGGTCGTGGACGGCCTCGTCCAGACCCTCCTCGCCCAGCGCCAGGAGGCCCGCGCCCGCAAGGACTACGCGGCCGCCGACGCCATCCGGGACGCCCTCGCCGGGGTGGGCCTGCAGATCTCAGACACCAAGGACGGGGCCCGCTGGAGCCTCGTCAAGGAGTAGCCATGGCCGGGAACAGTCAGCGCAAGGGGGCGGTCCGCAAGACCGGCAAGGGCAAGGGGAACGCGGGCCGCACGGCCGGCTCCGGCGGACGCGTCCGCCGCGGCCTCGAGGGCAAGGGCCCGACGCCCAGGGCCGAGGATCGCCCGTACCACAAGGCCTATCGCAAGCGCGGGCCGTCCGAGGCCGGCAAGACGACCGGACGCCGCCAGGGCTCCGACCGGACGCGTCAGTCGGGCGCGGGGCCCGAGTGGGTCATCGGCCGCAACCCGGTCTACGAGGCGCTGCAGGCGGGGCTGCCGGTGCGCCGGGCTTACCTGGCCGAGGGCGTCGAGCGCGACAGCCGGATCGCCGACATCCTCAAGCTGGCGGCCGAGCGCGGACTGCCGCTGCTGCAGGCGTCCAGGATGGAGCTCGACAAGCTGACCGGCGGCGCCGTGCACCAGGGGGTGGCGATCCAGCTGCCCGAGTACGAGTACGCGCATCCCTCCGACCTGCTCGCCGATGCCCTGGACGCCGACACTCCCCCGGTCGTCGTGGCCTGCGACTCGATCACCGACCCGCGCAACCTGGGCGCGATCGTGCGGTCCGCGGCGGCCTTCGGGGCGTCCGGGGTGATCGTGCCGGAGCGGCGCTCGGCGCACATGACGGCGGCGGCCTGGAAGGCGTCCGCGGGCGCCGCGGCCCGCTGCCCGGTCGCGCTCGCCGGCAACCTGAACCGGGTGCTGCGCGAGTACGCCGAGGCGGGCTTCGTGGTCGTCGGCCTGGCCGGTGAGGGCGAGACCGACATCGCGGACGTGCCCGGCGTCGACGGTCCGGTGCTGCTGGTCGTGGGGTCCGAGGGCGAGGGGCTCGCGCAGCTCGTCCGCAAGAACTGCGACGTGCTGGCGTCCATCCCGATCGCGTCTGAGGTCGAGTCGCTGAACGCGTCCGTGGCGGCGTCCATCGCGCTCTACCAGGTACTTCGCTCGCGCGGCTGAGCCGGGCAGCACCGCACCCGAGGGATCACCCGGACGCCCCCGGCGCGGCCCGCGCGCTGGGCTAGATTGACGGTGTCCCGACCCTAAGGAGCCCCGCCGTGACCGATCTCGCCGTGACCGATCTCGCCGCCACCGCGTCCAGCGCGTACACCCAGGCCCTGTCCGTCATCGACGGCGTGGAGCCGCGCATCGGCGCCGCCATCCGCTCCGAGCTGGCCGACCAGCGCGGCTCGCTCAAGCTGATCGCGTCCGAGAACTACGCCTCGTTGGCGACGCTGCTCACGATGGGCAACTGGCTGAGCGACAAGTACGCCGAGGGCACGGTGGGGCACCGCTTCTACGCGGGCTGCCAGAACGTCGACACGGTCGAGGCGGTCGCCGCCGAGCACGCGCGGGAGCTGTTCGGCGCCGAGTACGCCTACGTGCAGCCGCACTCGGGCATCGACGCCAACCTGGTGGCCTACTGGTCGATCCTCGCCCACCGGGTCGAGACGCCCGCGCTGGAGAAGCTCGGCGCCAAGAACGTCAACGAGCTGTCCGAGGCCGACTGGGAGACCCTGCGCCTCACGTTCGCGGCTCAGCGGGTCATGGGCATGAGCCTCGACGTCGGCGGCCATCTCACCCACGGCTTCCGGCCCAACATCTCGGGCAAGATGTTCCACCAGCGCTCCTACGGCACTCACCCCGAGACCCAGCTGATCGACTACGACAAGCTGCTGGCGGACGCCCGCGAGTTCAAGCCGCTCATCCTCGTCGCCGGCTACTCGGCGTACCCGCGGCGGGTCAACTTCGCCAAGATGCGCGAGATCGCGGACGCCGTCGGCGCGACCCTGTTCGTCGACATGGCGCACTTCGCCGGTCTCGTCGCCGGCAAGGTGTTCACCGGCGAGGAGGACCCGGTGCCCTACGCCGACGTCGTCGCGACGACCACGCACAAGTCGCTGCGCGGCCCGCGCGGTGGCCTGGTGCTCGCCAAGTCCGACTACGCCGCCGACGTCGACCGCGGCTGCCCGATGGTGCTGGGTGGCCCGCTGTCGCACATCATGGCCGCGAAGGCGGTCGCACTGGCCGAGGCCAGGCAGCCCGCGTTCGCGCAGTACGCCCAAGACGTCGCCGACAACGCCAAGGCCCTCGCCGAGGGGCTGCTGAGCCGCGGCGTCCGGCTCGTCACCGGCGGCACGGACAACCATCTGGTGCTGCTCGACGTCCGCGACTTCGGCATCACCGGACGCCAGGCCGAGTCGGCCCTGCTGGACTCCGGCGTGGTCACCAACCGCAACTCCGTGCCGCAGGACCCGAACGGCGCCTGGTACACCACCGGCGTCCGCATCGGGACGCCCGCGCTCACCTCACGTGGTCTGGGCGCGGCCGAGTTCGACGTCATCGCCGGGCTGATCACCGACGTGCTCAAGAACACGACGCCCGTGACGGCGTCCAACGGCAAGCCGGGCAAGGCCAAGTACACGATCGCCGACGGGGTCGCCGAGCGCACCCAGAAGGCGGCGGCCGAGCTACTCGAGGGCTTCCCGCTCTACCCCGGACTCACGGTGTAGCCGGGCCGGGCGTCCGGGGCGAGGCGAAGGGCGTTGTCGCGGCGGAAACGGGCCGGACGCCGCGGGCTCGGGGTGGCTGCCGCGGCGGTCGCGGTGGCCGCCGGGCTGGCGCTCGCTGTCGCCGGCTCGCCCGTCCCCATCGCCCTGACGCCCGCCACCTCACCCACCCCCACCGTGGCCAGGAACGTCATCTTCATCCAGGGGGACGGCATGGGGGACGCCCAGTGGGCGTTCCTGCGGCTGGCGTCCGTGGGGCCGGGCGGCCTCCTGGCGATGGACAGGCTGCCGGTGACCGGCTCAGTGCGGACCGATCCGGACGATCCCGACGAGTCCGTCACCGACTCGGCTGCGGCCGCCACGGCGTTCGCGACCGGGGTGAAGACCCACAACGGCGCAGTGGGCGTCGATCCCGCGGGCCGGACGCTCTCCACGGCGCTGGAACTCGCCCAGCGATCCGGCAGGGCCACCGGCCTCGTGACGACCGCGACGGTGACGGACGCCACGCCGGCATCCTTCGCCGCGCACGTCGGCAGCCGCGACGACCAGAGCGAGATCGCCCGCCAATACCTCGAACTCAGCCGGCCGGACGTGATCCTCGGCGGCGGGGAGGACTACTGGCACCCCGCCGGCGACCCTGGCGCCCACCCCGATCACCCCGCGAAGGACCCGGCCGAAGCCAGCGTCGGTACCCGGGGGAGGTTGGTCGATCGCGCCCGGGAACTGGGCTACGACTACGTTACGGACGCCGCCGGGCTCGCCGCGAGCACCTCCGGAAGGCTGCTCGGCCTGTTCGCCAACGAGGAGCTGTACGAAGCCCGCAAGGACGGACAGGGCGGTAGCTACTCCCCCGCCGTGCCGCTGCCCACCATGACGCGCAAGGCGCTGGACGTCCTCGACGACGATCCCGAGGGCTTCTTCCTCGTCATCGAGGAGGAGGGCGTCGACGCGATGGCCCACCAGAACAACACGGGCCTGCTGTTGGAGTCGCTGCGGGCCCTGGACGCGGCGGTCGCGGTCGCCCTGGAGTTCCAGCAGGCGCACCCGGACACGCTCGTGCTCGTCGTCGGTGACCACGAGACCGGCGGGATGTCCATCGTGGACTCGGCGGCGTCCGGCGACGACGACGAGCTGGACGGCCCGCTCGCCTCGGCAGGCGGGGCCGGGAGCTTCTACGTGCGCTGGGCGACGGCGAACCACACCGGCGTGGAGACCCCCCTGACGGCCGGCGGCCCAGGCGCCGGCGCGCTCGCAGGCAGCATCGACAACACCGACGTGTTCGGCGCCATGGTGTCGGCAATGGGGCTGTCCGGGCGGTGACACGCGCCCGGACGGAGGGCTAGTGCCGGGCGACCAGGGTGCCCTCGAAGGCCCGGATGAAGTTGCGCAGCGAGTCGGGCAGGTCGGACAGCTGCCAGCCCTCCGGGCCGTGGTACCAGCTGAGTTCGGCGGCGTCCGCCCGGCCGGCATCGTTGACCGCCGCCATGCCGTCGAGCCAGCGGTTCGCCCCGCCGAGCACGATCGCGTAGGGCAGCACGGACGCCAGTTCCTCGTGCTCGCGGCCCTTGGGCATCTGGTCGGTCGGCTGGGTGAGCAGGCTGCCGCGCAGGACGCCGAGCCCGGCGAGCGCCGACGTGCCCTTGGGCGTCCGGGCCGGCATGACCTGGCCGAGCCACCCGACGCCGGCGGCGAGGGCGATCAGCACCAGGGCGAGCAGGCCGAACTGGGTGAACGCGATCAGCAGCACCGCGGCGACGATGGCCACGAGGAGCGCGATCCAGCCGAGCCGCGACCACCGGCCGCGCGTCTGGTCGGGACGCGTGCTGAACCAGCCCTTTCCCACGACCTCGTCGTACAGCTGAGCCTGGATCTGCGGCAGCGCCGCGGTCAGCGCCGGGCCGACCTCGCTCAGCTTCTTGGCCCCGCCCGCGGCCGGAGCGACGGCGTCCAGGAGCGTCTTCTCGTACGGCAGCAGCGCGGCTCCCGACTCCACGCGGGTCAACGACCAGTCGGTGGGCTGGAACTGGCTCTCGCGCGGCAGCTCCTCGATCGTCAGGTGGTTGCGGATCGCCAGATCCAGCACGGACGCCGTGACGTCGATCGGGTCGACCCGTTCGTCGGCCAGGGTGCCAACCTGTCCGGGCCGGACCTCCCCCACGATCGAGAACGTGCTCTGCCCGGGGCCGACCGGCTCGAACGACCCGAGCACGCTCGGCGCCGCCGTGCCGCCGGCGTCGGTGCCGAAGCGGCGGTGGAGCAGCCAGAACGCGAGGCCGCCCAGCACGGCCGCAGCGGCCGCCAGCCCGAGCGGCAGCGGGGACGCCGAGAACGCGTTGTCGAGGCTCCACAGGCGGCGGAACTCGGAGTTCGGCTTGACGACGGTGTTCTTGAAGCGGAGCACCGCGCCGACCACCTCGCCAGCCCCCAGGCCCTCGTCGTGGAAGGTGGGGTCGGGCTGGTCGTGGGTACCGCCGGCGTAGTAGCCGCAGTTGCCGGGGTTGGCCGGCGGGCCGGCGTAGCAGTCGATGGAGGTGAACATGCCGGGCGCGGTCAGGGTCGCGTCGAACGTCTTGACCGGCAGGTTGAGGCCTTGCAGGACGCGCCAGTTGACCTCGGTGGTGTCGTGCCCGACATCGAGCGCGGCGCCCCTCACCTTGTAGGCGATCTCGACGGTGCCGCCCTTGCCGCCGGTCGGGACGGTGACGACCTGGTAGTCGCCGTCGGCGGCCACCGTCGGCGAGACGGCCTGACCCGCGACGGACGCCGTGACGTCGCTCACCGTGAAGCGGTACTGCCCGTCGCGTCCGGAGTTCAGGGTCGTCGCGAAGCGCTGCTGCACCTGCGCCGGAGTGCCCTCCAACTCCAGGGTGGCCTTGAGGTCGAGCATGCCGTCGGCCGCGATCGACCCCTCGACCGTGTACGACGTCACCGAGTCGGCCGCGAACGCCGGAGTCGCGCCGAGGCCGAACGCCGCCGCCACGACGAGGAACAGGCCCGCGACGCCGCGGGCGACGAGAGTCTGGAGTCTGCGGGTCACGCTCGCACGCTACCGCACCCTGGCTCGCTTACCTACCGTTGACTATGGTGGACGCGTGACACAGCAGTGGGGCGGCGCACCCGATCAGTGGAACCGCAGCCAGTCGCCGTGGGGGTCGTCCTTCGGCGGGCAGAGCCCGTGGCCGACCCAGCCGAACACGCAGCAACCCACCCAGCAGGCCGGCTACCAGCAGGCGAATTACCCGCAGCAGGGCTACGGCCAACCCGGGCTCACCCAGAACCATGGCCAGCCCGGCATGTTCCCGGCACCCAGCCCCCAGAGGCCCCGCCGCAACCCGTTCGGCACGCTGCTGCGCGCGGCGGTCGTGGTCATCCTCGTGATCGTCGCGTTCTCGGTGATCAGGAGCGTCGTGGGCGGCCTCTTCGGCGGCACAACCGGTTCCACCGGTGGTTCGACCTCCGGCAACGGGGGCACGGGCGGCACGACCCAGTACGAGAACGAGGGCTATCAGGCCCCGCCCGCCGACTTCAACCCACCCGACCTCCCCAGCCCCACCACGGTCGGCGAGGCGCAGAAGTGGCTGACCGACAACGCCATCTACTCCGAGAACGTCCCCTCGCCGACGAACTGCACCGAGACACCGATCACGGAGGGCCTGTCCAAGGCACAGATGGAGACCCGTCTGAACGCGCTGATGGCCTGCCTGATGCAGGTGTGGGAGCCGCCGATGAAGGCCGCCGGCTTCGAGATGCCGCGTCCGCCGGTGACGGTCTACACGAGCGCGGTCACGACGGCCTGCGGCGTCATGAAAGAGGTCAACGCCGCCTACTGCGCCGGCGACCAGCACGTCTACTACGCGCTGCCCCTGCTGAACGCCCTGCCCGATCAGGTGGCCTCGACCAAGTACGCCGCCGAGGACGTCATCGCCCACGAGTTCGGGCACGCCGTCCAGGCCCGCAGCGGCATCCTCATCTCCGACAAGGCACTCGAGCAGCGGGCGTCCAAGAGCGACGCGCTGATCATGTCCCGCCGCGCCGAGCAGCAGGCCGACTGCTTCGGCGGCCTCTTCGTCGGCTCCGTCGCCCAGAGCCAGGGCTTCAGCCAGAACGACCTGCAGAGCCTCGTCGACATGACCTACTACCTGGGCGACGACGTCCTCTCGGGCCAGGCGAACATCCAGGGCGACCACGGCCTGGGCACGAACCGGCAGGCCTGGTTCGCCAAGGGCGTGCAGACCAACCAGATCGGGGTCTGCAACACCTGGACCGTGCCCGCGTCCCAGGTTCGCTGAGTCAGGACAACCGGTACACCAGCGCGGTCGCGACGGCAGCCACGCCTTCGCCGCGGCCCGTGAGCCCGAGGCCGTCGGTCGTCGTCGCGGACACCGTCACGGGGGCACCGAGGGCCTCCGACATCGCGCGCTCGGCCTCGGCTCGGCGCGCGGCCATCCGCGGCCGGTTGCCGATCACCTGGACCGCCACGTTCCCGATCCCCCACCCGGACGCCGTCAGTCGCCGCGCGGTCTCCGCCAGGAAGGCGGCACCGGACGCCCCCGCCCACTCCGGCTCGGACGTGCCGTAGTTGCTGCCCAGGTCGCCCAGCCCGGACGCCGACAGCAGGGCGTCGCAGACCGCGTGGGCGGCGACGTCCCCGTCGGAGTGGCCGGCCAGCCCGCGGGGCTCGTCGGGGAAGTGGAGGCAGGCGACGTGCATCGGGACGCCGTCGGCGAGCTGGTGGACGTCGGTTCCGATCCCGACCCGGAAGGACGGCTCAGCCACGGCACACCTCACGCTCGCCCGCCCGAGCGATCGCCTCGACGAACACGAGGTCGAGCGGCTCGGTGACCTTGAGCGACTCTCGGGCGCCCTCGACCAGAACGACCGCGTGGCCCGCGTGCTCGCAGGCGGCGGCGTCGTCGGTGACCTCGAGCCCCTCGCGCACGAGCAGCGCGTGGGCGTCCGAGATCGTGCGGAGGTCGAAGCCCTGCGGCGTCTGGACGGCCCTCAGGTCGGAGCGGTCGACGACGCGCGACCCGGAGCCGGTGACCTGGCGGATCGTGTCGATCACCGGCACGACCGGGATGACCGCGACCGCGCCCGCGCGCACCGCGCTGATCACCCGCTCCACGACCTCGGCCGGCACGAGGGCCCGCGCCGCGTCATGGATGAGCACCACCCGGCACCCGGCCAGCGCGGGATCGGCGGCGACGGCGTCCAGGCCGAAACGGACCGAGTCCTGCCGGACCGCACCCCCGGAAACGAACGTGCAGGGGATCGGCGCGTCACGGAGCCCCGCTTGGAACTCGGAGGCGGCGTCGGCGGGGACGACCACGACGGCGTGCGTGCAGCCACCGGCCGCGAGGCGTTCGATCGAACGGAGGACGAGGGGGCGTCCGGCTATCTCGCGCAGGGCCTTGGGGGTCTCGCCGCCCAGCCGGGTGCCAGAACCGGCCGCCACCACGACGGTGACGACCGGTTCGGACGGTTCAGGCATGCCTGGACTCTACGACGCGAGCACCTCATCGAGCAGGACCTCGGCGCGATCCTCCGCGACCTTCTCGGCGAGCGCCAATTCGGACACCAGGATCTGCCGGGCCTTGGCCAGCATGCGCTTCTCACCCGCGGACAGGCCGCGCTCGCGCTCGCGACGCCACAGGTCGCGAACGACCTCGGCGACCTTCAGGACGTTGCCGGAGTGCAACTTCTCGAGATTGGCCTTGTACCGGCGCGACCAGTTCGTCGGCTCCTCGGTGTGCGGCGCACGAAGCACGCCGAAGACCCGCTCGAGGCCGGCGGCATCAACCACGTCACGAACGCCGACGAGATCGAGATTGCAGGCCGGAACGCGCACAACGAGGTCGTTCTGCCCTACGATGCGAAGCACAAGATAGAGCTTCTCTTCGCCTTTGATCGTCCGGGTCTCGATGTCTTCGATGACGGCCGCGCCATGATTGGGGTAGACGACGGTCTCACCAACAGTAAAAGTCATAGCTTCTGGACCCCTTCCTGAACGTCCAGTGTAGCACGTGTGCGTGGCATTCGAAAACCATAACCGGTAGCCAGAGCCATATTCGGGGCTTGACAACGCTTGGGGGATGTGTTGGAGGGGCCCTCCGACGCGCGTCTTGGGCGCGCCGACTGTGCGTTCACTAGCAGCGACGCCGCGCGGCCCGGCCGCACGCTCGGGGCGTCCGCGTGGGCGTCCGGGCGCCGTTCGAGGACGCGGCACGGCGCTGTCCCGCCTCGTCGGCTGCGGATATCCTGCTCGCGTCCGGACGCCGACCAGGAGACTGCCATGGCACGCACGCACCTGTCCCGCACCCTCCGCGTGGCCGGCGTAGGCCTCGCGCTCGCCGCGTCGCTGACGCTGGCCGGCTGCGGCTTCGACGCGCAGACGCTGCAGAGTTATCCGCCCGCCCGCGGCATCAACATCGACGTCGCGGACGGCCCCAAGGTGCGCGACCTGCTGATCATCGCCAACTCGGCGGGCCAGGGGCGGCTGTCGGCGTCCCTGCTGTCGCCGGGGCGCGCCGACACGCTGACCGGCGTCGAGGTGACCGTCGGCGCCACGCCGAGCGCCACCGCCAGCCGGACGCCGAGCCCGGCGCCCACCGCGCCCGGCACCCCGGCGGAGAGCCCGGTGCCGACGAGCCAGCCGACGGCGGCCCCCGCCGTGAGCGTTCCCCTGCCGGCCGACAAGCTCGTGGTGCTGACCGGCACCGGGGCTCCGGTCGTGGCCGTGAACGCCCCGGGCCTGAAGCCGGGCTTCACCGCCAACGTCAAGCTGATGTTCGGCTCCGGCGCGATCACCGAGGCCGTCGTGCCGGTGGTGGACGTGTCGGATCCGATCTTCACCACCGCCGCACCGGAACTCCACTGACGCGGGGCCGCGCCCGCGGCGTCCAGGCTTGTCGGCGTCCTATTCGGTGTAGGTGTCCTCGTCGGAGAACATGCGGCTGACGGACTCCCCCGAGTGGATGCGGCGGATCGCCTCGGCGAACATCGGGGCGACCGAGAGCACGGTCAGGCGCTCCACGGCGGTGCTCTGCGGCACCGTGTTCGTGGTGACGATCTCGTCGATGTGGGGACAGGCGTTGAGACGCTCGGGGGCGCGTCCGGTGAAGAGGCCGTGGGTGCAGGCGACCCGGATGCTGCCGACACCGCGCTCGCGGACCTTCTCGATCAGCGCGACGATCGACCCGGCGGTGGCGATCTCGTCGTCGAGGACGATGACGTCGCGTCCCTCGACGTCGCCGACGATCGTGTCGATGACGACGCTGTCGTCGTCGAGTCGCCGCTTCGAGCCCGCCGCCAGCCCTACGCCCAGCCGGCGCGCGAAGCTGCCCGCGGCCTTCGCGTTGCCGAAGTCGGGCGAGACGACGACGGCGTGGCGCAGATCCATGGTCGAGCGGAAGTGCGCGGCCAGCACGGGCAGCGCCGAGAGGTGGTCGACGGGCACCGAGAAGAAGCCGTGCACCTGCTCGGCGTGCAGGGCCATCGTCAGGACGCGCGTCGCGCCCGCCGCGCCGATGAGGTCGGCGACGAGGCGTCCGCCGATGCTGATGCGGGGGGCGTCCTTCTTGTCGGAGCGCGCGTAGGCGTAGTGCGGCATGACGACGTTGATCGCGCCGGCGGACGCCCCGCGCGCGGCGTCGATCATCATCAGGAGCTCCATGAGGTTCTCCTGGGTGGGCGGCACCAGCGGCTGGATGATGTAGACGTCGGCCTTGCGGCAGTTCGCGCGCAACTGCACCTGGAGGCAGTCGTTGCTGAACCGGGTCAGCCGCGAGGGCGAAAGCGGCAGCTCGAGCAGCGCGCAGACCTCCTCGGCGAACGTCCGATGGGCATGCCCCGAGAACACAGTGATGCGGTCCGCCACGTGGTGCAGGGTACCGTCGCTCAGGCGTCCAGCTTGTACCCCAGCCCGCGGACGGTGAGCAGCCGCACGGGGTTGGCGGGGTCGTCCTCGATCTTGGCGCGCAGACGCTTGACGTGGACGTCCAGGGTCTTGGTGTCCCCCACGTAGTCGGCGCCCCAGACACGATCGATCAGCTGGCCACGGGTGAGGACGCGTCCGGCGTTGCGGAGCAGAATCTCGAGCAGGTCGAACTCCTTCAGCGCCAGCTTGACCGGACGCCCGTCGGCCCAGACCTCGTGCCGTTCGACGTCCATGCGCACGCCGGACGCCTCGAGCAGATCGCCCGCCGGCTCGCTGTCGGCCCCCCGCCGCAGGACGGCCCGGATGCGCGCGGCCAGCTCGCGGTGGCTGAACGGCTTGGTGACGTAGTCGTCGGCGCCGAGTTCGAGGCCCACGACCTTGTCGACCTCGTCGTCGCGGGCGGTCACCATGATGATCGGGACGCCGCTGCGCTGCCGCAGCCGCCGGCAGACCTCGATGCCGGGCAGGCCGGGCATCATCAGGTCGAGCAGGACGATGTCCGCGCCGTGGCGGTCGAACAGGGCCAGCCCCTCCTCGCCGTCGGCGGCGGTGAGGACCTCGAAGCCCTCCTTGGCGAGCATGTAGCTCAGGGCGTCGCGATAGGACGCCTCGTCCTCGACGATCAGGACCGTGGTCACAGCGCCTCCTGGGTGTCGGTGTCTTGGGCGTCCGGAATGGCCGCGGGCAGCCGCAGGGTGAACGTCGAGCCGGCGCCCAGTCTGCTCCAGACGCTGACCGTGCCGCCGTGGCCGGCGGCGATCTCCTGGACGATCGACAGGCCCAGCCCGGTGCCGCCACTCTCGCGGCTGCGGGCGTAGTCGACGCGGAAGAAGCGCTCGAAGATGCGCTTCGTGTCCTCGGGAGCGATGCCGATGCCGTTGTCGCTGACGGCGACCTCGACCCAGCCCTCGCCGTCGGCGTCCACGCTTCTGGTGGTGACCGCGACGCGCGCCTTGCGGTCGGAGTAGTTGATCGCGTTCTGGATCAGGTTGAGCAGCGCGGTGGTGAGCTGCTCGGCGTCCCCGAAGACCCAGAGGTCCCGTTCGCCGGAGGTGGTGAGCGATACGCCGCGGCCCTCAGCCAGCGGCCGGCAGCGCTGGAGGGCGTCCGAGACGACGTCGTCGATCGGCAGGGGTTCGGCGGACGCCAGCGCGGGGCGTCCCTGGAGGCGCGACAGCGTGATGATCTGGCCGACGAGGTCGGTCAGGCGGCGCGACTCGGTGCCGATGCGTCCGGCGAAGCGGGTGACGGCCTCGGGGTCGCCGGCGGCGTCCTCGACGGCCTCGGCGAGCAGAGAGATCGCCCCGATCGGCGTCTTCAGTTCGTGGGTGGCGTTGGCCATGAAGTCGCGGCTCGACTCGGCGGCGCGCAGGGCGGGCGTCCGGTCGTCGGCGACGACGAACACGCGTCCGCCGTCCAGCGGCAGGACGCGGACGGCCATGCGGACGCCGGGGACGCCGGGGCGTCCGGGTTGGTCGAGGTCGAGGGACGCGTCCTCGCCGTCGCGGCGTCCGGCCCGGACGAGCTCGAGGACCGCCGGCAGCGCGATCCGCGGCCCGCGAACGAGCCCCAGCCGCGTGGCGGCGTCGTTGGCGGCGACGACCTCGTCCTCGGGGCCCACGATCGCCACGGCCGAGCGCAGCATGCCGATGACGTCGTCGACCTCGTCGCGATGGACCACCGGGCGCTCGAGTGTCGGCGCCGGACGCCGCACGATCGCCACCACGACGGCGGCGCCGACCAGCAGGCCGAACACCGCCCCCAGCACGGCGGCTGCGATCGGGGTCACGCGGCGATCATAGGAGTGCGTCCCAGGCCGGCGACCGACGCCGGCGGACGCTGGGACGAGCCGCGCTGCGCGTTCGGCAAGCGTTCACCTGCTGTTCAGCCGAGCGGCGGGAGTGGGTGGCCGGAGGCGGCTAGGGTGCCGGTCGAGGACGCCTCGGACGGGGCCGCCAGGAGGATGAGAATGCGGGAGAGCTACCACGAGGCGCTGAGCGGCGTCAGCGCCGACCTCGTGCGGATGGCCGAGTTGGTGCAGGACGCCGTCCGGCGCGCGACCGGAGCGCTGCTGGACGCCGACCTGGCCGCCGCCGAGGCGGTCATCTCGGCGGACGCCGACCTGGACGCCCTGCACGACGACATCGAGGCGCGCTGCTTCTCGCTGCTGGCCCGCCAGGCGCCGGTCGCCGGCGAGCTGCGCACGATCGTCGCCGCGCTGCGCATCGTGGCCGACCTGGCCCGGATGGGCGACCTGGCCGCGCACGTCGCCAAGATCGCGCGGATGCGCTACCCCAAGCACGCGGTGCCCGACTCGATGGAGGGCAACTTCAGGCGCATGTCGGCGCTGGCCGAGCAGATGGTGGCGACCGCCGGCAAGACGCTGGCCGAGCGCAACGTCCTGGACGCCGAGAAGATGGCCGACAACGACGAGGAGGTCGACAACCTCCGGGCCATGCAGTTCCGGGAGTTGCTCGACGACTCCTGGCCCCACGGCGTCGAGGCCGCCGTCGACTGCGCCCTGCTGGGCCGCTACTACGAGCGCATCGCCGACCACGCGGTCATCATGGGGTCGCGGGTGATCTACGTCGTCACCGGCCTGCACCCCGAGGGCGAGAACTGGACGGTCGCCTGAACCTGCTCGGCGACCGGCCGGACGTCCGCGGGGGCCGGGCCGGCGTCCTGACTACTACTTCTTGCCCTGGTTCTTGACGGCCTCGATGGACGCCGCGGCGGCCTCGGG
>DAIRTI010000087.1:0-13819 GCA_036803965.1 Propioniciclava sp.
AGCACGCCATTCCAGGGGAAGTCGCGTAGCCCCTTCCGATTTGCACCGGGTGTGATTTTTATTGGGGGTGGGGTTACCTAGCTCAAGGGTCGGCCGTCGGGGCGATCCCGGGGCACGTCTTGGCGGGGGCGATGGAGTTCAGGCGGTGAGGGTGGCGAGGGGGATGCGGTGCGTCTGGTTTCGGGTGCTGGCGGTGGTCCCTCCGGTGAGGACGGCGAGGAATCGTGGCGGCCCGAGCCGGGTGAGGTCGAGGCGGTCGTCGCGAAGCCTGTGCAGGGCGATCTCGGCGTCGACGGTGCGGTGGTCGCCCAGGCTGGGTTGGAGGGCGGCCCAGCTGCCGTCGGGGTATTCGATGATGGCGTCGATCGCGAGTCCAGTCTCGTCGCGATAGTGGTACAGCCGGGCATCGGTTCCCTCCAGATACACCCGGAGGTCGTGGACGGCCATGGCGGTGAAGATGGCGGCGAACTGGTCGGGGTTGTCCGCGAGTTGCTCGGCATCGATCTGGAGGCATGCGCAGGCCAGGGCGGGATCGGCGAGGTGGGCGCGGGAGCGGTGCCGCAGTCTCGCTCGCGTGCGCAGGGCGGGTTGCCAAGCCGGTTGCGGCTCCCACACATGGACGCGAGTGAGCCCGTCCAGGTAGGCCTGGGCGGCGTCCAGCCCCAGCCCCGCGCCTTCTGCGAGTCCGGCGAAGCTGAAATCGCTGGCGATGTGGCGAGCCAGGCGGTCGAGCAATCGCAGGATGCGGGCGGGCTGGTGCCGAGTGAGCGTGGCGGTCGGCACGTCGGCGTGCGCGAGCCTCTCTAGGTAGCCCGTGTTGTGGCTGATCGCCTGATCGAGGGTGGCATCCGCCAGTGCTGGCCAGCCGCCGCGGACGGCCTGTTCGGCCAGGTCCCGGTAGGTGAGGCGGCTGCGGGCCCCGGTGACCCGGTCTCCGCGGGCCAGTCCTTCGAGGGACACCTGCCCGGTGATGCCGGGGCGCTCGGTGAGCGTCATGGTACGCATTCGCAAGCCGGCCAGCTGGTCGGCGTCCCGAGTGTGGTGTCGGTATTCGGCGGGGCTGGCCGAGCTGGCCAGCAGGTAGCGGCCTGGCAGCGGCCGATCGCCCAGCCGGGCGATGATCAGGGGCCACAGTGTGGGGGCGAGGCGCCACTCGTCCAACAGTCGGGGCGCGGCGCCGTCCAGGATCCGTTCGGGTTCGAGTTGCGCCAACTCGGGCATCGACGGAGAACTGTCGAGGTGGACGGCGCTGCCGACGTGGTTCAGGCCGGTGGTGGTCTTCCCGCAACCACGAGGTCCTTCGAGCCGTACGGCGGGCTGGCTGCGCAGCAGTAGGGATAGGCGGTGGTCGATCGAGCGCGGCATGTACTCCACTCGTGGACTGTACTGCTATTTGCGGAGGCGTGGAACCTTGATTTGCGGAAGAGTGGAACGTTGATCTGCGAACCCGTGGTCCTGAGATTTGCGGACGAGGACCCTCGCGTCAAGAGGTCCGCCGAACGAATGTGGGGACAAGGGGGGACGTTGCTTTGACTAGGCAATTCATTGGCGTTCCCCCAGTCCTAGACCGGCGGAGGATCGCGGTCCGGGGACAGAAAGGGGAACGTTGCAGTGCTGTCCTGACGTGTACCCCGAGACCGGGGTAGCGCGCCCTTCGGGGCAAGAAGTCAGGAAGGGGCCAGATCATGGCGATCGGGCTGAAGAAGCTGCTGGCCGGCTCGGGCTATGAGTACCTGACCCGCCAGGTCGCCCCTGGCGATGTGTCCGGCAAGCCGAGCCTGGCCGACTACTACACCGCGAGAGGCGAGACCCCCGGACGCTGGTGGGGCACGGGCCTGGCCGGCATGGGATTGACGGAGGGCGGCCCGGTGACCGATGAGCAGATGAGACGCCTGTTCGGCGCCGGCCTCAACCCGGAGACGGGAGAGAAGCTGGGGCGGGCCTACTCGGTCTTCGCCGGCCACCCCACCCCGTTCGAGACCGAACTCGACGCCCGCAAGAGAGCATGGCAGGACGCCCACGACGGGAGGCCGGCGCCGAAGCAGGTCCGCCACCGGTTGCGGACCGACCTGGCAGTCGAGTGGCATACCCGCGACCGCGGCCGGCCACCGGCCGGACGCCGCGAGCTGCACAGCTACATCGCCAAGGCGACCTCCCACCCCAGGGTCGCGGTTGCCGGGTTTGACGCCACCTTCTCCCCGCCGAAGTCGGTCTCGGCGCTGTGGGCGTTGGCAGGGCCGGACCTCGCCGCCGCGATCCGAGCCGCGCACACCGCCGCGGTCGATGACGCTTTGATCCAGCTCCAGAACCGTGTTGCGCTCACCCGCTCTGGCCACGAGGGCGCCCGGCACGTGCAGGTCCGTGGGATCGCTGCGGCCCGGTTCGACCATCGCGACTCCCGGGCCGGTGACCCCGACCTGCACACCCATGTCGCGATCTCCACGAAGGTCCAGACGCTCACGGGCGAGTGGCGGGCGCTCGACGCCAGGCCCCTGTACGCGGCCAAGGTGTACCTGTCCGAGGTCTACACCACCAGCCTCACCGCGCGACTGCGCGCCCTCGGACTCACCATGGCGCCGGTCGGCCGGGACGGCAAGCGCCCCGTCTATGAGATCGCTGGTCTCGAGCCCGCCTTGCTCGGCCGCTGGTCATCCCGCCGTCGCCGCATCGAGGTGCGGACCGGTGAGCTGATCGCCGCCTTCGAGGCCGACCATGAGCGGCCCCCGACCAAGGCCGAGCGGCTCGAGTTGGCCCAGCAGGCCACCCTCGACACCCGCCCTGCCAAGCACGAGCCGCGCTCCGAAGCCGAGCAACGCAAGGCCTGGCGCTCCGAAGCCATCCACCATCTCGGCGAGGGCGGGCTCGCGCGCATGCTCCAGGCCATCTACACCCAACAGCGCACGAGCGTCCCGGTCCTGGACGAGGCATGGATCGCCAGCGCCGCCCACCGGGTCGTCAACGCCGTGGAGGCCGAGCGGTCGTCCTGGACGTCGTGGAACGTTCGCGCCGAGGCGTTGCGGCAGGTCCGCGCAGCGGCGTTCCCGCTGGAGCAGATTCCCTTGGCGGTCGACGCAATCGCCGAGCGGGCCTTGGTCACCTCATCGATACCGATCCGCACCACGCGAGCCCAGCCCGTGGAACCCCTGCCGCTGCGCCGCCCAGACGGCACGCCTGTGTACGACCAGCCGGCCGCGACCCGCTACACCAGCCGTCGCATCCTGTACGCCGAGCGACGCCTGGTCGATACCGCCGCCCGAACTGGTGGCCGCACAGCCGACCACAACTCCGTCAACCTCGCCCTCCTCCAAGCGATGGCCAATCGGGAACCGCTCAACCCCGCACAACAGGCGCTGGTCCGCGACATGGCCACCTCCGGCCGCAGGCTGCAGCTGGCGATCGCGCCCGCCGGGACCGGGAAGACCACCGCCATGCGTGCGCTCGCCACCGCGTGGACCTCCAGCGGCGGCACCATTCTCGGCCTCGCACCCTCAGCGTCGGCCGCCGAACAACTCCGCACCCAGCTCGGCCACGACGCGAACGCCGAAAACCTCGCCAAACTCGTCTGGGCCATCAGCCACCACGAACCCCTCGCCGCCGCGGTCGGCCCGGACACCCTCGTCATCATCGACGAAGCCGGCATGGCCGACACCCTCACCCTCGACCACCTCACCGCTTGGTGCCTCGACCAAGGCGCGAGCGTCCGCCTGATCGGTGACGACCAACAACTCGGCGCGATCGGCGCCGGCGGCGTCCTGCGCGACATCGCCACCCAGCACGGCGCCCTTCGCCTCGACGAGGTCGTCCGGTTCAGTGACCGCTCCGAAGCCGACGCGTCCTTGGCGCTGCGCGCGGGTGATACCGGCGCGATCGGCTTCTACCTCGATCACCACCGCGTCCACGTCGTGGATCCCGACACTGCCACCAGCCGAGTGCTCGCGGCGTGGCGGACAGACACCGCCGCCGGCCTGGACGCGCTCATGCTCGCCCCCACCCGCGAACAGGTCGCGGCGCTCAACGCGGCCGCCCGGACCGCCCGGCTCGAAGGCCACCGCACCGGACGCCACGTCGAACTGTCCGACGGCAACAACGCCAGTGCCGGCGACACGGTGATCACCCGACGCAACAACCGCGACCTCGGCGACGGCGACACCGCCTGGGTCCGCAACGGCGACCGATGGCGCATCACGGCCGTCCGCCGCGACGGCTCGATCGATGTGCAGCACCTCCGCAACCGCAATCAGCTCACCCTTCCGGCCTGGTACGTGGCCGAGAGCGTCGAGCTCGGCTATGCAACGACCATCCACGCCGCTCAGGGCATCACGGCCGACACGTGCCACGGGCTCCTCACCGGCGAGGAGAGCAGACAGCAGGCCTACACGATGCTCACCCGAGGCCGCTACGCCAACCACGCCTGGTTCCAGGTCGACGACCCCGACACCCACGTCACTCCGGTCGACCCCGGCCTCCTCCAGCCCGCGACCGCCACCCAGCTCCTCGAAGCTGTGATCGGACGCGACGACGCGCCGGCGTCCGCCACCACGCTGCTCCACCAGGCCGACCAGCCGGACAAGCTCCTCGGCCCCGCCGCGACGTGTTACTTCGACGCCATCAGCTACGCCGCCGAGCACCACCTGTCGGCGGACATCAAGGAGACCATCGCCGCCGCCGGTGCCTTCTATGGGCTGGCCCAGGCCGACGCTTGGCCGGCCCTACGCAGTCACCTCATGCTGGTCGCCGCCAACGGCCACAACCCCGCGCAGGTCCTCGGCGATGCCATCGCGCTGGGAGGTCTGCAGGACGCGCGCGACCCGGCGGCCGTCATCGACTACCGGCTCGATCTCACCCAGGCGAACAACCGCACCCGCGGACCGCTCCCGTGGCTGCCCGGCATTCCGACCCAGCTCCTCGACAACCCGACCTGGAAGGCATACCTGTCCGCCCGGTACACACTCACCCGCCAGCTCGGCGAAGAGGTTCGCGCGCTCGCTGCGGAGGATCCGGCCACGCCACGGTGGGCCGAGCACCTCCTGGCGATCGATCCCGACCTGTTGGCCGACATCGAACAGTGGCGTGCCGCTCATGAGATCCCCGACACCGATCTGCGCCCCACCGGCGGCCCCCAACCGTACGCGACCGAACGGGTTACCCAACACCGCCTCGACCACGCGCTCGAGGCCAGCCAGGCCGGCATCCGCGAATGGCTGCCCAGGATCACCACCGCCGCGCCGGCCTGCACGGGCGACTCCGCCCTGCCCGCCCTCGCCGCGCACCTGGCCAGCCTCGCCGGGAGCCGGCCCGACATCGACCAGCTGCTCGCCACGGCCGCCGAACTCGGCCCGCTACCCGTCGAACACACCGCCGACGCCCTCCGCTACCGCATCACCACCCTGATCAGGAAGGAAGACGAAATGGCTCGACACGAAGCCCTCGCCATGACCCGCCGACCGCTCCCGCCGCCCCCGACCAGCCATCGCCCCGATCCCGGCCGCAGCCGCGGCATCAGCATCTGACCCCTCTGTCGAAAGGACACCGCCATGGCGATCTATCCCACGCCCAGCTGGAACCAGCCCCCGCCGGAATGGCTGTCGCTCCAACAGGCCGCGGCACTCTACGGGGTTAGCGTCGACACGCTCCGACGCCGCATCGCGGCGGGTCGGCTACCCGCGTCCCGCTTTGGTGAGCGGCTCATCCGAGTGCGGGCGGAGGATCTCGACCGTCTCTTCCGGCCGATTCCCACCGGAGACCGGTTCCTTCGTCGCCGGCGTAGGGCGTCTTGACCCGTCCACGCGTCGACTCTGTACAAGCAGCGACCCGGCCGCATCGAGGAGCACTCGCAGGGGCGCTTCTGGGATGCTTCACCACATGAAGGTCGGCGTCTACGTGGATGGCTACAACCTGTATTACGGCGGACGCGGCATATGTGGTCGCGGAACCGCCGGTTGGCGTTGGCTCGACGTCCGAGCACTGGGCCATTCGGTCATTCAGTCGCACTCCGGATGGACTGGCCCGTTCGACCTGCGGGTCGTCTTCTGTACAGCGCGCATCAAGGGGCAAGGCAACATGTCGAGCCAGCAAGATCAGGACACCTACCTCCGGGCCCTCAACAAGCACGGCGCCGCGGATGTGCTCGAGTTCGGAACCTACGTCGAGCGAGTCGCCACAAACCCCCTCGCCACGCATGGACCCAAGGGGCGGCCGATCCTCACCACCGCGGACTGGCCGGTCATGGTGAAGGACAGCGCTGGAGGGGACGTACCCAACGCGACGTTCATGGCGTCCGTGGCCCGACGCGAGGAGAAGGGCAGCGACGTAAACGTCGCTGCCCACCTACTTGTCGACGTCATGGAAGGAGCTGTTGAGGCCGCAGTGGTGATCAGCAACGACAGCGACCTGAAGCTGCCAGTTCAGATCGCTCGGAACCACGTCCCCGTCGGACTCGTGAACCCAACAAAGGGTTACCCCGCGGGCGCCTTGAACGCTGCGCCGACAGTTGGCGCCGGCGACCACTGGTGGTACCAACTCACCGCGCAAGACTTCAGCGGATCGCAGCTTCCGTCTCCCGTCGCCGGGCTCACGAAGCCGTCAGGCTGGTAGGAAAGAGAAACCCGACCCCAGAGGGGTCGGGCGGTATGTCGCAAGTGTAGCGACAGATTGCGTCGACGCAAGAGCGCGATGACGAAGCCGCTAGCGGCGTCGTCAAACAGCTCCTTGCAGCGCGGGTGCGGCTCCCCGAGCGGCCAACACTTCGGGACTCGCCCGTCGCGCGCCGACTCTGGCGAAACTGACCGGGCCCGAAAAGATAACGCACATTTAGCGCACAAGTAGCGGGTTCCACTGGCGAGCAACCCCTACGAAAACGATTCCCGCCCTAGTCAGGACGGGAATCGCAGTGGCGGAGGATACGAGATTCGAACTCGTGAGGGCGTGAACCCAACCCGGTTTCCAACCGAGCGCCATAGGCCTCTAGGCGAATCCTCCGTCGGAGAGGGTATCGGATCTGCGCAGACGTCTCCAACCTCGGGGGCGACTGGTACGAGGGAGAGACCGATGCCCAGGTTGAACGAACTCTTCGTCGCCATCCGGACCCGCAACGTCGAGGACGCCGGGACCGACGATGCCCCATCCCTCCTGGTGAACCGGGCGGGCCAAGACCTCTTCGAGGTCCCCCTCGACGTCGATCCCGACGGTCTCGGCGCCGGCCGCGCCGCCGCCTTCCGCATCGACGTCTCCGACCAGGCGCTGGACTCGGACGGCCTGCAATTCATCCTCCTTGCGGGCGGTGACGACGCGTGGGCGCCGGAGCAGATCGTCGTCTGGGGGATCGCCGGCACGCTCCCGCGCGAGGTGGTGGTGCCCCTGGCCGCGGAGATCGATCTGGCATACCCGTCGACCGACCACGACGCCGGAGTCTGGCTGAGCACCGACGCGAGCGAGGGCGTCCGGGCGTATCTGCTGCGTTCAGTCGGGTCCGGCTCCCGCACGACCCGGGCCTGGCGGATGATCGCGGTGTTCGTGACCGAGCCCTACGTGGGGTACTGGCCGGGCGGGGGACCCGGCCCGAGCGGCCCGTTCGAAGAGACCGGCACGGACGGTCCCGTGACGCTCCAGGCCGGCGGTCCCGGACGCCTCGTCCTGAGCTACCAGATCCCCAGCACGCCGCAGGGTGACCTGTGGCACGGCCACGCCAACCTCTACCTGGCCGACCTCGCTGCCCCCTTCAGCCGGGCCGACGTCGAGGGTGGGGCGTTCTCGCTGACGATCGGCTCCGGCGACTGGTGGGTGCCGACCTACGTGGCCGTCTTCGGCCTGGACACCACCTACGGCCAGCCGAACGTGCTCATCCCGTTCGTCCACTCGCCGGCGATCGCCCTGGAGCGGATGAGCGCCGACCCGAGCGAAGGCGTCCACACCAATGTGCTGCCGTCCGCGCTCGCGATCGAGCCGGGCCCCGTCCGACCGCCCACCGGGGCCCTCGGCGGCCAGCTGCAGCCCATGGCCAGGGACGCCGAGCCTGGACGCCCGCGCAAGGTGCTGCGCATCGATCGAGAGGTTCCCGGCCGGGTCAGACCTGCGCGGGACTGATCACCGCGTAGCTCTCGATGACCTTCTGGATCCTGTCCAGGGCGGCCTGGTCGAGGCCCCCGTCGCCGGTGACGGCCTGCCAGCCCTGCAGCATGACGTCGCCGAAGTTGTGCCCGTGCCGGGCGGGCACCTCCTCGGCCACCATCATGTCGATCCCGACCTGAATGGCGGTCACGACGGGGATCCAGCGCATGGCGGGGCTGACGTCGGGGGCCCGGTTGCCCTCGGCCAGCCACTCCGGGCTCTGCCAGATCAGCTCCGGACCGAGCCACGTGATGGGGTCGGTCGCGTGTTGCAGGATGGCGACACGCGGGGACGCCCAGGGTCCGGTCAGCTTCTCGAAGTCGCCGAAGCCGGACGCCCATCTGACGCGTTGACCGGCGTCGTGCACGGGCTGCCAGGGTGGGGAGCCGGCGTCCCGGTTGGCCTGCAGTGTGCGCCACAGCGGGGCGGAGTTGGTCGGCCCGACCAGGAGGACGCCATCGGTGCGTGTCAGGAGGGCGTCCAGGGTGCCGAAGCTGTTCATGATCCCCTGGGAGCCCAGGCTGAGCCCGTAGACGACCAGCTTGGGACGGTGGTCCTCGGGCAGGGTCAGCCACTTGGCCCGGACGGCCGTGAACAGCGCCGAGGTCGTCTCCGCGGGCAGGGTCGGGTCGGTCGCCGCCGTGACGAAGCTCGGCGTGTACGCGTATTGCAGCGCCACGATCGCCGTGTTGCCCGAATGCAGGTACTCCACGGCGTCCACCGCCTGTGGCTCCAGCCAGCCGGACCCGGTGGTGGTGGCCACCACCAGCACCTCGCGGTCGAATCCGCCGGTCCGTTCGAGTTCGCGGACCGCCGTGGACGCGTGGTCGGCGAGGGTGCCCCCCGCGGCGATCCCCACGTAGACGCGCGCGGGGGTCAGCGCGGGCTTCCCCGTGAGTTCGCTGATCTTCTCGGCCGTGGGTCCGCCGGTGATGAAGTTGCCGCCATGGCGTCCGAGCTGGTCGAAGGCCACGGCCGACCCGGCCCCGGCCGAGCGGTACGTGCTCTCGGGCGAGGCCAGCCCGTCGGTCGGGTACGCGTTCGTGCCGTAGTAGATCCGATCCAGCAGCACGTAGCCGACGCCGGTGAGCAGGGCGAGCGTCGCGAGGATCGCCAGCACCGCCCGCCCGGTGGCCGCGCGCCGAGCGCGGCCGGGGCTGCGTCCCCTCTTCACCATCGACTGCTGCGTCCTCAGCCAGCCGACCCGGACGAGCCGCCCGGCGCCCAGGCAAAGCAGTGTGGTGAGCAAGAGCGCGACGACGAAGCCGAACACGTTGACGTTGTCCAGCGGGGCCAGTTCGACCATGCGGCGCACCTCGTTCTGGGCGGCCACGCCCCCGACCGCCGCCAGGACCACCACGACCGCCAGGACCGACCAGGCGATGATCCGCAGGCGGCGACCCAGGACCTTGCTCGGACGCCAGCGGGTCAGCCACGCCACCAAGCCGGACGCCCCCGCGCCGGCCGCGTAGCCGAGCCCGAACACGACCCCCGAACCCACCCCCTGCAGGACCGCCGGGCGCGGCAGCAGAGAAGGCGTCAGCGACAGCGCCAGCAGAATCCCCCCGACGATCACGCCCACCGGGCTGAGGCTTCCCCAGACACGCTTCATTCGACCCTCCGGCGTGGCGTCGGCATCCGGCCGATCCGGCGCCGGCCGGAGCAAGGCTAACCGTCGATCGGACGCACGACGAACAGCGAGGTGGCGTCCCCCTCCAGAAAGGACGCCACCTCGCCTCACCCCACCACCAGGGGTTCTCCCACCCGTCAGTTCTCCGGGATCGTCCTCCGCAGGGACGCCAACGCGGCGACACAGCGTTCGGCCAACGGCAGGTCGCGGATCGGAACCTCCACACCCAGGGGCGTGAAGGGCGGCAGCGCGCGGACGAAGTCGGCCAGCGGCAGGTCGCCGTCCCCGGGCAGCAGCCGCCGCGTCCGGGCCTCGACAAGGGCCTCCGCCTCGGACGCCGGCGCCGGCTCCGCGAACGTGTCGCACAGCTGGGCGTACGCGATCAGTCCCGCCGGCACGGCCGCCAGCTCCGCCGCCGTCCCACCCGAGCGGGCCGCGTGCAGCGAGTCGGGCAGCACCACGGCCGGGCCCTCAATCGACTCCACCAGCTCCACGGCCGCCGAGAGCGTCTTCACCTCGGTGAAGATCATGTACTCCACGGCCAGGGTCAGCCCGCGTGCGTCGGCCTCCGAAGCCAGCACGTTCAGCCGCTCAAGCCTCCGCCCCCGATCGGGATCGTTGACGTTGACCAGCACGTACCGCGCCCCGAGGGCGTGCCCGGCGTCCAGGATCGACAGCTGCTCAGAGAGCTCCTTGTCCTCTCGCAGCCGCAGCACCTCAATGTCCCAGCACGTCAGCCCGGTATCGGCCAGCCGCGCACGGGTCTCGCGCAGCATCGGAGTGTCCCCGATCAGAGGCCACGCGGGCTCGTCCCCCGCAGGGAACACCCGGACGCCGATGGCGTCGAACCCCGCCGCTGCCGCAGCCGAGACGGTGTCGGGCGGCGGGGCGTCCAGGACCGTCAGCGCGGACAGCGCCAACGGGCCGCAGGTCGCGGCGTCCAACTCACGCCTCCTTGCCGGCCGCGTGACGCCCGATCATGTACCCGAAGATCATGCCCGCGCCGACCTGGCAGCCGCCGCCGGGGTACTGCACCCCGAAGACCTGCTGCGCGTCCGAGCCGCAGGAGTACAGGCCCTCGATCGGCGTCCCCTCGGCGGTCACGCACTGACCCTGGGGGTTCACCAGCAGGCCGCGTCCGGTCGACAGCGGGGTCGGGTACACGGCCATCGCGTAGTAGGGCGCCTTCTCGAGCGGGCCGAGGTTGACGTTCGGCTCATGCCGGGGGTCGCCGTACTGCGGGCTGTACTCACTGTCGCCCTTGCCGAACTCGGTGTCCTTGCCGTTGCGCGCGTCGATGTTGTAGCGCGACACGGTGGACTCCAGGCCCGCGGCGTCCACACCGATCTTGGCGGCCAGGCCGCGCAGGGTGTCGTCCTTGATGATGTAGCCGGTGTCGAGCCAGTGCTTCATCAGCGGGCCCACGGACGCCGGGTAGATCATGCCGAGGCCGTACTTCATCATGTGGTCGTGGTCGGCGACGAACCACGCCGGGATCGTCGGCACGCCGGCCTCGTGCGACTCGTACATGCCGCGCACGAAGTGGTTGTAGGAGCGGGCCTCGTCGGTAAACCGCTTGCCGGCGGCGTTGACGGCGATCATGCCGGGCTTCGCGCGGTCCCAGATGTGGGGGAACACCGCCATCGACCCGTCGGCCCGGTAGCCAACCGAGCTCGGGAACCAGAGGGCGCCGTTGTCGTCCTCGGGGCCCACCGTGCCGCCGACGGACTCGGCCAGCGCGAACGTGTCGCCGGTGCAGCTGTCGGCGGCGCGGGTGTACTGGGCAGCGGGCTGGCGCAGGTACTTGTTCCGCAGCTCGGAGGAGGCCGGGAAGCCCCCGGCCGCCAGGACGACGCCCTTGCGCGCCTGGACGCGCCGCGGCACGCCCTTGTACTCGACGACGGCGCCGGTGACGCGGTCGTCCTCGCTGATCAGCTCGGTGGTCACGGCGTTCAGCCACATGGTGCCGCCGCGCTTCTTGAACTGGTAGTAGAGGTTGGCGATCAGGGCGTTGCCCATGACCATGCGGGTGCCGCGCGGCCATCCGCGTACAAGGTCGGTCACCCACCGGACGCCGAGGGGCACGGCCGTCGTCGCGACCTGGGTCCGCTCGAGGCCCTGGCCGTCGAACAGGTGCAGGAGCTTGGTGACCTCCTTGCGGCGCACCATCAGCTGCCCGCCGAAGAGAGCGAACTCGGGCACGGGGCCGCGGAGGTGCGAGAAGTCCTGCTTGCCGAGCTTCTTGCCCTCGAAGGGCTCGGGCTCCAGCGCCCGGTAGCCGCGGCCGGACCCCTCCAGCTCGGGGTAGTAGTCGACGAAGCCGGGGAACGGGATCCAGCGGATGCCGAGGCCGTCCATGTAATCGATCATCTTGGGGCCGTTGGTGAGGTAGGCCATCCACATCTCTTTGGGGCCACGGTCGCCGACGAGGGCGTCCAGGTACGTCTCGGCCTTGGCGAGGTCGTTCGTGAGGCCGGCCTCCTCGACGTACTTGCTGCCGGGCACCCAGCACGTTCCGGCCGAGTAGCAGGTGGTGCCGCCGTAGTACTCCGACTTCTCCAGCAGCAGGACCCGAAGGCCTTCGTTCGTCGCCGTCAGGGCGGTGCTCAGCCCGGCTGCACCGGTCCCCAGGACCATCAGGTCGTAGTTGTCGTTCCAGTCCTTGTCGGTCATCTCGACTCCCTCGTCGGTGGTGTGGAACCGACGTTACGCGCGTCCGAGCCTCAGCGGGGCGAATTCGGGAAACTTTGTACGATCTAGTACGTACAGGTTGTCGGAAGTTGATTCACCGGCCCGTCCTGGGCGTCCCCGCAGCCGGCCACCGTCGCCTTCAGCCCCCGCAGACGGGTGAGGGGGATGGGTGAACCGAGGGTGAAATCGCCCCTGCTGCGAGGGGGACGCCCACCCTCGGCTGCTTGACTGCCGCACGGAGATCCCCGGCCAGGGGGATTCGGATCACCGCATCGATCCAGACCGAGACCGAACCCGAGTGACGCGGCGCGCGCCGTCGCGGCACTTCAACGCGCACCTTGGAGACCGTAGTGAAATCAACGCGCCGGCGGGGGCCAGCCCAGCGTCCAGGTGGGCAGCGTCCACGACGCCAGGTCATCGCAGCTCTGCTCTCGGGTCTGTTGCTCCTGGCTGCGGCGACGCAGGCCTCCGCCCAGACGACCGCCACCGCGACCACGTCGCCCACGGTCACCGCGACCGAGACGGGCTCGCCCGCCACCGCCTCCTCGGTGGCGGGAACTCCCTCGGCGATGGCGACCGCGTCGCCCGCCGGTTCGGTCTCGCCGACGGTGTCCGAGACCCCAGGCGCGACACCCGGTGCCACGACCGCGACCAGCACGGCCGCCACGGCCAAGGTCGCACCGGCCAGCGAGGCGGCCACGGTGGGCGTGTCCGCCCAGGCAGCGGCGAGCTACACCTGCAGCCCCAACGACCTCTACCTCCTGACCTCGACCTCCAGCACGGGATACCCGGCCATCCTCAAGTACTCCAACGGGACGCTCACCACCGTCGTGTCCAGCCTCGGCACGCTGCCGACGTCTCAGCCGGACGCCCTGGCCGTCTCGCAGTCGGGCTACGCCTACTTCATGGCGACCCTGCCGGCCACGGGATCTGCGCTCACGGTCTACCGCGTCAACCTCGCGGACGGTTCCCGCGACACCTTCACCGGCGCAACGGTGCTGGGCACCACGTACAACGATCCGAACAAGGTCATCACGGCGACGGCGGGCGCCATCAACCCGGTGACCGGCATCTACTACTACGCCCTTGCCACCAGCACCGCCTGGGACTTCTACGCCTTCGACACGAACACGAACACCTCGATCGGCTACGTGGGCCGGCTCACGACGCCGACGTCGGATCAGGGCTTCCACGGAGACATCGCGTTCGACGGCGACGGGAACCTCTACCTCGGGATCAACACCTCCACCGGCAAGCTCTACAAGGTGGACGCGGCGAACGTGCCGACCACGGCCCGCAGCCTGGCCACGGCGATCCCGTTCACGAGCCTCGGCTCAACGGCCGAGACCTACACCACCGGTCTCGCCTACATAGCGCCCACGTCGGGGACGA
>DAIRTI010000088.1:0-10298 GCA_036803965.1 Propioniciclava sp.
GCTGGCGCACGCGCCGGCGTCCGGCTGGGCCGACCTCAACCCGCTGCCCGGCCTGCGCTACGACCGCGAGGACGACCCCGAGGTCGCCCTACGCATTGAGGCGTGGCGCGAGGGCCGCACGGGCTTCCCGCTCGTGGACGCCGGCATGCGCCAGCTGCTCGCCACCGGCTGGATGCACAACCGGGTACGCATGGTCGCGGCCAGCTTCCTGGTCAAGGACCTGCACGTCTGGTGGCCGATCGGGGCCGCGCACTTCCGGACCCACCTCGCCGACTACGACCTCGCGTCCAACAGCCACGGCTGGCAGTGGGTCGCCGGCACCGGCACGGACGCCGCCCCGTACTTCCGCGTGTTCAACCCACTCGCGCAGGGGCTGAAGTTCGATCCTGCCGGTGACTACGTACGGCGGTGGGTGCCCGAGCTGCGGCACCTCGCGGGGGACTGGGCGCACGAGCCCTGGCGGGCGGCTGATGGGTACCGCTGCGGGTATGCGCGTCCGATCGTCGACCACGCCGAAGAGCGCGCCGAAGCCCTGGCCCGCTACGAGTTCAGCCGGCGGTTGGCGCGGGAGGGTGCGTCCTGATGGGCGGGCCGGGGGAGTACCTGCTGCTCATGGCGGCCTGCCTCGCGATCACGCTGCCGCTGGAGTTCGTGTTCTCCGCGCGGGTGTACCGGCGTCCGCGGCGGCTGCTGCTCGCGCTGCTGCCGACCGTGCTGGTGTTCTCGGCCTGGGACATCGCCGGCATCGTGCGCGGGCACTGGTCCTACAGCCCGCGGTTCACGACCGGCATCATGCTCGGCCCGATGCCGCTGGAGGAGCTGGTCTTCTTCGTCGTCGTCCCCCTGTGCGGGCTGCTCACCTACGAGGCGGTCGGCACGGTCCTGGGCTGGCTGCGCGGCGACCGCACCGCCGAGCCCCAGCCGGCAAGGAAGGACGCCGATGCCTGAGTACACCGTGGCCACTGTGGTGGCGGTCGTCGCCGTGGTGGCGCTGGAGCTGTTCTGGGCACGCACAGGCATCTTCCGCTCCGCCCAGTACTGGGTCGCGATGGCGATCGTCTTCGGCTTCCAGATGCTCGTCGACGGCTGGCTCACCAAGCTGAGCGCCCCGATCGTGCTCTACGAGCCCAGCCAGCACGCGGGAGTCCGTTTCCCGTGGGACATCCCCGTCGAAGACTTCGGCTTCGGCTTCGCGATGGTGACCCTCACGCTCATCTCCTGGATCAGGCTAGGACGCCGCGAGGGCCGAGCCCCTGAGGGGTTGGCCGCTTCGGTCGGCTCGCCACGTGAGCGCCGTGAGGGAGGAACGCAACCCGAGACGGTCCGTTCGGAGACCCCGCCGGTGGCGGGCCGCCCCGGCACACCGATGGAGAGGCGACACTCGTGACCACCCGTGAGGCCCTCGACCACGGTTCGGCTCCGGCCGCCCCCTCCACGACCAGCGCGACTCCGGCCGCTTCGTCCACGACCAGCGCCGCATTCGACCACGGCGCGGCCCACTACGACTTGATGGTCGGGCTCAACCCGGGCTACCACGCCGAGTTGCGCCGAGCCGCCCGCGACCTTGTCGAGCGGATACTGGAGGGTTTTGGCCCGACTACGGGCCATAACCCTCCAGTATCAGTTCGCCCCCCTCGATCGCTGAGCCTGCTCGACCTCGCGTGCGGCTCGGGGGCGTCCACGCGGGCCCTGTTGAGTGCGGCGCCGGCCGGCAGCGAAGTCCTCGGCCTGGACGCCTCCGACGGCATGCTGGCCCAGGCCCGCCGCAAGCGCTGGCCGGACGGCGTTCGCTTCGACCGGGCCGTCGCGGGCGACCTCGACCTCGCCGCGCTCGGGCCGGCGTCCTTCGACGGCGTGCTGACGGCGTACCTGTTCCGCAACCTGCCCGAAGACCGGCGCGACCGGGCGGCGTCCGAGATCTTCGAACTGCTGCGTCCGGGCGGCTGGGTGACGGTGCAGGAGTACTCCGTCGCGGACGACCGCCGCGCCCGCGCCGTGTGGGACGCCGTCTGCGGGGCGGTGATCGTGCCGCTGGGCGGCCTGGTCGGGTCGGGCCGGGACCTCTACCGCTACCTGTGGCGCAGCGTTGTCGACTTCGAGTCGTTCGGACGCCTCGCCGACCGCTTCGCCGCCGCCGGCTTCGACCGCCTCGCCACCCGCACGGCAACGGGCTGGCAGCGGGGCATCCTGCACACCCTGATCGCCCACAAGCCGGAGGTGCCCCGATGAGCAGAACCACGGCCGATCGTCCCGGACGCGACCGCAACGCCGTCCGCCACCCGGGGCCGGCGGGGGCGTCCAGGATCGACGCCGACAGGCACGTCGTCGTCGTGGGCGGCGGCATCGCGGGGCTGGCGGCCGCCACCGTGCTGGCCGAGCGGGGCGTCCGGGTGACGGTGCTCGAGGCGTCCGACCGGCTCGGCGGACGCGTCGCCGCCTGGCCCCTGCCCGGCGACCGCACGATGAGCCGCGGCTTCCACGCGTTCTTCCGGCAGTACTACAACCTGCGCGCCCTGCTGCGCCGCGCCGACCCCGGCCTCGCTCGGCTGCGGCCGGTCGCCGACTACCCACTGCAGCGCCCGGACGGCGTCCGCGACTCGTTCGCCCACCTGCCCCGCACCCCGCCCTGGAGTGTCATCGAGTTCGTCCGGCAGAGCCCGACGTTCACGATTCGCGACCTGACGAGGGTGAACGTCCCCGCGGCGCTCGAGCTTCTCCAGGTCGCCTTCCCTGGCACCTACGAGCGCTACGACGGCGAGTCGGCGGCGGGCTTCCTCGACCGCCTCCGCTTCCCGGACGCCGCCCGTGACCTCGCGCTCGAGGTCTTCGCCCGCTCGTTCTTCGCCGACCCCCACGACTTCGGCGCCGGCGAACTCGTCGCGATGTTCCACACCTACTTCCTGGGCTCCGCCGAGGGACTGCTCTTCGACGTCCCCACCGACGACTACGACACCGCCCTCTGGGCGCCGGTCGGCGCGCACCTCGAAGGCCTCGGCGTCGACCTGAGGGTCGGGACGCCCGCCTGCGGCCTCACGCTCACGCCCGCCGGGGTTGAGATCGGCATCGCGCCCGGCGACGGACCATCCGAGACCCTGGACGCCGACGCGGTCGTCCTCGCCGCGGACCCACGCGCCGCCCGCGCGCTCATCGCCGGCCTCGCCTGCGACTCACCCGGCCGCCCGAATCCCGCGCCGGGGTCGGCCCCCGGGCATGGCGGCCGGAGCGCCGGCGGCCGACCCGACCGCGCCGTCGATCCGGCCGACCTTGCAGCCTGGCAGCACCAGGTCGCCGCCACCTACAACGCCCCACCGTTCGCGGTCGTCCGGCTGTGGCTCGACAGGCTCGTGGACGCCGACCGCCCGGCCTTCCTCGGCACGTCCGGCTACGGGCCGCTCGACAACGTGTCGGTCCTGGAGCGGTTCGAGGCCGGCGCGGCGGCGTGGTCGGCCGGGAACGGCGGCTCGGTCGTCGAGTTGCACGCCTACGCCTGCGGCCCCGACGTCCTGACCGACTCAGACGCCGCGGCGTCCCTCGTCGACCGCATGGTCGCCGAACTGCACCGGGTCTACCCGGAGACCACGCACGCGTCCGAAGCCCACCGCGAACTGCTGATCCGAGACGACTGCACGCTCATCGGACCCGAGCGTTGGGCAGAGCGTCCCGGCGTCCGGACGCCGTCGCCCGCCCTGGTGCTGGCTGGCGACTGGGTCCGCTGCGACTACCCGGTCGCGCTCATGGAGCGCGCCGCCACCACCGGGTTCCTGGCCGCCAACGAACTGCTCGCCGGCTGGGGCGTCGCTGGCAGCGACGTCTGGACGGTCCCGATGCGCGGACTGCTGGGGCGTCCGAGACGCACGATCGGCGGTTTGTCGCCGACGGCGTCCGGGTAGACCAAAGCCAGGGGACGCCGACGGGCGACCCCCAGCTGACTACCGCAAGGAGGACCGATGGCGACCCAGACCTGCCCGGTGTGCGGGATGGAAGTGGACACGCACACCGCGCCCGTGACCAGCTATCACGGCCAGACCTACTACTTCTGCTCCGAGAGCGACCGCGACAAGTTCGAGGCCGACCCCGGACGCTACGTCAGCACCGACGAGTGAGCACTGATCCGGACGCCGTGCCCGGCCCCGTCCCCGGGGGCCCCGAGGGCCGGGCGACCTCATCGCTCTGGCTCGCCACGCGTCCGGTGGCGCCACGTTCGGCGCCCTTCGAGCCGGGCCGGCGCTACGACACGGCCGTGGTCGGCGCCGGCATCACCGGGTTGGCCACGGCCGTGCTGCTGGCGCGCGCCGGCCAGCGGGTCGTGCTCATCGAGAAGTCGGGGATCGGCGCCGTCACGACCGGCCACACCACCGCGAAGCTGAGCCTGCTGCAGGGGCTGTCGCTGTCGCGCGTCCGCTCGCACCAGGGGGACGAGGTCCTCGCCGCCCACGTCTCGGCCAACCTCGCCGGGCAGGAATGGCTGCTCGGTTTCCTGGACGCCCATGGCGTCGGTTACCAGCGGCGCACGGCCTACACCTACGCCACCACCGTGGCCGGCGAGGAGCTGCTCACCGACGAGTTGGCCGCCTCGCGAGCCGCTGGCCTGCCCGTGACAAGGGCCGACGACACCGGACTGCCCTACGAGGTCAGGGCGGCGATCCAGCTGCCCGACCAGGTGCAGTTCCACCCGATGGACGTCCTGGCCGCCCTGCTGGCCGAGTTCGAGAGCCTGGGCGGCGTACTGCACGTCGGCGTCCGCGTGCACGGCCTCCGGATGGGCACGCCCTGCACGGTCGTCACGCTCGCGGGCGACGTCGGCGCCGACCACGTCGTGTTGGCGACCGGCACCCCCATCGTCGACCGCGGCGCCCACTTCGCGCGGCTGAAGGCCCTGCGTTCGTACGCCCTCGCGCTCGAGGTGCCTGGCGCGCCGGCCACCATTCCACAAGGCATGTACCTCTCGGTCGACGAGCCCGTCCGGACGCTGCGCACCGTTCCGCTCGGCGACACCGAACTGCTGATCGTCGGCGGGCAGGGCCACGAGGTGGGACGCGCCGCGACCGGAGACCGCTACACCGAGCTGGCGTCGTGGAGCGAGCGGTACTTCCCGGGCGCGGTCGTCCAGCATGCCTGGTCGGCCCAGGACTATCAGGAAGCCTCCGGGCTTCCCTCGGTCGGACGCCTGCCCCTGACCGGCGGGCGCGTCCTCGCCGCGACCGGCTTCGACAAGTGGGGGCTGACCAACGGCGTCGCCGCGGCCCTCCGCCTGACCTACCTGATCACGGGCGACCAGCCAACACCGGGCATGGCCGACTGGGCAGACCGGCTCGACCGCATCCACCTCGGCGGGCCCGGCGCGGCCGACCTGCTGCGGTACAGCGGCATGGTCGCCGTCGAGGCCGCCCTCGGCTGGAAGAGCGCCGAGCAGCGTCCGATCGGCGACGTCGACGAAGGCCACGGAGAGATCGGACGCCTCGGCGTCCGCCCTGCGGCGCGTTCCACCGTCGACGGACGCACCTGCACGGTGTCGGCCGTCTGCACCCACCTCGGGGGCATCGTCGGCTGGAACGACGCCGAGCAGACCTGGGACTGCCCGCTGCACGGCTCCCGGTTCGCCCCCGGCGGAGCCCTCATCGAGGGCCCCGCCGTGGACGACCTGGAGCGACTCGAATGATCAGCTGGCCAGCGGATCGGTGTCCTGCAAGGCCGCGGCCGTGTTGACCAGGATGCGCCGCAGGATGCGCGAGACCTGCATCTGCGAGATCCCGAGCCGGTTGGCGATCACGGTCTGGGTGCACCCCTCCTCGAACCGCCAGCTCACCACCTGCCGCTCGCGCGGGCTCAGCGTCGCCAGGGCCCGGCGCAGCGACAGGGTGTCGGGCAGCCGCTCGATGTCGGTGTCGGTGTAGGCCAGGGCGCTCGCCAACCGTCCGCTGTGCGGGCCGTCGGTGGGGGCGTCCAGCGACCACGGACGGTAGCTGGCCACGGCCAGTTCGGTCTCGCGGTACAGCGACGCGTCGACGTCGAGTTCCTCGGCCAGTTCGTCCGAAGTGACCGGACGCCCGAGGCGCTGCTCCATGTCCTGACGCTGCTTGCTGGCGCGCGCCCGGAGTTCCTGGATGCGGCGCGGCGGACGGACCGCCCAGCAGTGGTCGCGGAAGTACCGCTTCAATTCACCGGTGATCGTGGGGACGGCGAAGGCCGCGAAGGGGCGTCCCTCGGTCGGACGGTACCGCTTGATCGCCATCAGCAGGGCCATGCGGGCCACCTGGACGAGGTCCTCGCGCTCCGCCCCGCGGTTCGCGTAGCGGTTGGCGAGGGCGTCGCAGAGCCCGAGGTTCAGGCCGACGATCTCTTCGATGATCGGTTCGCGATCGGCGCCCTCGGCGTCAGTGAGCAGGGTGAGGAGCTCTTCGGTGCGCTGTTCGCGGGTGGAGACGGTGGAGTTGGGCTCGCTGCCACGTGCCATCGTCATCTCCTTTCGGAGCATTGCCCGAGTCGGCACGTGGTTTGACCGCTCTGACTCCTCGATTCTTGTCCGCATGGCATTCGGAGTCAAGCCCGACCGGAATTCATCACCGGGCCGCAACGAAGCCGAAACGAACCGGCAACGCGACGGCGCCAGCCGCCTGAGGGACTCAGGCCTCGGAGGGCTCCGCCCCGGTCTCGATGACCCGGGCGGCGATGTCGCGGAGCTTCAGGTTGCGCTGCTGGCTGGCGGCCTTGAGCAGGTCGAAGGCCTCGGTCGGCAGGATCCGGTGACGCTCGACGAGGATGCCGATGGCCTGCCCGATCAGCCGGTGGCTCTCGACGGCCTGCTGCAGGTTGGCCTCGCGGTCGGCGGCGCGCTCGGAGACGATGACCCGGTCGACCGCCACGCCGAACGACTGCGCGAGCAGGTCGGCGACCATCATCTCGTCCACCCCGATGCGCCGCGGACGCGGGAACTGGATCCACGCCCGGCAGGTGTGCGTGGTGGTCTGCGGCACCAGCAGAATGCCCGGCCGCAGGCTGGTCGCGTCGGCGTTCGGTGAGCCGCCCAGCCCGGCCGCGATCTCGGGGGGCAGCTCGTCGGCGCCGTGGGCGCGTCCGGAACTGAACCACACGTCCGGACGCCCCGGCACGCTCAGCTGGATCGTGCTCACCCCGAAGAACAGCAGCTCGAAGCCGTACTCGGCCGCCGACAACAGGGCGGCCAGGTCGTCGAGTGTGCCGAAGTCGGCGCTCACCCGCGCGGCGGTGGCCCGCCGCTCCTGCGCCGCCTTCTCGCGCCGGATGTCCCTCACGGTCCGGACGCTCGCGCTCATCCCCGTCTGCTCGTGCAGCACCCGGGCCACGGCCGACCACACCCAGACCGGGTTGCGGTCGCGGTCGTAGAACAGGAATTCACCGGAGGCGTACTCCCCGGCCAGGGCGGCCTCGTGTCCCTTCGCGATCGCGGCGGCGGCGTCGGCGTCCTCGGCGGGCGTGGGCCACCACGGGTAGGGCGCCCGGAACGGCCCGTCGGCGAGGCTGTAGCCGAGGAGCTCGGTGAAGGCGCGATTGACCTCGAGCACCTCGCCCTCGGCGTCGAACACGATCACCCCGTCGCTGATCCCCGACATGACGGCGCGGCGCCAGGCGGCGTCCAGCGAACGCTCCCGCACCCGGGCCAGGTTCGCCTCCAGGCGCGCCCGCAGGTCGGCCATCGTGAACGGCTTGGTGACGTAGTCGTCGGCCCCGTGCCCCAGCGCGGACGTCGCGTGCTCGATCCCGACCCGCGACGACAGCAGCAGCACCGGCACGTCGCGCAGCGCCGGGTCGTCGCGGATGCCATCCAGCAGGCCCAGCCCGTCGGTGCCCGGCATGGTCAGGTCGGACAGCACGATGTCGGGGCACTCCTCCCGCATCAGGGCCAGGGCGGCGCCGCCGTCCGGGGCGATCGAGACGCGGTAGGTGTTCGACAGCGACTCGGCCAGGAAGCTCGCGAGCTGCGCGTCGTCCTCGACGATGAGCAGGCGGGGTCCGGACGCCGTGGCGCGCGCCGGCGTCTGAACGGGCGGCGTCCAGCTGTCGATCTCGGCGACGAACGTCTCGACGGGACGCGGGATCAGCGACTGGCCCGGGGCGTCCGGGTGGGTGGGCGGCTCGAACGGGAGGTGCACGCTGAACGTGCTGCCCTGCCCGGGCTCGGACGCCAGCGCGACCGTCCCGCCGAGGACCCCGGCGAGCTGGCGCACCATCGCCAGCCCGATGCCGGCGCCGACGGACGCCCGCGCGCCCGGCTTGGGTGGCAGCCGCTCGAACCCGGCGAAGATGCGCTGGTGGTCCTTCGGGTCGATGCCGAGCCCGGTGTCGGTGACGTCGATCCGGTAGCCGCCCGACTCCTCGGAGAGAGCCAGCCGCACCGAGCCCGCGGGCGTGAACTTGAGTGCGTTGGACAGCAGGTTCGAGACGATGCGTTCGAGGATGTCGCGGTCGGCCAGCGCCGCGCGTGACAGCCCGGACGCCTCGCAGGCGAAGCCGAGCCCCCCGCGCTTGAACGCCGGCTCGAACGAGGCCGCCAGCCCCCGGATCAGCAGCCCCACGTCGGTGAGTTCGAGGCGCGGGGCGATCCGGCCCGCCTCCAGGCGGCTGAAGTCGAGCATGGAGTCGACCATGTGGCTGAGGCGGGCCACGTTGGCCTCGGCCAACTCCAGGGAGCGGCGCGAGCCGGCCCCGCCCCGTTCCAGGGCGTCCCGCAGAGGCGCGGCGACCAGCGCCAGCGGCGTCCGAAGTTCGTGGCTGATGCCGGCGAGGAAGGCCGACTTGGCTTGTCCGAGCGCGGACGCCCGTGCGGCGCGCAGCCGCTCGGCGCGCAGCTCGGCCTGGCGGACCAGGGCGCCGCCGAGCGTGGTGGCGAGCAGCGTGACGTAGGCCTCGAAGGGCTCGTCCCAGGGGCGGGACGCGTGGTGGGCCACCACGAGGACGTGGGTGGGGCCCTCGCAGTCGGGATCCCAGATGCCGTGGGCGTGCAGCCCGGCGACGTGGGAGCCGGCGGCCGGGGCGACGTCGGCGTGCTGCGGCCGGCCCTCGGCCAGGCACGCCCGGACGAGCGCGGCCACCTGGGCCTCGGGCAGCGGCTCGCCGAACGCGGCGAGAGGGATGCCGGCGTCCTGGCCGTCGGCGGGCGCCCGGTAGAGCGCCCCGGCCGGGTGGTCGGCGCGGTTGTCGGCGAGCTCCCGCATGGCGATCTTGGCCAGCTCGGACTCCGTTCGCGAGCCGCCGAGATCGCGGCCCAGGGACGCCATCGTCCGCAGCCGGCGCGTCGCCAGCACCTCGCGGGTGGTCTCGATGAACGTCGAGTAGACGCCGCGCACGGTCGCGTCGTCGTCGACGATCGGGGTGTAGCTGAACGTGAAGTAGGTCTCCTCGAGCGGCACCTTGCGGTTCATGGGCACCAGGCGGTCGACCGCGAAGTAGGCCCGCCCGTGCCGCATCGAGGACGCGATCCGCTCGGTGACCACGTCGGAGAGGTCGGGCCACACCTCGGCCGTCGGACGCCCCAGCCCGCGTTCGTAGCGCTCGGCGCCGTAGACCTCGCGGCAGCCGTCGTTGTAGATGAGCGTCAGCTCCTCGCCCCACCGCACCGACATCGGGAACAGCGAGCCGACGCAGAGCATGACCGAGGTCCGCAGGGTCGTCGGCCACTCCTCCATCGGGCCCAGCGGGGTGGACGCCCAGTCGTACGCCGCGACGCGGGCGCCCATGTCGCCGTGCTGGGCGATCCAGTCGATCCACTGCGGACGGTCGAGAGGGCGTCCGGGAGGCTTGCCGCGCTCGCGTGCCATGCCGCCCCCCTTCGTCCGAGCGTGACCGCCGAACCGGCCGGCAGGTGAGCCTCACGATACTTGCCACGGCCGGGCACGCACAGGTTCGTACGCTCGTACCAGAATGGCTGGACGCCCTCCTCCGCCTGGCGCCCGGGGCGAACTGCCGGCAAGGGGGCGGATTCGCCCAGCGCGGGCGACTGGAGCGCGGGCGTCCGCAACGGAGGACCGCCGGCGGGAACGATCGCAGCCACGATCCCGCCATCCGTCGGAGGGGTCGGGCTGAGGGGTTCTCCGAGCGTTGGCTTCCTGTCAGCGCCCCCCTGCGGCGAGTTCGCCCCGCGTATCCGGTGGGCGAACTGCCCGCAAGGGGGCGGATTCAGCCAGTGCGGGCGAACTGCCCGCAAGGGGGCGGATTCACCCAACGGGCGAGCTGGAGCGCGGGCGTCCGCAACGGAGGACCGCCGGCGGGAACGATCCCGGCCACGGTCCCGCCGATCGTCGATGGGGTCCGGCTGAGGGGGT
>DAIRTI010000088.1:10398-13800 GCA_036803965.1 Propioniciclava sp.
CGTGTCAGCGCCCCCTTGCGCTCTGGAGTTGCTTATCGCTTGTCGATAACCTTATCGAGCAACGATAAGGAGGCGTCATGTACAGCATCGTGCTCGCCCTGGTGCTGGGCCTGGCCCTCACCGGGATCCTCGCCCTGGTTTCCACACTGCTGAGGTCCGGCCCGCGGCTGGTGCGGTTCGTGGAGATCGCGTGCTGGGTCATCGTGGGGGTCGCCATCGTCTGGACGCTTGCGACGATCGTGCTTTCCCTCGTAGGCGGGACGACGACCGTGGAGGTGCCGCTGGCGGTGCATGCACCTGCGGTGAAGGTGCCCGGCCTGTCGATCGACCTGCCGCCGGCGGCCATCGTGGCCGGCGGCGCCGACCGTGCCACGCTGACCGTCACTGGGCTGAGCTGGACGAGTCGCTCGCTGCTCGCCGCGGCGACGCTGCTCAAGGGCGGCGTCGCGATCGTGATCGCCCTCATCGTGGCCCGCCTGGGCCGCAATCTGCAGGCGCAGAGGCCGTTCACCGGCCTGGCGGCACCGATGCTGCGTGGCGCGCTGGCGCTGTTCGTGGGGTCTCTCGCCTGGTCGCTCCTCGACAGCTTCGGCGCCTACCTGGCGGGACAGGAGGCGCTGGCCGTGCACAGCTGGGGCGCGGAGGCGTCCGGCATCTGGGTCGACTCCTTCCCGCAGAACGCGGCGGATCTGAGCTACCTCGGCTGGCCGGAGCCGGCCATGTGGTCGGTGACGTTCTCGTTCTTCCCGCTGGTCGCTGCGCTCGCGCTGGCGCTGCTCGGCCTCGCGTTCCGCGCCGGCGAACGGATGCAGGCCGACACCGAGGGCCTCGTCTGATGCCTCCGGACGACGACGAGGGACGCGTCCGCTGCCACCTCGACGAACTCCTCGCCGCGCGGTCGATGACGCTGACGCGCCTGGCGGAGTTGGTCGGGATCAGCCTCGTCAACCTGTCAGTGCTGAAGAACGACCGGGCGCGGGCGATCCGGTTCTCGACCCTGGCGGCGATCTGCGATGCCCTCGGCTGCCAGGTGGGCGACCTGTTGACGGTCGAGCCGTTCAGAACGTCGCCTGGCCCCCGGTGACGCCGAGGATGCTTCCCGACACGTAGCTGGCGTCCGAGGGCGAGGCGAGGAAGACGAACGCCGGGGCCACCTCGGCGGGCTGGCCGGCGCGTCCGAGGGGCGACCTCGAGCCGAACTCGGCCACCTCGTCGGCCTCGCGCGTGGCGGGCTGCAACGGCGTCCAGATCGGACCCGGCGCGACGGCGTTCACGCGGATGCCCTTCGGTCCGAGGTGCTTGGCCAGGTTCACGGTGATCGAGTTGATCGCCGACTTGGTCGCCGCGTAGTCGAGCAGCGACTCGGACGGCTCGTAGCTCTGGATCGAACTCGTGTTGATGATCGACGACCCCGCGGCGAGGTGGGGCACGGCCGCCTGGGTGAGCCACAGCGTGGCCCAGATGTTCGTCTTCAGGACCCGATCGACGAGCTGCGGCTCGAGGCCCTCCAGCGTGCCGGCGTCGTCGCGCGTGTAGTGGAAGCCGGCGTTGTTCACGAGGATGTTGAGCCCGCCCAGCTCGCGCACCGCCGTCTCGACGATGTCGCGGCAGACCGCGGCGTCCGTGATGTCACCGGGGATCCGGACGGCCTTGCGTCCCGCCCGCTCGATCCAGGACGCCGTCTCGTCGGCGTCCGGCTGCTCCTGCGGGAGGTAGTTGATGGCGACGTCGGCCCCCTCGCGGGCGAACGCGATGGCGGTGGCGCGTCCGATGCCCGAGTCGCCGCCCGTGATCAGCGCGCGCAGGCCGGCCAGGCGGCCGTGCCCCTGGTAGGACTCCTCGCCGTGGTCGGGCCGGGGATTCATTGCGTCCGTGAGGCCGGGCGGAGCCTGTTCCTGCGGCGGGAACTGCTGCTGGTCGGAGGGCTTCGATTCGCTCATGGGGGACGGCTACCCGGCCTCCCCGGCGTCCAACCGGCGTTTGTCCGACCCCTCCACGGGTATCGGAGGCCTACGAACCGATCGAGGAGGACTCATGGGAGCCGATGACAAGATCCGAAACGCAGCGCAGGAGGCCGTCGGCAAGGTGAAGGAGGCCGCGGGCAAGCTGATCGACAACGAGCGGCTCGAGGCCGAGGGCCAGGCCGAACAGGCCGCGGCCGACGTCAAGCAGACGGTCGAGAAGGCCAAGGACGCCGTCAAGGACAAGCTCGACTGACGCGACCAGCGTCTGAATCCGGCTCGGGAAGGAGAATCGCATGGCAACCCTGCTCTGGATCCTCGCGGCGGTCCTCGTCATCGCGGGGATCTTCGCGATCATACGAAAGCAGATTCTGTGGGGCATCGTCCTCATCGTCGTCGGCCTGATCGTCGGCCCCGGTGGGGTCAGCCTCTTCACCTGATCCGCACACGCGCCTGCCGGTCGCCCTTCGGGGTGGCCGGCAGGTTCGCGTCCGGGGCGGGTTCGCGTCCGGGGCGGTCAAGGTTGCCGGTCCGAGTGGGCGGCCGAGGAGGACTCACGGGCTTCCCGAGAGCAGTTCAAGCACCGCCCGCTCCAGCGCCGCCCGCCCTGCGGGGGACCCGGCCGCACCGTGGGCGTCCGAGCGACGGACGGCGTCCGCGATCGTGACGCCCGACTCGTAGAGGTCGAAGACCCGCGGGTCGATGTAGGACGCCCGCGCGATGGCCGGGGTGTTCCCGAGATAGTCGGCCACCTCGACCACCGCCGCGCGCATCGCGCGCTTCCGGGACGCCGCCGAAGCTCCCGGCTCGGGCGAGCGGGCGAGCGCCTCGGCGGCCAGGACCCCCGCGTGCCAGGTGCGGAAGTCCTTGGCGGTGAACTCGCCGCCGAACAGCTCCGCCAGGTAGGCGTTCACCGCCACCGAACCGAGGTCGGTCCACCCGGATCCGTTGCGATAGGCGAGCAGCCGGTCGCCGCCCCGGCGCCTCCGCATCGCCTGGAGCGCGGCGATCGCGCCGGCGTCCTCGATCGTCACGCGGTGCTCGATCCCCGACTTGCCGACGAACCGGAAGGCCAGCCCGTCCGGCGTGCCCCGCACGTGGCGGCGCTCCAGCGTGGTCAGCCCGAAGGAGCCGTTGGCGTCCGCGTAGTAGTCGTTGCCGATCCGGAAATAGCCGAGGTCGAGCAGCCTGACCGCGACGGCGGCGGCGCGCTCGAGCGGCATCCCGGGGCGGGCCAGATCGTCCGCGACCCTGCCGCGCACCTCGGGCAGCCGCGCCGCCGCGGCCGTCACACGGTCGAACTTCGCCCGGTCGCGCTGCGCCCGCCAGGCCGGGTGGTAGAGGTACTGGCGGCGGCCGGCGGCGTCCAGGCCGGTGGCCTGCAGATGACCGTTGGGCAGCGGACAGATCCAGACATCGCGCCACGCCGGCGGGATCACCA
>DAIRTI010000089.1:0-13728 GCA_036803965.1 Propioniciclava sp.
TCGTTCGTGCGGGCGTCCAGGTGGTAGCCGACTTCGGAGATCGTCAGGGTGACGATGCGGTGCGCGGGGTCGGCGATGGCAGCGACGACCTCGGGGCCGTCGTCGGCGGCGACCAGGACGCGGCGGTGCACGTCGACGACGCCGACGTCGCGGTGCTCGGGATCGAGCGTCACGACGGAGTAGAGGAAGTCCTGGGACGCCAGCGCGTCGGTCACCTTGTGGGAGCGGTTCGCGACGCCGACGATGCCCCAGTCGCCGGGCTCGGCGGCGAGCGCGAGCGCGGTGTTGACGGCCGCGTGGGCGCGGTGGAAGTTGCCGAGCCCGAGGTGGACGATGCCGGTGCGCTCGGGGGCGGCGGCGCCGATCAGGTGGCCGGCGAGGCCGGGCGTCGATGCGAGGGCGGCGCGGGAGAGCTGGGCCATGGCGGTCACCAATCCAGGACGGAGCCGTCGACGCGGCGCGCCGTGGGCAGGTAGGCGGGCGTGTAGGGCTCGGAGTTGAGCACCTCTTCGTTGAGTTCGACGCCGAGGCCGGGCGCGTCCCCGGGCTGTAGGACGCCGTCGGCGTAGGTCCACGCGTGGGGGAAGGCCTCGTGGACGACCTCGGGGAAGCCCATGTACTCGGCCACGCCGAAGTTCGAGGTCGCCGCGCCCAGGTGGATCGAGGCCGCGATCGAGATCGGCGAGATGTCGGACGGCCCGTGCGGCCCGGCCTTGACCCCGTGCAATTCGGCGAGAGCGTAGATCTTGCGCTGGTGGCTGATGCCGCCGGCGTGGTTGGGCGCGGTCCGGATGTAGTCGATCAGCCGGTTCTCGATGAGGTGCTGGCAGTCGTAGATCGTGTTGAACACCTCGCCGATCGCGAGCGGGGTGGTCGAGGCGTTGCGGACGAGCCTGAGGGCGTCCTGGTCTTCGGCGGGGGTGACGTCCTCGAGCCAGAACAGGCCCGCGGGCTCGACGGCCTTGGCCAGGCGGGCGGCCTGGTTGGGCGTGAGGCGATGGTGGGCGTCGTGCAGCAGGTGGATGTCGTCGCCGACCTTCTCACGCACGGCCTCGAGCACCTTGGGCAGGTAGCGGATGTACGCCTCGGGCTCGAAGCGCTCCTCCGACGGACGCGCCCCGCGGCTGGCGGGCTCGTAGTTCGGGTCCTTGGAGACGCCGTAGACCTTCTCGTGGCCCGGGACGCCGGACTGCACCCGGATGTGGGTGGCGCCGCGTTCGAGGTGCCGGTCGACCGAGTCGAGCAGGGCCGGGATGTCCCAGCCGAAGGCGTGGCCATAGGTGGGCACGTAGTCGCGGACGCGTCCGCCGAGCAGCTGGTAGACCGGCAGACCGGCGCGCTTGCCGAGGATGTCCCACAGGGCCAGGTCGATCGCCCCGATGGCGGCCATCGTCACCGGCCCGCGGCGCCAGTAGGCGCCCCGGTAGAAGTACTGCCAGGTGTCCTCGATGCGGCTCGGGTCGGTGCCGATCAGCAGCGGGCAGAGGTGGTCGCGCAGGTAGGACGCGACCGCCAGTTCGCGACCGTTGAGGGTGCCGTCGCCGAGGCCGACGACGCCGTCGGCGGTGGTGATCTTCAAGGTGACGTAGTTGCGGGCCGGGCTGGAGACGATGACCTCGGCCGAGACGATGCTGTCGCTCATTGGTTTCCTATCGGTCGACGCGGGCGCTGCCGCCGCCCGCGAGCTTGATGACTTCGGCCTTCGTGGCCATGGACGTGTCGCCGGGCGTCGTCATCGCCAGGACGCCGTGGGCGGCTCCGTAGTCGACGGCGGTCTGCAGGCCGGAGCCGGTGAGCAACCCGTAGATCAGGCCGGACGCGAAACTGTCGCCCCCGCCGACGCGGTCGAGGATCTCGACGTCCTTGCGGTCGGCGGCCTGGACGAGCCCGGACGCCCGCGACCAGGCGATCGCGCTCCAGTCGTTGAGGGACGCCGACGTCACGGCCCGCAGCGTGGTCGCCACGACGGCGAAGTTCGGGTAGGCCTCGACGGCGCGCTCGATCATGCGACCGAAGGCGTCCACCGGCAGGTCGGTGAGGTGCTCGTCGACGCCCTCGACCTCGAACCCGAGGGCGGCGGTGAAGTCTTCCTCGTTGCCGATCATGACGTCGACGTACCCGGCGAGTTCGCGGTTGACCTCCTGGGCGCGGGCGCGTCCGCCGATGGACTTCCACAGGCTGGGGCGGTAGTTGAGGTCGTAGCTGACGATCGTGCCGTGGCGCTTGGCCGCCTTGACGGCGGCGAGGGCCGTCGCGGCGCTCTGCTCGGACAGGGCCGCGTAGATGCCGCCGGTGTGGAACCAGCGGACGCCGAGGGTGCCGAAGAGGTGGTCGAAGTCGGCGTCGGAGGGGGTGAGCTGGCTGATCGCGGTGTTGCCGCGGTCGGAGACGCCCTTGGCGCCGCGCAGGCCGAAGCCGCGCTCGGTGAAGTTGAGGCCGTTGCGGGCCTCGCGTCCGACGCCGTCGGAGTCGACCCAGTGGACGTCGTCCGTGCTCACCCCGCCGCCGAGGATCAGGCCCTCGATCAGGTGTCCCACCTCGTCGTCAACCAGAGCCGTGACGACGCTGGTGCGCAGCCCGAACACCCTGCTCAGACCGCGAATGACGTTGTACTCGCCGCCGCCCTCCCACGCGGAGAACGTACGGGCCGCCCGGAGGCGGGTCTCACCCGGGTCGAGGCGCAGCATGACCTCGCCGAGCGCGACGGCGTCGTAGGTGCAGTCGACGGCGGGACGCAGCGCGAGCGTCGGGCGCGCGTCCGGGCTCTGTGCTGGGACGTGCGCGGCGGCGTCCGGGCTGTTCGGCGTACTGGTCACGAGGCGCTCCTCGGGAGTTGCGTGGCGCGGGCGACGGCGTCGGCGGCGAGGCGGGTGACGGTGCCGAAGTCGCCGGCGTCCACGAGGGAGGGCTTGACCATCCAGGTGCCGCCGACGGCCGGGACGTGGGGCAGGGCCAGGTAGTCGGCCAGGTTGTCGGCGGACACGCCGCCGGTGGGGATGAACCGGACGCCGCGGAACGGCTCACCGAGAGCCTTGATGGTCGCGATGCCGCCGTACTGCTTGGCCGGGAAGAACTTGACGGTGGTCAGGCCGAGGTCGAGGGCGGCCATGATCTCGGTGGGCGTGACGGCACCGGGCAGCACGAGCAGCCCGCGGGACTGCGTCCGCTCGACGAGCGTGCGGCTCAGGCCGGGCGAGACGACGAAGCGCGCGCCGGCGTCCGCGACCTGGTCGACCTGCTCGGCGCTCAGCACCGTGCCGGCGCCGACGAGCATGTCGGGGTACTGGGCCATCGTGCGGATGGACGCCAGCCCGGCCTCCGTGCGCAGCGTGACCTCGGCGACGGGCAGGCCCCCGGCCAGCAGCGCCTCGGCGAGCGGGGCCGCGCCGGCGGCGTCCTTCAGGACGACGACCGGGACGATCCGGTGCCGTGTGAGTTCTTCCAGAGCGAGCATCGTTTCTCTCATCAAAACGTTTGGGTTTGGTGAACGAAACGAATCCTCGCATCCGTGCGGCTGGGAGCGCAAGGGGTTGGCGCGGCTTTTTGAAACTCTTCGTTTTGCTGTGTAAAACTGCGCGGGCGGCGGCACAATGGTGGACATGCCTGAGCCCTCGCGCATCGAAGCGATCGACCGCGCTGTCCGTCTGATCGTCGCGCTCGCGGACGCCGGACCCGACGGCGCCCCCCTCGCCGAACTGGCCGCCACCACGGGGGTGAACAAGTCGACCGCCTACCGGGCCCTCGCCACGCTGCGCGCGCACCTGTTCGCGACACAGTCGTCCACCTCGGGCAACTACCGGCTCGGACCCGCCGCCATGACCCTCGGCGACCGAGTCTGGACGCCGCAGCACCTGGCCGAGTCGGTGCATCCCGCGCTGCTGGCCCTGTCGCGCGAGGTCGGCGAGCTCGTGCACCTCGGCGTGTGGGCCGACGACCAGGTGCTCTACATCGACAAGGTCGAGCCCGAGCGGCCGATCCGGGTGTGGTCGGCGGTCGGGCAGCGGGTGCCCCTGGCGACGAGCGCCCTGGGACGCGCCCTGCTGGCCGCGCGCAACGTGGCGGACGAGCAACTGCCGGTCTATCTCGCGTCCGCGCCGGCCGACCGCGGCGTCACGCTGGGACGCCTCCGCGACGCCGTCCACGCCACGCGGCGCCGCGGCTACTCGACCGAGATCGAGGAGAACGAGCCGGGCGTCGCGTGCCTGGGCATGGCGATCCTGCGCGACGAGCGTCCGGTGGCGGCGGTGTCGATCACCTCGCTCGCCGGCCGGATGGGTCCCGACACGATCGCCAACCTCGCCGCCGCCATGCGCCGGACCGTCGGCGGCCTGCTGCCCGAGGGTCTCGTCCTGATGCGCCCCGAGGCCGAGCCGGTCAGCCCGGACACCGAGTCACCAAGGGGGCTTGACCGGCAGCGTCACCCGATCACGCGAATTCCGGTCCCGTGACTGATCCCAGGTCCGAATCGGGTGACGCATCCGGCGTATTGGCGCCCTGACATGACGGAGCCCCTTCTCATTCGCACCCGCGGGGACGAGAGTTGGGCGCATGCGACAGCCGTTCCTGCACGATCTCGTCGTCGCGCTCGCCGCGCCGGTCCAGGCCTGGTCACACCGCGACGGCGCCATGGCCGACGACGGCCTGTGCGGGGTCTATGTGGGCGATCACCGGGTCCTGACCGGCGTGTCGGTCGAGCTGTCGGACGCCGACGGTCCGGTCGAGCTCGCCCTGCTCACCGCGGACACCCCCGGCGGCGGGCGGGTGTCCTTCGTCTCGGTGGCGCGAATCGCCGCCGCGGGGAGCGACCCGGTGCTGACGCTGACCCGGACGCGGACGGCGACAGCCTCGGGGGTCGTCGAGGAACTCACGCTGGCGTCAGCGCTCGAGGCGCCGCTCGCGCTCGACCTGAGGGTCTCGTTCGTGCCGGACGCCACCCCGTTCAGCCTGATCAGGGCCGGCCTGCGGCGCACGGACGCCCTCGCCCGCGACGGCCTGCGTTGGGGCTGGGGCGAGGGGACGCGCGCCGAGCTGAGCCTTCCGGGCGCCGACGTCGCCGACACGGACGGCGTCGTGCGGGCCGACTGGCGGCTGACGGTACTCGCGCGCGGGAGCGCCACGGCGTCCTGGCAGCTGGACGCGTTCGACGACGCGGGGCCCTTCGTCGCCTGCACGGCTCCCCCGCTGCGGACGCCGTCGCTCGTCGGCGCCCCGCCCGCGCTGGAACGGCTGGTCGCGCGGTCGGTGGCCGACCTGAACGCGCTGCGACTGGCCGAACGCGCCGACCCGAGCCGGTTCTTCGTCGCCGCCGGGGCGCCCTGGTACCTCACCCTCTTCGGACGCGACTCGCTGCTGACCGCGCGGCTGTTCCTGGCTGCCGACCCGACGCTGGCGGTGGCGACGCTGCGCACGCTCGCCGCGCGACAGGGACGGGTCGTGGACGCCGACCGGGCCGAGGCGCCGGGGAAGATCCTGCACGAGGTGCGGGCGGAGGCGCTCGATCTGACCGGCGGGATCGTCCTGCCGCCCGAGTACTACGGCACCATCGACGCCACCGCGCTGTGGATCTGCCTGCTCGGCCAGGCCTGGCGGGCCGGCGTCGACGACGCCACGATCGCCTCGTTCATGGACCCGCTGCTGGCGGCGCTGGTCTGGCTCGACGAGCACGCGGACGCCGACGGCGACGGCTTCGTCGAGTACTACGACGAGTCGGGCCACGGCCTGGCGAACCAGGGTTGGAAGGACTCGCCCGACTCGGTCCGGTTCGCGGACGGGACGATCGCCGAGGGTCCGATCGCCCTGGCCGAGGTGCAGGGCTACGCGTACGCAGCGGCACGGACGGCATCCGAGCTGCTCGCGCGATTCGGGCGTGACGAAGGCGAACGCTCGCGCGGCGAGGCCTTGACGGCGTGGGCCGACGACCTCGCGCGGCGCTTCCGCGAGCGCTTCTGGGTTTCGGACGCCGATGGTCCCTACCCGGCGCTCGCGCTCGACCGGAACAAGCGGCCGGTGACGGGAGTGGCGTCCAACATGGGACACCTGCTGGCGACCGGCATCCTGGACGCCGGCGAGGAGCGGCTGGTCGTGCGACGCCTGATGGATCCGCGGATGTTCAGCGGCTTCGGGGTGCGGACCCTGTCGTCCGATAACGGCGGCTACTGGCCGCTGAGCTACCACGTCGGCTCGGTCTGGACCCACGACACCGCGATGATCATCGAGGGGCTGCTGGCCAGGGGCTTCGACGCCGAGGCCAGGCGGCTGGCCGAGGGCCTGCTGCGGGCGTCCGAGGGGTTCGGCGACCAGCTACCCGAGCTCTTCGGCGGCCAGCCCTCGGACGAGCTCTTCCCCCCGGCCGCCTACCCCGCGGCCTGTCACCCGCAGGCGTGGGCGGCGGCGTCCGCGATCACGATCGCGAAGGCGTTGTCGACCTTGCCCTGAGCGTCCGGTCGCGGGTCGTTTCATACCGCAGATGTATGAAACATGCCGTGGTCGTATTGGATCGGGCGGCGTCTCTCGACGTCACCAGGGAGATCGCCGGCGAGCGCGTGCTTCTTGGTGGAAGTTGATGGGCGTCCGGTCGAGGACCAGGTTGCAGATCGTCGCGAAGAACCGGCCAGGGTCGAGTTCCTTGGGAACCGCTCCCCGGTGGAGCGTCACCGTCGGTAGCGCAGCAAGATCGGCGTCGTCGGCCGCCTCCCCGTGCGCTGGCTCGGCCACCGGGGGATCGGCCGCGCCGGCGTCCAGCGGTCCCGCGGGGTCTTCCTCCGACGTCGCGTCGGGCGCCGCAGGAATGTGCGGAATCACCAGACCCACCGCGTCGTACGCGTCCGCCTCCCGACCCAGTTTGGCGAGGAGGTCCATCAGCCACCGGGCGATGTCCGCCTCAGTCTCCAGCGCACTGGCACCGAGACCGTACAGAAAGCCGAGCGCAGCCTGCGGGTGCCGGGACCGGAGGTTCTTCGCATCGCCGTAGCTCTCCTCCACTCGGTTGGCCGCGTTCTTGCCGAACGAGGAGTCCATCCGCTTGGTCGAGATCAGCAACTCGGGCCCCGTCGCCCACGAACTCATGACCACGTCGACCTGTTTGACGTAATGCTTGCCGAGGATGTTCGCAGCCGTCGCCCCACCCACGCCCTTCACGCTGATGCGCTCGAGGATGTCCCGGCTCTGTTTGGCGGGAAGCGCTCGCACGAAGTCGAGCACCTCGCGGGGCAGGACGCGTGGCGCAGCCGCTCGGGGCCACACGCGATCGGGCTCGAACCCGGCCCGTCTCAACTCGTACGCCACCCACACATCGAGCGCCAATGCGGGGACGCCGGACTGACTGTTCGCCTGAAGAAGGGCTGGGACACCCAACAGCCGACACAGCGTGTCGTAGTCGGGCTCGAAGCGGACGCCCTCGTCGTCCTCCTGGCGCCACGGGTTCGAGTCGCGTTCAGGCGCTGAGTCGACGATGCGGTCGAAGAGGGCCCAGGCGCGGTCGCGCGTCGTTCTCATGGCCGGCCTCCTTGGTGGGACCGGCTGCGCGCCCGGAGCCGTCGCCGCTGCGTGAGCTTCTCGTGTGCCGCGCGGATCGCAACGAGGTCATCGCGCTCAGACACGTCCGAGGCGAACAGCACCGCATCGACCAGCAAGCGGGCAGCCGTCAACTCGCCGGCGGCGAGCAGAAGCTTGGCGGCCGGCAGGGCGTCCTCCAGTTCGGCACGATGACGACGCACGGCCTCCGGCGACGGAACGAGCAGCTTGGCCGCCTCGCGGGGCTCCATCTTCAGGACCCCGCCGCCATAAGCTCGCCCGGTGATCTCGGCGCTGAGCGCCGTGACGCTGTTCAACGCAGCGAGCGCGAGCAATGGGCCCAGACCGACCGTCTCGGCGTCTAGATACAGCCCGTGCACCGAGTTCACGTGGTGCAGCCGCGCCGGGTTGGCAGCCAGTTGCGGGGTCGCCTCGTTCATGTAGGTGAAGAACAGATCGGGCGGTGCAGGCAGAGGAGTTCGCCACCACGGCGTGCGCACCCGGCACTTGTACGCGTTCTGGACGTTCATCGACTCGCCCTGGGCGATGTACGCCAGGGCGGCGGCCGACGGGAAGTCGGGACGGAAGAGCAGCGTCCGCGCCCCGTCGCGACCGAGGGAGTCGTGCATCGACGCGGTCAGGGCGAGCGCGCGCAGGTGGCCCGACCCGGCTGGGGAGACCGGCACGACATCGTCTTGAGCCAGGCCGAGCTCGTTCGCGCGCTTCGGTGACAGGAGGAAATAGCGATTGTTGCCCGTCACCGCCCCGAGGCTGAGACGCCCCCAGCCGGACAGCGGAGAAAAGGCCTCGGATGCCGCCCGCTCGCGGAGATGCTGTTGCGCCTCCTGCGAGACCAGCGCGGCGGTCCAGCGCTCTCCGGCGCCGACGTCGAGCAGCGTGTCGAACGCGACGGCGTCCAGTCGTGAAACATCGTCGACCGTCGCGAACCGGACGGCGCGCGTTCCGCCCGTTCCCTCGGCCAGCAGTAGCAGAGCTTCGGTCTGAACGCCAGGGAACACGTGACGCCCGAACAGCACCACGCGGATGGACGCGAACCTGCGCAGCAGGAAGTCCCGGACCTCGCTCGCATAGTTGGACGCCAGAAGTTCCGCAGGCAACACCAGCGCGAGTCGGCCCTCCGGCTTGAGGTAGCCGGCCGCATGCACGACGAACGGCGCCCACGAGCTTGCCAGCTTGCTCAATCGGACGCCCTGGGCGAGCGCGGCCGAGAGCCCGCGTGCCCGCGCCTCACCAGTGAAGCCCTGGTACCGGATGTACGGCGGATTACCCACCACCGCGTCAAAGGCCGGGGTCGCCGTCGTGGCCAGGAAATCCCCCACTTCGACCGTGCCGGCCTGCCCGAGGCCAGCCAGGAGCTGCCGGGCGACCGACGCGGTCTCCTCGTGCAACTCGAAGGCCCGCAACGGAACGGGGTCGCCCAGATTGTCGAGCCGGTGCGCGACGGCCTGGAGGATGGCACCGTCGCCACAGCTCGGCTCGAGCACGCGATCGGACGCCGACCTGATAGCCCACTCGGCGAGGAAAGCTGTCACTGCCGGGGGCGTGAAGAACGCCCCGCGCGCCTTGCGCGCCGCCGCGGAGTCGCCGGCAGGCTCGGTCGTCACATCGCCTCCTCGGGGTCAATCTACTGGCGCCAGCCTGCCGGGTCCGTCCGACATTTCTGATCGCCCCTTCCTGAGCGATCAGGACAGAAGCGTCTCGAGGATCGTCGCCGCCTGGCCGGTGGGGGCGTTGCGCCAGCCGGTCCCGGCCCAGAGCGAGAGCAGTTCGGCATTCCCGGACGCCGCCGCAGCACGCCGGATCGGTGCGGTCAGCTGGTTCACGAGCGGGTAGGACGCCGGGGCGTCCGGGCCGAACTCGTCGATGAACGCGTTGCGCAGGCCGCGGGCGAGGCGTCCGGAGAACGCACGGGTGACGACGGTCTCGGTGAAGCGCGGGTCCCGCAAGGCGCGGCGGTAGGGCATGCTCGTACCGGCCTCGTCCGCATCGAGCAGGGCGGTGCCGAGTTGCACGGCGTCCGCGGCTCCGAGCGCCTCGCGCACGGACGCCGGCGTCGCGAGACCGCCGGCCGCGATCAGCGGGAGATCGCTCACCGCGCGGAGCGCCTGCAGCAGGTCGCCCAAGGGCCCCTCCGGCGGCGTGGCCCGCGCGTCGAAGGTGGCGCGGTGGCCGCCGGCCGCCGGACCCTGGGCGACGAGGGCGTCCACCCCGGCCTGCGCCGCCTGCAGCGCCTCGGACGCCGACGTCACCGTCGCGATCGTGTAGGTGCCGGCGCGCCTGAGGTCGCGCACGATCCCGGACGCCGCGCAGCCGAACGTGAACGACACGACCGGCACGGGATCGTCGAGCAGCGCGGCCACCTTCTCGCCGTAGGCGTCCTCGTCGGGAACCGGCTCGGGAAGTGCGATGCCCAGCCGTTGCGCGAGCGGCAGGAGCCGCTCGCGGTAGGCCAGCGCGGACGCCGGATCGGCACCCTCGGCGTCCGGGACGAACATGTTGACGCCGAAGACGCCGGCGCCGAGCGAACGGGTCCGCGCGATCTGGTCGCGCAGGTCGCTCGGCGTCCGGTACCCGGCGGCGAGGAACCCCAGCCCGCCCGCGGACGCCGTCGCCGCGACCAACTCGGGCGTCGACACCCCACCCGCCATCGGGGCGGCGACAACCGGACGGATCAGATCGCGCAGGTCGAACATGGCCCTACTGTTCCCCCTCCGGTGCCGCCCTACGCTCAACCGTCGCCCGGACGCCGTCTCAACGGGCGATGTGGCTGCGCATCAGCACGGCGGCGCCGCGTCCGAGGACCCGAGCGCCCCGGCTCAGGACTCAGTCCTCGTCCTGGGAGACCATCGTGCCCCCCGTCGGGCGGGCGTCCTGGCGTTGCAGCAACTCGGCACGCACCTCGGGCGTGACCGCGGCGGTGGCCGCGGTCCAGGCGAGGGCGGTGGCTGCGTCGATCACGGCGCGATCGGCGGCGGGTGTGATGGCGCCCGCGCAGAACTCGTCGGTGTGCGGCGGAGCGTTCACACCCTCGATGCCGATGCCGGAGTGGATCGCCGGCACGACCTGGGAGACGTTGCCCATGTCCGTGGACCCACCCATCACCGTGCCGAGCGAGACGACCGTGCGGCCCAGCTCGGTCACGGCATCGTTCCAGGTCGAGGCCAGGAAGGGCTCCTGCCGCAGGTTCGCGTAGCGGGGCTGGGTGCGCCGCCACTGCCAGGTGCACCCGGACGCGATCGCACCGGCCTCGAAGCAGGCCAGGACGCGCCGCTTGGCGTCCCTCAGTTCATCGACGTCGAACGAGCGCACCTCGACCTCGACCACTGTGTGGGCCGGGATGATGTTGGTGACGTCCCCGCCGGCGGCGATGCGCGAGGCCACCCGAACGGTGCCGGGCAGCTGCTGGCGCAGCAGGCCGATCGCGGTGAGGGCGACCGTCGCGGCGTCCAGGGCGTTGATGCCCGCGGTCGGGGACGCCGCGGCGTGCGCTGGGCGTCCGGTGTAGACGATCTCCATCCGGTCGACCGCCTGCGACAGGGCCTCCTCGCAGCGGACGTCGATCCCGGGAGTGCCGTGCACCATGAGGGAGATCGTTGCGTCCTCCCAGGCGCCGGCCTCGAGCATGACGGCCTTGCCGCCGCCGCTCTCCTCGGCCGGCGTGCCGAGCAGCTTCACGGTGATCCCGGCGCGGTCGGCGATCGAGGCCAGGGCGACGGCCGCACCGACGCCGGCGGCCGCGATGAGGTTGTGGCCGCAGCCGTGGCCGATCACCGGCAGTGCGTCGTACTCGGAGCAGACCGCCACGACGAAGTCGCCGGTGCCGTAAGTCGCCTCGACCGCGGTGTCGAGCCCGTAAGCGCCGACCTTGGTGGCGAACCCGGCCTCCTTCAACGCCGCCGCCACGAGCGCGGCTGCGGTGTGCTCGGTGAAGGCGACCTCGGGGGTCTCGTGGATCCTGTGGCTGAGTTCGACCAGGCGCGGCTCCCACGTCCGGACGGTGTTCTGCATCGTCGGTTTGAGTTCGGCCAGTTCGGCCGGGGTGGTCGTCGTGTCGGTGATGGTCATGCCAGTTCTCCTGTCAGTTCGGGGTCTATGGATGTGGTGTCGGCCAGTGCGGGCTCCTCGCGGGTGCGGGACAGCGGGTCGCCGACGATCGGCGCCAGGGCGGTGATCGCGACCGCGATGACCGCGCAGATGATCCACACGGCGACATAGCCGGCGTACGAGGTGGTGTGCGTGGCGGTGGCACCGGAGCCGATCGTCAGCACGAAGCTGCCCATGACCAGGGCAAACACGGCGCCCGCGACCGCACCGGCGGCCGTCCGGGAGGTGTTGTACAGGGCCGAGGCGATGCCGATCGAATCCCGCGGCGCCCGCTTGACCACGACCGTCGGCAGCACCGAGATGATCGTGCCGTTGCCGAGGCCGCCGATGATCATGGCCGCCGCAACCACGACCATCGACGCCGACCCGAAGATCAGCCCGAGGTAGTTGACCAGCAGCAGCACCCCGCCGGTGGCGAGGGCGACCCGGGAACCGACCCGGCTCGCCAGCCGGTCGCCGAGCGTCGCCGCGACGAAGGCCGCCAGTGCGATGAACAGCGAGATGATGCCGACCGTGGCCGCACTGATCCCTAGCCCGAAGCCGACCTTGGCCGGGTCGGACAGCATGTAGAGGGTGCTGGCGGTCTGGCTGCCGAACAACTGGGCACCGAACAGCACCGCCATGATCAGCGGCAGGCCAATGCGTCCGGTGAGCAGAGAGATGTCGACGAGCGGGTGCTTGACCCTCTGCTCCACCTTCACCCAGGCCACGAGCAGCCCGACGCCCACGGCGAGAACGAGGTAGGTGATCGGGTTGGTCCACCCCCACGCGGCGGCGTTCGACACCCCGCCCAGGGTGACCAGCAGCCCCACGCCCAACAGGGCCGCGCCGGCCCAGTCGATGCGTCCTTCGACCCGGGCCCTCGACTCAGGCACCAGGAACCAGACCACCGGCACGCAGGCGAGCAGGAACAGGGCCGGGACCCACAGGACCAGGCGCAGGTTCCCCAGCGCGTTGTAGAGGAGACCGGCGCCCAGCGAACCGATCGCCGCGCCGAACGTGAGCGCGCCGACGAGCTTGCCGATCGAGCGACCCGACGACTTCTCGTCCCGGTCGGTAACGATGGCGAACTCCAGCGGCAGGAAGCCGGCCAGCGGCGCCTGCAGGGCGCGTCCGAGCAGCAGCACTGTGAAGCTCGGCGCCAGAGCCACGATCGCCGACCCCAGCGCCACCATCGCCGCGCAGATCGTCAGCATCCGCTTGTGGCCGAAGCGGTCGCCCAGCTTGCCGATGACAGGCACGAACACGACGGTGGCCAGGAGATACCCGGCGCTCACCCAGTTCAGCAGCGCGGCGTTCGCGCCGAATTCGGTGCCGATCGCGCTGAGCAGGGGCGGATACCAACCCTGGAGCATCCCGCTCCCGAGCTCCATCACGACGAGGAATCCGACGACTCCCCCGATCCCTGCGGCGCGCTGACCTGTTGTTGCTGCGGTCATGGACGTGGCCTCCTTGCGACGTGTTCACCTGCCGCGGGACCATATGGACGCCGACGCCTGCCGGGTGCGGTGTGCAGGATCACGACATTTAGGGACACCTCGATGCAGGAATCGGTCCTGGATGACCTCGATCTGCGGCTGATCCACGCCGTGCAGATCGCGCCGCGGGCGCCCTGGGCCGCGCTCGCGCCCGTCCTGGACGCCGACCCGGTCACCCTCGCTCGGCGCTGGGCGCGCCTGAGCGGCGAGGGCCTGGTCTATGTCACGGGCTACGAAGGGCTCAGCCCGACCAAGGTGATGGCGCTGATCGAGATCGAGTGCCCTCCCCAGTTGACGCTCGACGTCGCGGAAGAGCTCTGCCGAGAGCCCGGCGCGGTGACCATCGACGTCACGGCCGGCGGCCGGGACCTGATCGTTACCCTGGGCCTCGCGGACGCAGCCGCGCTGAGCACCTGGACCCTGGAACGGGTCCGGAGCCTCGAGGGCATCCGTTCACTGAGGACGCACCCCGTCGCCGGCAGCGTCGCGGACGCCCGCACCTGGCGTCTGCGCGCCCTCACCAAGGACGAGGCCGCCGCCGTCGAGGCCGCCGACCCGCTGCGGAGCGTCCGGCGTCCACGCCTCAGCGACGAGCAGTACCGAACGCTCAAAG
>DAIRTI010000090.1:0-13585 GCA_036803965.1 Propioniciclava sp.
CCAGCTTGCCCTTCAGCTCGGGCAGCACGAGCGCGACGGCCTTGGCGGCGCCGGTCGTGGTGGGAACCATGTTGAGGGCGGCGGCGCGGGCGCGGCGCAGATCCTTGTGCGGGCCGTCCTGCAGGTTCTGGTCCTGCGTGTAGGCGTGGATCGTCGTCATCAGGCCCTTTTCGATGCCGAGGCCGTCGTTGAGCGCCTTGGCCATCGGGGCGAGGCAGTTGGTCGTGCAGGACGCGTTGGAGATGATCGTGTGCGCGGCCGGGTCGTACAGGTCGTCGTTGACGCCCATGACGATCGTGATGTCTTCGTTCTTCGCCGGGGCGGAGATCAGGACCTTCTTGGCACCCGCGTCGATGTGGGCCTTGGCCTTGGTGGCGTCCGTGAAGAAGCCGGTCGACTCGATGACGATGTCGACGCCGAGCTCGGCCCAGGGCAGCTGGGCGGGGTCGCGCTCGGCGAGCGCGCGGATCTTCTGGCCCTTGACGGTGATGTACTCGTCGTCGTAGCTGATGTCGCCGTCGAAACGGCCCAGGATCGAGTCGTACTTCAGCAGGTGCGCGAGCGTCTTGTTGTCGGTGAGGTCGTTGACGGCCACGACCTCGATGTCGCCGGCTCCCTGGGCGAGCAGGGCGCGGAAGTAGTTGCGGCCGATGCGGCCGAAGCCGTTGATTCCAACCTTGACGGTCATGAGGGCGGTCTCCCTTTCCTAGGCATTGCCACCGGAATGTGACAGGCGGACAGGTTCATCCTAGGGGGAAAGCGCCCGTTCGTGTGGGTCTGAGACCCGTTTATTGGTCGGACCGGCAAGAAAAGCTAGTCGGTGTCGTCCAGGAGCTCGGGGGTGAGGTTCGCGTCGGTGCCTGGGACGCCGAGTTCGGCGGCCCTGCGGTCCGCGGTGGCGAGCAGTCGGCGGATGCGGCCGGCGACCGCGTCCTTGGTCAACGGGGGCACGTGCAGCTGGCCCAGCTCCTCGAGGCTGGCGTCCTTGTGCTCGAGCCGCAGCAGGCCGGCCACCTTGAGGTGCTCGGGCACGTCCTCGCCCAGCAGCTCGAGCGCGCGCTCGACCCGCGCTCCGGCCGCCACCGCGGCACGCGCGGAACGGCGCAGGTTGGCATCGTCGAAGTTCGCCAGGCGGGTCGTGGACGCCTTGATCTCGCGGCGCATCCGCCGCTCTTCCCACCGCAGCAGCGTGTCGTGGGCGCCCAGCCGGGTCAGCATCGCGGCGATCGCGTCGCCGTCGCGGATCACGACCCGGTCGACATTGCGCACATCCCGCGCCTTCGCCGAGATGCCCATTCGACGGGCCGCGCCCACGAGCGCCAGTGCCGCCTCGGAGCCGGGGCAGGTGACCTCCAGCGCCATCGACCGGCCGGGCTCGGTGAGCGATCCGTGGGCGAGGAACGCCCCCCGCCACAGGGCCGTCGACACGTCGAGCCCGCCGCCGACCAGCGCCGCGGGCAGGCCGCGCACGGGGCGTCCGCGCGAGTCGATGAGGCCGGTCTGGCGAGCGAGTGCGTCCCCGTCGCGGATCAGCCGCACGATGTAGCGCGTGCCCCGCCGCAGCTGGCTGGGGGTGATGACGACGAACTCGCAGGAGAACCCGTAGAGGTCGAAGATCGCGGTCTTCAGGCGGCGGGCGGCGCCGCCCGTGTCGAGGTCGGCCTCGACGATGATGCGTCCGCCCGCGATGTGCAGGCCGCCGGCGAAGCGCAGCATGGACGCGACCTCCGCCTTCCGGGCCGCCGGCTTCGTCACCGGCACCGCGGCGAGCTCCGCCTTCACCTCGGACGTCAGAGCCATGAAGGTCAGCCTACAAGGCCCATCACGTCGGCATAGACCGAGGCGAGGCGATTGGGATCGTGCCTGGCCGAGCCGTCGTTCAGCCGGATCTCGGCCACGTGGACGCGGGCTCCGAGCGAGCCCGCGAAGCGCTCGAAGTGCGGGTCGCCGCGCAGGAACGTGGGGTCGACGACCACGGCGTCCAGGCGCAGTGCGGGGGCGTGTTCGGCGAGCACCTCCAGATGTTCGGACGCTGTGTAGCCCTCGGTCTCGGCGGCTGGATCGAGGTTCATCGTGAGGCAGCGGCGCTTGGCGCCGATGATCGCGGCGGCGAGGTCGGGCACCAGCAGGTGCGGCAGCACCGAGGTGAACCACGAGCCGGGCCCGAGGACGACCCAGTCGGCGTCCGTCAGCGCCGCCAGGGCCTGCGGGCAGGCCGGCGGGGCGGCAGGCACCAGTCGCACGGCGCGCACCTCGCCGGGGGTCTTCGCGACCGTGGCCTGGCCGCGCAACAGCCGGGTCTCGTCGGGGGCCGTGGCGTCCAGCCCGATGACGTCGGCCTCGATCTGCAGCGGCACCGTCGACATCGGCAGGACGCGGCCCTGGACGTCGAGCAGCCGGGCGACCATGTCGAGGCCCTCGACGGGGTCGCCGAGCTGCTCCCAGACGCCCGCGAGCAGCAGGTTCCCGATGGCGTGCCCGGCCAGCGGTCCGTCGCCGCCGAAGCGCGACTGCAGGATGTCGGCCCAGAGGCGTCCGTCGCGGTCGTCGCCGCAGAGCGCGGCCATGGCCATCCGCAGGTCGCCGGGCGGCAGGATGTCGAACTCGCGCCGGAGGCGTCCGGACGAACCCCCGTCGTCGGCCACCGTCACGATGGCCGTCACCTCGCTCGTGACGCGCCGCAGGGCCTGCAGGGACGAGTACAGCCCGTGCCCGCCGCCCAACGCGACGACCCGGGGCAGCCGGCGGCGGCGGCGCACGGCCTACTCCCGCCCCAGGTCGCGGTGCAGCGTGTAGCAGTCGAGGCCGTGGGCGGTGAGCCGGCGGGCGAGCTCCTCAGTCATCGCCGTGGAGCGGTGCTTGCCGCCGGTGCAGCCGACGGCGACGGTGGCCTGCCTCTTGCCCTCGCGCAGGTAGCCGGGCGCCATCACCGACAAGAGCCCCTCGACATGTTCGAGCCAGGGCTCGGCCTCGTCCTGGCCCAGGACGTACGACGACACCTCGTCCTGCAGGCCCGTCAGGGGGCGCAACTCGGCGACCCAGTGCGGGTTCGGCAGGAAGCGCACGTCGAGGACGACGTCCGCGTCGAACGGGACGCCGTTCTTGAACCCGAAGGACATCAGGGTGAGCCGGAGTCGGTCGTCGGTGCTGAAGTTGAACGAGTGCGCGACGCGCTCGGCCAGCTGGTGCACGTTGAGGCCGGAGGTGTCGACGACCATGTCGGCGGCGGCGCGCAGCGAGGCCAGCATGCGCCGCTCGCGGTGGACGCCGTCGAGCAGCGGCCCGTCGCCCTGGAGCGGGTGCGGACGCCGGACATGCTCCTGGCGCCGGACGATGACCTCGTCGGACGCCTCGAGGAACAGGATCTGCGGGAAGACGCCCTGGGCGGCGAGCTTCTCGAACGCGGCGGGGATCTCGTCGAACTCGGTGCGAGTGCGGACGTCGAGGATCGCGACGACCCGGTCGACGCCGCGGCCGGCGACGGTCTCGAACAGCTGCGGCAGCATGCTCGGTGGGAGGTTGTCGACCGTGTACCAGCCGAGATCCTCCAGCGTGTGGGCGGCCGCGCGGCGTCCAGCCCCCGACATCCCGGTGATCGCCACGAACCTGGGCCGCGCCTGCTCCGCCATGGCGCCATTATCCGGGCTGGACGCCGTCGGGCGCGACCGCCCGCCGCCCTGGGGCCCCTCGGCCGGGCCCTATTGGGCCTCGATCTCGCCGGTCGCGGTGTTGATCGCCTCACCCGGTGTCTGGGCGTCCAGAGCCGCCTTGATCGCCAGCGCGGTCTTCTCGCCGATGCCGGGCACCTGGGCGATGTCCTCCCAGCGGGCGGCACGCAGGCGCCTCAGCGAGCCGAAGTGCGCCAGGACGGCCTTGCGGCGCAGCTCCCCCAGCCCGGGCACGTCGTCGAGCAGCGACTCGACCATGCTCTTGCTGCGCCGGTTGCGGTGGTGGGTGATCGCGAACCGGTGCGCCTCGTCCCGCACGCGCTGCAGCAGGTAGAGCCCCTCCGAGGTGCGCGGCAGGATCAGCGGGAAATCCTCTCCGGGCAGCCACACCTCCTCGAGCCGCTTGGCCAGCCCGATCAGCGGGACGTCATCGACGCCGAGCGCGTCGAGCGCCGCCTGGGCGGCGGCCACCTGGGGCGCGCCGCCGTCCACGACGACGAGCCCGGGAGCGTACGCGAACCGCTTGGCGACGCCGGTGGTGGGATCGACCAGCATGGCGTCCGCCCCCTCGGAAGCCGCCCTGTCTTCGAGCAGCCGGCGGAAGCGGCGCGTGATCACCTCGTTGAGCGCGCCGACGTCGTTGCTGCCCTCGACGGTCTTGATCGCGAAGCTGCGGTAGTCGCTCTTGCGGGCGAGGCCGTCCTCGAACACGACCATGGACCCGACGACCCCGGTGCCCTGCAGGTGCGAGATGTCGTAGCACTCGATGCGCAGCGGCGGGGAGGCGAGGCCGAGGGCCTCCTGCAGTTCCTCCAGCGCCCGGTTGCGCGTCGAGAGATCGGACGCCCGCCGCGTCTTGTGCAGGGCAAGGGCCTCCTTGGCGTTCTTCTCGACGGTCTCGAGCAGGGCCCGCTTGTCGCCCCGGCGTGGGATGCGCAGCTCGACCCGGCCGCCGCGCGCCTCGGCCAGCAGCTCGGCGAGGGCGTCCGGGCTGGCGGGACGTTCGGGCAGGAAGACCTGCCGCGGGACGCCGTCGGTGGTCTCGGTGCCGGACTCGGCGTCCCCATAGAGCTGCAGCAGGAACGTGTCGAGGATCTCGGGGATCGTCGAGTCGTCGGCGCGGTCGGCGACCCAGCCGCGCTCGCCGCGGACGCGTCCGGACCGCACGTGGAACACCTGGAACGCGATCTCCAGCTCGTCGGCGGCGTACGCGATCATGTCGGCGTCCGTGCCGTCGCTCAGCACGATCGCGTTGCGCTCGGTGATCTGCCGCAGCGCGCCGAGCTGGTCGCGCAGCACGGCGGCCTTCTCGAACTCGAGGGCATCGGACGCCGCCGCCATCTGCTGCTCCAGGCGCCGGGTGAGCCCGCCGGTGTGGCCGGCGAGGAAGTCGCAGACGTCCTGGGCCAGCTCGCGGTGGGCGTCCGCGTCGATGCGGCCGACGCAGGGGGCGGCGCACTTGCCGATGTAGCCCAGCAGGCAGGGGCGTCCGGACGCCTTCGCGTTGCGGAACACACCGCCGGTGCACGACCGCATCGGGAAGACCCGGAGCAGCGAGTCGATCGTGTCGCGGATCGCCCAGGCCTGGGCGTACGGGCCGAAGTAGCGGTTGCCCTTGCGGCGGGCGCCGCGGCCCACGAAGACGCGTGGGAACTCCTCCGACCAGGTGATGGCGACCCACGGGTAGGACTTGTCATCGCGGTACTTGATGTTGAACCGCGGGTCGAACTGCTTGATCCAGGTGTACTCGAGCTGCAGCGACTCCAGCTCGTTGCGGACGACCGTCCAGTCGACCCGGCAGGCGGTACGCACCATCGTCTGCGTGCGGAAGTGCAGCCCGGCCGGGTCGGCGAAGTAGGAGTTCAGTCGCTGGCGCAGGTTCTTGGCCTTGCCGACGTAGATGACCGTGCCGGAGGCGTCGCTGAATCGGTAGACCCCCGGGTCGGTCGGGATCGACCCGGGCGCGGGTCGATACGTCGAGGGGAGGGCCATGCGCCGAAGTCTAGGCGGGCTCTCCGACACGCCGGCGCGGGATGAGCGGCAGCAGCACGAGCATCAGCGCGCAGGCGAAGCCGTACACCGCGAAGACGCCGCGGAAGCCCTCGCCGAGCGTGCTCTGGAAGGTCGCCTCCAGCTGCGGCCCGCGGGCGTCGATCTCGGCGAGATAGCTGGTCAGCGCGGTGTCGAAGGCGCCCGGGACGGCGTCGTGGAGCACCGTCATCTGGCGCCGGGTCTCGGCGAGGTCGGCCTGGGCGGCGACGACCTTGTCGCGTCCGGCGGCGAGGTCGGCGCGGGCCTTGGTGAGCTCGTCGTGGCCCGTCTGCAGCTGGTCGCGTCCGGACGCCACGCCCTTGCGCGCCTCGGTGACGCCGGCGCGTCCGGTCTGCAGCTTCTCGCGCGCGGACGCGAGCTCGCGACGTCCGGTCTGCGCGCCGTCGCGCGCGGTGACGAGCTCGGCCCGCTGGTCGGCGAGCGTCGCCTTCTGCTCATTGAGGTCGTCGAGCTGGGACGCCGCGTCGTCGCGCTGGGCCTGGAGTTGCTCGACGGCCGCGGTCAGCTCGGCGATCTGCGCGTCGAGGGCGGGGATCGCGGGCGAGTCGTCGGGCAGGGCCTCGCGCTGGGCGATCAGGGCGTCGAGGGCGGCGTTCTGCTGGGCGAGGCCGCCGTCCATGCCCGCGATGCCCTCGTCGACCCCGGCGATCGCCTCGTCGAGGCCGGCCAGCCCGGAGTCCATGCCGGCGATGCCGTCCGCCATCTCCTTGATCTGGCCGTCCAGGGTGGCGAGCTGGGCGTCCATATCCTTCAGCCCGGACGCCATCTCGGCCAGTTGGTCGTCGAACGTGGCCAGCTGGGCGTCCATGTCCTTCAGGCCCGATTCCATCTCGGCCAGCTGCGAGTCCATCTCGCCGAGGCCGTTCGTCATGTCGGACGCCGTCGCGTCCAGCTCGGACCCCGCAGCGTCCAGGCTGTCGATGCCGGTGCGGACGCCGGACTGGATGTCCGCGACCTGCTGCGGGGTCTTCTCGGCGAACATGTGCTCGGCGACGGCCTTGACGCGCTCGACGATGTTGGTGACGTCGGCGGTCTGGAGCGAGTCGACGAGGTCGTCGGGGAGCGTCCCGCCGCCGTCGGCGTCGATCTCGATGGTGCTCTTGGAGGTAAGGTCGGGGAACTCCACGCCCGCGAGCTTGTCCTTCAGGTTCTCGTCGGCTTTCATCTCGGCGAACTTCGCCTGCAACTCGGCGGCGTAGGGCAGCACGGGCGCGGGGACGCTGGTCGGCAGCTGGTCGAGCAGCCGGTCCTGCATGGTGAGGCCGGCCTGGGCCAGGAAGCCGACCATGATCGCCGGCGCGAGCGTCGTGCCGATCGAGCGCATGAGCGACAGCGTGCCGAGGGCGGAGTTCGACTCGGACGCCGGCGTCCGCTGCAACATCATGTAGTTGAGCGGGGAGCCGATCACGAACCCCAGCCCCAGGCCGAAGAGGATGAGTGACGCGAACACGCTCACCGTGCCCGGCTGCGGGATCGCCCAGAACAGGGCGCAGGCCGCCGCGCCCAGGGAAAGCACCGCGCCGAGGGCGAGCACCGGCTTGGGTCCGAACCGGTCGGTCAGCGTGCCGGAGATGGGCGCGCCGATCCCGGACGCCAGGCCGAGCGCGATCACCGTGTAGCCGCCCCCGCCTGAGTGGAGACGTAGCGCGTTCTCGGCGAACTGCGGCACGAACACGACCGCCATCAGCGCCACGCCGGACAGGAGCGACAGCAGCAGGACGCCGCCGTGGCCGAAGTCGGTGAAGTAGCGCAGGTTCAGCACCGGGTCGAACGCCCGGCGCTCGGCGAGCACGAACAACGGGATCAGAACGACGAAACCGACCAGGAACGGCCAGACGTCGGTGGACCGCAGCGAGTTGCCGAAGTCGAAGAAGTCGAGGTTGCGCAGGCCGTAGAGCAGGCTCAGGATCATCGCGACCAGCAACAACGAGCCGAGCACGTCGATGGGCAACACGTCGTTCTCGCGGCGGTTCGGCAGCACGGCGAGCCCAACGCCCAGGATCGCCAGGGCGATCGGCACGTTGACGTAGAAGATCCACTGCCAGTTGTGGACGCCCGCGACGTCGAGGATCAGCGAGCCGGCGGAGGCGCCGAAGATGTTGGCGATGCCGTACACCGCGCCGACCAGCCCGAGGGCCATGCCGCGCCGCTCGGGCGGCACCTCGGTGCCGATCTCGGCGGTCGCGATCGGCAGGATGCCGCCGCCCCCGATCGCCTGGACGGCTCGGGCCGCGATCAGCATCGGGAAGCTGCCGAAATCCTGGGAGAGACCGCACGCGAGGCTGCCCAGGCCGAACAGCGCGATGCTGAGCAGGTAGACCGGCTTGCGTCCGAGGCGGTCGGCCAGTTTGCCCATGATCGGAATCGCCGCGGCGTACGCCAGCGTGTAGATCGTGATCATCCAGATGCCGAGTTGGTCGTCGACGTGCAGGTCGCGCTGGATGACCGTGCGGGCGGGCGTCACGATGCCGGTGTCGATGGCCCCCATGAAGATGCCGAGCAGGTAGAGGGCCATCGCCAGTGCCCAGGGGGTGCGCCGGGCGCGCGGCGAGGTTCGCGACATGCTGTCACGCTAGCATGTAGTTCAAGAACTGAACTATTCCTGTTCCTCGGAGATCTCGGACGCGACTGCCGCGTTCCCGCCGCGGAGGCGCCCCTCGAAAGCGTCCAGGGTGGCCACGACCTGGTCCAAGACCCGCCGCGCGGCCGCCAGGTCGGCGTCCGGGACACCGGCGAGCGCCGTCGCGTGGGCGCCGCCCAGCGGTTCGAAGAACGACCGGGCGACCTGGCGTCCGGGCTCGGCGAAGCGCAGCAGGACGCGGCGGCGGTCGCCCGGATCCTGGTGGCGCTCGACGTGGCCCGAGCCGACCAGCCGCTCGACGACGTAGGTGATCGCGGCCGGCGAGAGTTGCAGCTCTGCGGCCAGCATGCGGGCGGTGAGCGGACGCCCGGCGCGCTCGGCCCGGAAGATGGCGGTCAGCGCCCGGAAGTCGGTCGTGTGGAGTTGCTGGGAGTCGGCGAAGACGTGGCCGATCCGCTCGGACGCCAGCCCGATCCGCTGCACGTCCTCGGCGATCGCCCGGACGAGTTCCTCACGCGCATGCTCCCGCACGCCGGACCTCCTCCCCTCTGGCCCGAACCCTACAGGGGGGTCACTCCCGCAGGACCGGCTCGAGGAACTGCCCCGTGAACGAGGCGGGATCGGCGGCGACCTCCTCCGGCGTCCCCTCGGCGACGACCATGCCGCCGCGGGCACCGCCCTCGGGACCCATGTCGATGACCCAGTCGGCCGTCTTGATCACGTCGAGGTTGTGCTCGATGACGACGACGCTGTTGCCGGCGTCCACCAGCCTGCCGAGCACGAGCAACAGCTTGTTGATGTCGTCGAAGTGGAGGCCGGTGGTGGGCTCGTCCAGGACGTACATCGTGCGTCCGGTGGAGCGCTTCTGCAGTTCGGCGGCCAGCTTCACCCGCTGCGCCTCGCCGCCCGACAGGGTGGTTGCAGGCTGCCCGAGCCGGACGTAGCCCAGCCCGACGTCGACGAGCGTCTGCAGGTGGCGGGAGATCGCCGAGATGGGCCGGAAGAACTCCAGCGCCTCCTCGATCGGCATGTCGAGGACCTCCGCGATCGTGCGGCCCTTGTAGTGCACCTCGAGCGTCTCGCGGTTGTAACGCGCGCCGTGGCAGACCTCGCAGGGCACGTACACGTCGGGCAGGAAGTTCATCTCGATCTTGATCGTGCCGTCGCCGGCGCAGTTCTCGCAGCGGCCGCCCTTGACGTTGAACGAGAAGCGGCCGGGCTGGTAGCCGCGGACCTTCGCCTCGGGCGTCTCGGCGAACAGCTTGCGGATGCGATCGAACACGCCCGTGTAGGTGGCGGGGTTCGAGCGCGGCGTGCGGCCGATCGGCGACTGGTCGACGTGGATCGCCTTGTCGATGTGCTCGATACCGTCGATGCCCTCGTGGCGGCCGGGGATGTCGTTCGCGCCGTAGAGCTGCTTGGCCAGGGCGCGGTAGAGGATCTGGTTGACCAGCGTCGACTTGCCCGAGCCCGACACCCCGGTGATCGCGATCATGCGGCCCAGCGGGAAGTCGACGGTCACGCAGCGCAGGTTGTTCTCGATGGCGCCACGGACGGTGATCTTCTTGCCGTTGCCCGGACGCCGGATCGCCGGCGTCGGGATCGTGCGGCGTCCGGACAGATAGGCGCCGGTCAGCGACTCGGGGCTGGCCAGCAGCTCCTTCAGCGAGCCGGAGACCACGACCTTGCCGCCGTGCTCGCCGGCCCCCGGGCCGATGTCGACGATCCAGTCGGCGATGCGGATCGTGTCCTCGTCGTGCTCGACGACGATCAGCGTGTTGCCGAGATCGCGCAGGCGGACCAGCGTGTCGATGAGCCGTCGGTTGTCACGCTGGTGCAGCCCGATCGACGGCTCATCGAGCACGTACAGAACCCCGGTCAGGCCCGACCCGATCTGGGTGGCGAGCCGGATGCGCTGGGCCTCGCCGCCCGAGAGCGTCGCGGCCGGACGGGCCAGGGTCAGGTAGTCGAGCCCGACGTCGAGCAGGAAGCGGAGGCGTTCGTTGATCTCTTTGATCACGCGCTCGGCGATCTGGGCCTCGCGCTCGGTCAGCTGGAGGCCGCGCATGAAGCCCGCGACCTCGTCGATCGCCATGTTGGCGACCTCGGAGATGTTGCGGCCGCCCACGGTGACCGCGAGGCTGGAGGGCTTGAGCCGCGCCCCATGGCAGGCGTCGCAGGGCACCTCGCGCATGTAGCCGGCGAAGCGGTCGCGGGAGTTGTCGGACTCCGCCTCGGCGAAGCGGCGCCGCACGTAGGGCACCGCCCCCTCGAACTTGGCGTTGAAGCTCTGCGTGCGGCCGTGGCGGGTGCGCGTGGTCACCCGGATCGTGCCCGGGACGCCGTGCAGGATGATGCCCTTGACCCGGTCGGGCAGGTCGCGCCACGGGGTGTGCACCGAGAAGTGCTCGAGCTCGGCAAGCGCCCCGAAGAGCTGCTGGAAGTAGCCGGAGACGTACACCGACGACCAGGCCGACACGGCGTTCTCGGCGAGGCTCTTGCCGCGGTCGGGCACCAGCAGGTCGGGGTCGACCTCGCGCCTGGTGCCGATGCCCGAGCACTCGGGGCAGGCGCCCCAGGGCGCGTTGAACGAGAACTGCCGTGGCTCGAGTTCTTCGATCGAGATGTCGTGGTCGTTCGGGCAGGCCAGCCGCTCGGAGTAGCGCCGCTCCCGCTCGGGGTCGCCGGCGGGCAGGTCGACGAAGTCGATCGACACCACGCCCCCGGCCAGCTGCAGCGCCGTCTCGACCGAGTCGGTGAGCCGCCTCTGGATCGTCGCCTTGACCGCGAGGCGGTCGACGACCACGTCGATGTTGTGCTTCTTCTGCTTGTCGAGGGTGGGCGGGTCGGTCAGCGGGTGGATCTGCCCGTCGACGCGGACGCGTGTGAAGCCCTGGGTGATCAGCTGACCGAACAGCTCGTGGTACTCACCCTTGCGGCCCCGGACGACCGGGGCGAGCACCTGGAACCGGGTGCCCTCCGGCAGCGCGAGCAGCCGGTCGACGATCTGCTGAGGCGTCTGACGCGCGATCGGTTCGCCGCAGACCGGGCAGTGGGGGCGTCCGGCTCGCGCGAACAGCAACCGCAGATAGTCGTACACCTCGGTGATCGTGCCGACCGTCGACCGCGGGTTGCGGTTGGTCGACTTCTGATCGATCGACACCGCCGGGCTGAGACCCTCGATGAAGTCGACGTCGGGCTTGTCCATCTGCCCCAGGAACTGCCGGGCGTAGGCCGACAGCGATTCGACGTAGCGGCGCTGGCCCTCGGCGAAGATCGTGTCGAACGCGAGGGACGACTTGCCCGACCCCGACAGGCCCGTGAACACCACCAGGGCGTCGCGCGGCAGATCGACGTTGACGTTGCGCAGGTTGTGTTCGCGGGCGCCGCGCACGAGGAGTCGTTCAGCCACGACGGACATGGTAGGACGTGGCTCCGACAGTTCTGGACGAGGGTTCCGGGTCGCCCCGCGCAGGCGCAGGGCCTAAGTTGGACCTATGCGCGACATGATCCGCCTTGGGCAGGTCGAGCCGGTCCGCAAGCGCATCGCCGAGGCTACCCAGAACCTGCTCGGGGACACGATTGTGCTGAGCGACGACGACTGGCTCGCCCCTACCAGGCTGCCCGGATGGTCGCGCGCGCGGGTCGCCCATCACGTCGCCAGAAGCGCGGACGCCATGCGTCGCGTCACGCTCGCCGCCATCGACGGACACGAGCAGCCGCTGTACCCGTCCGAGGCGCAGCGGGTCGCCGAACTCGAGGCGGACGCCGGACTGCGCGGCCTGGAGCTGCAGATCGACCTGGACACGACCGCCGGCGGCCTGGACGAGGCGTTCGGCCTGGTCACCGACTGGCTGACGCCCATCCGTCTGCCCGTCGGCGCACTCCCGCTGTCGGCCATCGTCGTCGCCCGACTGCACGAGGTCGTCCTGCACCACGTCGACCTGGGCACGTCGTACTCGCCGGCGCAGCTGGATCCTGTCACGGCGTCCTGGCTGTTGCAGTGGGCGGCGCTGTGGCTGCGGACCAAGCCCGGGCTGCCCGCGGTCGTGGTGGAGAGCGTGTCGGGCGTCACCGAGGAGATCGGCGAGGTCGGCGCAAGGCGCACGGTGACCGGCACCGACGTCGCGCTGTGGGGCTGGCTCACCGGACGCACCGACGACGCCGAGCTCGAGGGGGCGAGCGGCCTCACCTGGCCCTTGCTGGGCTGACGGCCCGCCGGCTGAGAGGGTGGAGGCATGGAGATCGCCTCGGCCTCGTTCGGCCCGTTCGACAACAACTCGTATCTGCTCGCGGACGCCGGCGACCTCGTGCTCGTCGACGCCGCGCAGGACGCCCCCGCCCTGCTGGACTGGATCGCCGGACGCCGCGTCTCGACGATCGTCACCACCCACCGGCATCCGGACCACATCGCAGCCCTGCCCGCCGTCGCGGGGGCCACCGGCGCGCGGCTGGTCACGAGCGTCCCGGACGCCGACGCGATCGCCGCCGCGACCGGGTTGTCGCTGGAGGGGCTGTGGGACGGGGATTCCGTCCGGGTCGGGGCTACCGAGTGGGAGGTGATCGGCCTCGTCGGCCACACTCCCGGTGGCATCGCGCTGGCCTACTCCCCGCCCGACGGCCCGGCGACGGTCATCAGCGGCGACTCGCTGTTCCCCGGCGGCGTCGGCAAGACCGGGACGCCGGAGCAGTTCGCCTCCCTGCTCTCCGACGTCACGACCAAGCTCTTCGACCGCTTCGCCGACGACACGGCGGTGCTGCCCGGCCACGGCCTGCCAACCACGCTCGGCGCTGAGCGCCCGCACCTGGACGAATGGCACGCCCGCGGCTGGTAGCCCGGGGGCAACTACTCCCACACGTCGCGGACGTGGGCGACAACATCCCTTGTCACGGCGAGGTGCGGAGTAGTTGAACGGTGACGCATGGCAGCATCTGCCCCTCCAGCCCCGCGACCGGCCATCAGAGAATCCGGTCCTCGGATCGGGCGTCAAGGCGTCCTTGACGCCGCCGCTCGTAAAGGTATCCTTGACGCGTGGAGATCCGCGGTTCGGCCCGCAAGCACGGGATCTCGGACGAAGATATCGAACATGCGTGGCACAACGCCATTCGACTAGTGGAGTACGAATACGCAGGTCAGGAACGGTTGCTCGTGATTGGAGCCGACCGTCACGGTCGGCTACTGGAACTGGTCGCAGTGCCTGCCGACGAACCGACGCGGATCATTCACGCCGACCTGCTGAGACCGAAGTTCTATGACTATCTGAGATGAGGTGAACACGATGAC
>DAIRTI010000091.1:0-13546 GCA_036803965.1 Propioniciclava sp.
CGAGGGCTAACGTGCGGGTCGGCGCTGGGCTTCACGAGAGCCCGGCGCTGACCACAGGAGGCCAGCGGCAGCGCATCGCGCTGGCGATCGCGCTGGTCTGCGAGCCGCGGATCCTCATCGCCGACGAGCCGACCACGGCCCTCGACGTGACCGTGCAGGCGCAGATCCTCGACCTGCTGGGACGGCTGCGGCGCGAGCGGTCGATGATCATCATCACCCACGACCTCGGCGTGGTCGCCGCGGTCGCCGACCGCGTCGCGGTGATGTACGCCGGACGCATCGTCGAGATCGGCACCGCCCGCGAGGTCTTCTACAACCCCCAGCACCCCTACACGTGGGGGCTGCTCGGGTCGCTGGCGTCCGGTAAGGAGGGGCGCCTGGACGCCATCCCCGGCAGTCCACCCGACATGCTCGCCCCGCCTCCCGGGGACGCCTTCGCCCCCCGCAACCCCTACGCCCTGCGCATCGACACGCAGGAGGCGCCGCCGTTGTTCGCGGTGTCGTCCACGCACCGGGCCGCGACCTGGCTGCTCGCCGACGGGGCGCCGTCCGTGACCCCGCCCCCGCGGGTCCAGGAGTTGCGCGAGCACTGGACCGGGGACCAGGGCCGGGCCGACGGCGTCCGATCGGACGAAGGGAGCGGGTCGTGAGCGCGGACTCCCCCATCCTCGAGGTCGACCGCCTGCGGCACTGGTTCAACGCCGGGCGCCGCGACGAGGTGCGGGCGGTGGACGACGTCAGTTTCACGATCCGGCAAGGGGAGACGTTCGGTCTGGTCGGCGAGTCGGGGTCGGGCAAGTCGACGCTGGGACGCTGCATCGTGGGGCTGCACCTGCCGACCTCTGGGACGGTCCGGTATCGCGGCCGTGACGTGCCGCGCGCCAACCGGCGCGACCCGGAGTTCCGGCGCGAGGTGCAGATCATCTTCCAGGACCCGTACGCCTCGCTCGACCCCCGGATGAAGGTCGCCGACATCGTCGCCGAGGGGCTCGAGATCAACGGCCTCGCGGGCACCCGGGCCGTCCGCGACGCCCGCGTCGAGGAGGCCCTCGTCGCGGTGGGACTCAACCCGTCGCACGCGCACCGGTACCCGCACGAGTTCTCTGGCGGGCAGCGGCAGCGGGTCGGCATCGCGCGCGCCCTGGCCGTCGAGCCGCGGCTGGTGGTGTGCGACGAGCCGATCTCGGCCCTGGACGTCAGCATCCAGGCCCAGGTCGTCAACCTGCTCGCCGACCTGCAGCGCGACCGCGGCCTGACCTACCTGTTCATCGCCCACGACCTGGCGATGGTGCGCCACATCAGCGATCGCATCGGCGTTATGAGCCACGGCCGTATCGTCGAGATCGGGTCCGCGGCGCAGGTGTACGACAACCCGCTGCACCCCTACACGCGCAGCCTGCTGTCGGCCGTCCTGGTGCCCGACCCGGACGCCCAGCGCGCGCGTCACCGCGTCCCGTACGAACCGAGCCGGACGCCGCCCGGCGAGCTGGTCCTGCGCGAGGCGGAGCCGGGCCACTTCGTCCTGTGGCCGGAGGGGGATCTACCCCGGTGACGCCGACCGGGAGGTGCGACGCAGTCCCCGATCCGCCCTCTCTCGGCAGTTCGCCCCTCTCCGGGACGTTCGCCCCCTTGCGGGCACTTCGCCCCCCGGATTCGGGGGGCAAACTCGATCGAAAGGGGCGAACTACCTCGAAGGGGGCGCGGACAATGGTTCACGGGGGTTGAACCGCCTCAGCACCGGTACCCCGGCCCCCACTGACACGCGGCAGGATCGGGGCGGCGTGTCGGTCGCCAGAGCGACCGTCTTCCAGCCCGGACCGAACCGGGCCGCGAACGCGATGGCCGATCGCCGCAAAACGCTGAGCAGCGCACACTCGAGGCCCGCTCTGGGTCGAATTCGGCCTGTCGAGCCCGTCGAATGCGCGCTATTCAGCAACCACCCCGGTCGCCTCTCGCGGGACGGGGTTCGCCACCGCCACCTTGAAGCTCCAGACCTCGCTCGCGGTCCCGACCGGCCGCGGACGGTCCGGGCTCGGCGCCTCGCCCGGGCCGTGGCCATGGCCGGCGCGGAAGTCGGCGGACGCGAGCCATGCCTCGTAGGACTCCTCGTCCGCCCAGCGGGTGACGACGAGCCACTGGTCGCGTCCGTCGGTCGGCTGCAGCAACTCGAACCCTCCGAAGCCGGGCTCGCCGTCCATGGCGCCGAGGCGGGCCGCGAACCGGCGGGCCAGTTCGTCCCCGGTCTCGGCCGGGACGGTGATGGCGTTGATCTTGATGACGGTCATGCCGCCATTCTGCCGAGAGTGTTCCCGCCGGGATCAATGCTGCTCATGCGGGCGAACGTGACGTCCGCCGATGGGTTCATGCCACCAGGACGACCGGGCAGCGCGCCGTGGCCAGGACACGTTCCAGCACGCCCGGCGACGCCACGGACGCCAGCGACACCACCAGGACCCGCGGGGCCGGGCGGGCGGCGAGTCCTTCCAGGCTGACGCGGGCGAGGGCGTCCGGGCGGTCTCCCGCGAACCGGACGGCCGCCGCCCAGGCCCGCTCCTCCGGTGCACGTCGCTCGGACGCCGTTGGCGCGGGTTGGGCGGAGGACCGCACGCGCGCGGACTCCCCCGGCTCGGACGGCGACTCGGACAGCACCGCGACGGTCGGGGCGCCGCGTCCGGCGGGACGCCCCCCGACGACGTGCTGGACCGGCGTCCTCAGCGGACCCAGTAGCACCGGGACCGCCGCGGCCGCGTCCAGGGCCTCGCGGAGGAGGTCTCCCTGCGTCACGGCGAAAGACCAGCCCAGCCCCAGATCGGCGGCGGCCTGGGCGACCAGGGTGCGCGACCGCTCCGCGCTGCGAGCGAGGAGGCGGCGGGTCGCGGCGACGTCCATCGGCCGGGCGGCCCCCGAGACGAGTCCGACCTCGACGCTGATCGGCAGCGCGACGACCCGCAGCAGGGCGGCCTCCTCGACGAAGACGGCGTCCAGGTCGGCGTCCAGGGCCCGGGCGAGCCGAGCCGCCTCGACGAGCAGGCGGCGGGCGTCCACCGCGCCGACCGGCGCGAGGACCACGCGCAGGGTCGTCCGGCTCATCACGTCACCTCGCTCGGCGGGCACCCTCGCATCGCCTGCCTCATCATGACGAACCCTCCGGCGGCGGGGTGGGCGGGGTAGCCGGCTCGGGCGGCGGGCCGGGGACAGTCGGGGACGGCGGCCCACCAGGACCAGACGGCGGCGGCGCGGGCGGCTCACCCGGTCCAGCCGGCGGGGTCCTCGGCGGCTCGGGGGGCGTCCCGGGGGTCGGCTCGGGAACCGGCTCGGGCGACGGCGTCCCGGACGCGGACCCACCGGCTCGACCCTCGTCCAGGCGGCGCAGGTACTCGGTGCGCCGCTCGGACAGCCCCTCCAACCGCCCCGCGACCAGGGCGTTCGCCGTTCCCTCGGGGTAGCGACCGTCGGCGTCCGGCTCTCCCGGCTCCAGCCCGGACAGGACGCCCAGGGCCTCGTCCAGCGTCGCGGCGGCGTAGACCCGGAACAACCCGGCGGCGACGGCGTCCACGACGTCGGTGCGCAGCATGAGGTGCGGCAGGTTGGCGGCGGGGATCACCACCCCCTGAGACCCGGTCAGCCCCCGTGCGGAACACACGTCGAAGAAGCCCTCGATCTTGTCGTTGACCGCCCCGATCGGCAGGACGCGTCCGTGCTGGTCGACCGCCCCCGTCACGGCCAGCCCCTGCGAGATCGGGAAGCCACCCAGCGACGACAACAGGGCGCACAGCTCGGCGACCGAGGCGCTGTCGCCGTCGACCGACCCGTAGGTCTGCTCGAACACCAGCGTCGCCGACAGCGACGGCGGCCGATCGGCCGAGTAGCGCGTGGCCAGCAGCGATGCCAGGATCAGCACCCCCTTGCTGTGGATGGGTCCCGACAGCGCCACCTCGCGCTGGATGTCGACGACGTCGCCGTCTCCCATGCGGGTGTTCGCGGTCACCCGGGTGGGAAACGCGAACGCCTGGTCGGCCGACAGGCTCACCGACAACGCGTTCACCTGACCGACCACGCCCCCGGAGACGTCCACGTGCAGGTCGCCGCGGCGAATCGCCTCGTGCACCCGTTCGCGGACGCGTCCCGAGCGGCGCCGACGGGCGTCCACGGCGCCCTGCACATGGGCCGCCCCCACCACGCCGAAACCCTCCGACCGCGCCCGGTGATCCGACTCCCGCAGCAGGTCGATCAGGTCCTCGAGGCGTCCGGAGATGCGTTCGGCGTCGTCGGCCCAGCGAACGGCCTCCTCGATGGTCCGGGCGACGGCGTCCCGTTCGAGCGGCAGCCACCCCTCGCGCCGGGCGATCGAGGCGATCAGCTGCGCGTACAGCGCCTCGGATTCCGGCGTCCGATCGACCTCGTCCTCGAAGTCGGCCGGCACCCGGAACAGCTCGCGGAACTCGGCGTCGTACGCCCCGAGCAGGTAGTAGAGCACCCGGTCGCCGAACAGAAACACCTTGACATCCAGAGGAATCGGCTCCGGCTCCAGCGCCGCGGTGCTCAGAATGCCGTACGTCTGCCCCAGCGACTCAGTGCGGATCTCGCCCGTCCGCAGCGCGCGCTTGAGGCCGTCCCAGGCGTAGGGCTGGGCCAGCAGCCGCTGGGCGTCCAGCAGCAGGTAGCCGCCGTTGGCGCGGTGCAGCGCGCCGGGCTTGATCTGATTGAAGTCGGTGACGAGCGTGCCGAACCGGGCGACGTACTCGACCCGGCCCAGGAGGTTCGCGTACGTCGGGTTGTCCTCCGAGACCACCGGCGCGCCGGGCCCGTCACCGGCGTCCCCGATAACGACATTGACGCGGTAGCGGTCGAAGAACTCCTCCTCGCCGCCCCGCGCGAACGGATTGGGTTCGCCGTCGGCCGGACGCCGGAACTGGTCGAGGTTCTCCAGCACGTCGGCCTGCAGCTGGTCGAGCCAGGCGAGCACGTCGGGCAGCGCGGCGCTGTCGCGGCGCAGGTCGTCGACCAGGGCCGACACCGTGTCGCGGCACATGTCGCGGCCGAGGTCCTTGATGCGCCCGCGTTTCTCCTTCTGCAGCTGCTGCACCTGACGGATCACCTTCTGCAGGCGCTCCTGCAGCCCCTTCATGGACGCCTCGAGGCGCACCCTGTCGGCCTCGGGCAGCTGCCCGAACTGCTCGGGCGTCATCACCTCGTCGTCGTGCACCGGCGCCAGCGAGAAGCCCACCGGGGTCTGCACCAGCGTCAGGCCCTGCAGCGCGGCGTCCTTGCCGAGGGTCTGGAACGCATCGTGCTGCCGCTCGGAAACCTCCTCGTCGATCTGCTCGGCGCGGTTGCGGTACTCGTCGCTCTCGAACAACGCCGGAATGGACGCCCGCGCCTCCTCCATGAACTGGCGCACCTCGTCGCGGAAGCCGGACGCCAAGCCGTGCGGCAGGCGCAGGGCGTGCGGGCGGTGGGGCTGCGCGAAGTTCTGGACGTAGACCCAGTCGTCGGGCGAGGCCGCCTCGGACGCCCGTCCGGTCACGAGGTCGCTCACCAGCGTCCGCTTCCCCACGCCGGGTGGACCCAGGACGAACACGTTGTAGCCGGACGCCCGCAGGTCCACCCCGAACTCGACCGCCTCGCGGGCACGGCCCTGTCCCGGGACGCCGGCGTCCCCGGGCAAGCCGCCCAACTCGGCGGTCGTGGCGAACTCCAGCCCGGCGAGGGTGCACGGGCGACGCAGCGACTCGGCGTCCAGGATCTGTACGGGCACCATGGGGCCATTGTCCGCCCTTGCCTTTCGCGGGTACCAGAGCAGCATGCGACCCCGTCGAAATCGCGATCGGACGCCCCCGCGCCGCGTCCTCGCCCTGGCCGCGTTGGCGGCGGCCTCCGGCATGCTGCTCTCCGCGTGCACGCGCGCCGACGCGAGCGACACAGCCCCCTGGACGCCGTCGGCCGGCGGCAACGGGAATCCGGGCTCGGACGCCGTCGCGTCCGTCACCGCCGAGCGGGTGGCGGCTGCGGTGGCGGCCCTGCCGGGCTACGTCGACAAGGTGCTCAAGGCCAGCGGCGTCCCGGGCATGTCGGTGGCCGTGGTGTACCAGGGGAAGGTCCTGCTCGCCGAGGGCTACGGCGTTCGCGACGTGACCACCGGCGTCCCGGTCGACGCCGACACGGTGTTCCAGCTGGCGTCGGTGTCGAAGTCCGTGGGTGCGACGGTCATCGCGCGCGAGGTCGCGAGCGGCACCGTGGCCTGGGACACCCCGCTCGTGAAGAACCTGCCCGACTTCCTGCTCGCCGACCCGTGGGTCACCCAGCACGTCACGATCGCCGACATGTACACCCACCGCTCGGGGCTCTACTCGCACGCCGGCGACGAGCTCGAGGACCTGGGCTACGACCAGGCGGAGATCTTCGAGCGCCTGCGCTACACCCCGCTCGGCGACTTCCGTGCCGAGGAGAACTACACGAACTTCGGGCTGACCGCGGCCGCCGAGTCGGTCGCCAGGGCGGCGGGCACGGACTGGGCGACGCTGTCCGAACGCGACCTCTACGCCCCGCTCGGCATGACGTCGACGAGCTCGCGCTTCGCCGACTTCATGGCCCGCGGCAACCGGGCGACCTCGCACGTCCCGATCGACGGCCAGTGGAAGGTCACCACCCTGCAGCGCCACCCGGACGCCCAGTCGCCCGCGGGCGGCGTGAGCTCGTCGGCGTCCGACATGGCGTCCTGGATGAAGCTGGTCCTGGGCAACGGAACCGTCGACGGGCGCGAGGTGATCCCCGCGGACGCTCTCACGCCCGCGATCACGGCGCAGTTCGTCAGCAAGCCCTCGAGCAGCGCGGCGGCGCGCTCGGGGCTGTCCGGCTACGGGTTCAACGTCGGCGTGACGCCCGGCGGGCTGCCCATGCTCAGCCACTCCGGCGCATTCGCGCTGGGCACCGGCACGTCGTACACGATGCTGCCCGGCCAGGGCCTCGGCATCGTCGTGCTCACCAACGGCTCGCCGGTCGGCGCGGCCGAGGCGGTCGCCGCCCAGTTCATCGACCTGGCCCAGTTCGGCGAGCCGCGCCAGGACTGGTGGACCCTCGCCCACGCCATGCTCGCCCCGCTCATGGACCCGCTCGGCGAACTGGCCGGCAAGACCCCGCCAGCCAGCCCCGCCCCGGCCCAGCCGCTCAGTACCTACGTCGGCGACTACGCCAACACCTACTTCGGCACCGCCCGGGTCAGCGTCGAGGGCGACCAGCTGCGCCTCAAGGTCGGTCCGGACGCCACCGGCTGGCTCCTCACCCACTGGGACGGCGACGTCTTCACCTACAAGCCCTACAACGAGAACGCCACGCCCGGCACCGTCGGCAAGGCCACGTTCAGTTCCGGACGCCTCACGCTCGAGTTGATGGACGCCCACGGCCTGGGCACCTTCACCCGCTGACAAGAAGCCCTCCGGACCCGACCGGTGTGGCCGGCGGGTCCGGAGGGCATCCCTCCTGGTGAATCCCGAAACTGGGCTCGGCGGTCAGAAGCCGGTGATCTCCTTGAAGCGCACCTGGGCGACCTCGTCCGCGGAGATGGCGCAGATGGCCTTGAACTTCCACTTCCCGCCCGCGTCGATGGTGTTGGTGTTCGCGAAGCAAGTGCCCAGGTTCGCGCCCTTGGCGTCCAGCGCGTCGAAGGTGATCTGGACGTAGTTGGTGACCGCCTTGTCGGTGTTGTTGGTGACGTAGCCGTTCACGTAGACCGCGACCTTGCTGGACTTGTCGAGCGTCCAGCCGTCATCGAGGGTCAGCTTCTCCTTCGGCGCGGCCTGGGTGCTCCTCGACTCGGACGCCGCGGCGCCCGCGGTCTGCTGGCCGGCCTGGGCCGTGCGGTTCGAACCGCCCTGGCTCATCGCGCTGCCGATGCCGATCACCAGGACGACCGCGAGCGCCCAGAACCACCAGCGCTTGAACAACGGCTTCTTCGGCTTGGCCGCCGGCTGGGCGTCCGGGAACTGCTGGCTGAACTGCGGACCCTGCTGTCCGGGACCCTGCTGTCCGGGGAAGGGCTGTGGGGTGCTCATGAGGTGCTCCTTTGAACGAGGCGGTGTTTGCGTCACATCCAGTGCACCGCCCACGGGGCCCTGCCGGCATCGGCCGATCGGGTCGCGTGGGCCCGCCGATCGGGTGATGTTTCGGCTTGTCGTTCCACCCGTTCGGCCGAGCGCGCGCGGGCCCGCCGCGCTCGTACGATGCCGTTGTGATGAAGTCCGAGCAGGTGGGTCGCCACGCCGGTCCCGCGCAGTGGCGGACGGCGTCGCAGATCCTCGCGACCGGATGGCTGGGCTCCGAGACCGTCGGCACCGGCGCGCGTCCCCCGTGGTGGCGGACGGTTCTCTACATCCTCGCCACAGGCTTCATGAGCCTGGTCAGCGTTGCGTTCTCCCCCGCCGCCTGGAACATGCAGCAGTCTTCCTCCGGGTCAGCCGTGCTCGTCTCCGCCATCGGAATGCTCGTCGCCGTCGTCCTGCCCATCACTCTGATCTGGAGGCAACGGAACCCCTTCGCCGTCGTCCTGGCGCCCGCGATCGCATCCGTGATCCTGCCGCTGGGCAACGCTCTGCCGCTCCTCTCCCTCGCCACGCTCATCGGACGCCGACGCGGCCCCGCCGTCTGGTGGACGACGGCGCTCCTCGTCGCCACCTCCAGTTGGGTCGTCGTTGCGGACGCCCTGGCGCAACCTCGCGGCGCGTCCTTCCTCAAGTCGACGCTGGGTCCGCAGAACCTGGACAGGTCTCTGCCCGTGGACCTGTCGCCCTTCGAGGTGATCGTCGTCATAGTGCTGGGACTGGTGCTCTCGATCGGGTCCGGACTGCTGGTGCGGTGGCGGCGGGAGGCGACGTCCGCCACGGACGCCGTGCAGGTTCAGCGGGAGACGTCCGAGCGCCTGGAGGACGAGGTCGCCCGCCGCCAGGAGCGGGAGCGGATCGCCCGAGAGGTGCACGACGCGATGGGTCACCGGCTCTCGTTGCTCAACCTGCACGCCGGCGCGCTCGAGGCGCACGCGACCGGCGGCGACCCGCGGCTAGCGGAGTCGGCGCATCTGGTGCGCCAGAGCGCCAGCGACGCGATGGACGACCTCCGTTCGCTCCTCGACCTGCTGCGCGAGCCGATGCGGGACGAACCCGCCCCCGCCCCGCTGTCGAAGCTGGCCGAGGTGATTCAGGAGTCCTTCGGGGCGGGCCAGTCGCTCAGCTCGTCGATCTTCATCTCCGACCCCGACAGTGCAGATCCGGCCTTGTCGCGGGCGGTTTACCGCATCGTGCAGGAGCTGCTGACGAACGCCCGCAAGCACGCGCCGCAGGAGCAGGTCTTCCTGACCGTCGAGGGCAGCCCGGCCACCGGGATCGTCATCGAGTGCCGCAACCGCTACGCGGGCGGGTGGGGATCCTCCGGCGCCGCCGGGTCGTCGCGCGGGCTCGCCGGAATCAAGGAGCGCGTCGACCTGCTCGGCGGCACCGTGGCCTACGGGCTGGACGGCGAGACCTTCAGGGTGCGCGTCGAGCTGCCCTGGCGCCACGCGGGGCCGACCGCCTGACCATCGGCGTCCCTCTTCGACCCTGGCCCGACTGTCAGCCTTAGGATGCGGGCGTGACGATCCGGGTGATGCTGGTCGACGACGACCCGCTGGTCCGCACCGGGCTGCGGTTCCTGCTCGAGAGCGCTGACGATCTCGCCGTCGTCGCCGAGGCGGGCGAAGGCGCCGAGGCCGTCGGGCTAGCGCGGACGCAGCCGATCGACGTCGTGCTGATGGACCTGCGAATGCCCGGGGTCGACGGGGTGTCGGCGACGCGCGGCGTCCGCGAGCTGGCGAACCCACCGCAGGTCATTGCGCTCACGACCTGGGACGTCGACGATGCCGTCATGGCCGCGCTCGGCGCCGGGGCCGCGGGGTTCCTGCTCAAGACGTCGTCGCCGGTGGAGATCATCGGCGCGATCCGATCGGTGATGGCGGGGGACGCCGTGCTGTCCCCGCGCAGCACCCGGCAGCTGCTCGACCAGTTGCGCCGCGATCCGGCCCTCGAGCAGCGGCGGGCGGCGGAGGCGGCGTTCGCGGCGCTCACGGACCGGGAGCGGGAGGTCGCGGCGGCCGTGGGCCACGGCCTCACCAACGCGGCCATCGGCGGCCAGCTCTACCTCGCCGAGGCGACGGTCAAGACGCACATCGCGGCGATCCAGGCCAAACTCGGGGTGACGAACCGGGTGATGGTCGCCGTCCTGGCCGAGCGGGCGGGGCTGCTCCTGGCCGGCTGAGGGCCGCGCAGTCGGCGTCCGGCCTGATCATCGCCTACATTGGCGCTCACCCCCGGGGGAAGGAGCGCCCGTTGCTGAGCCAGTTCGGACCGAGCACGCTGCTCGCGATCGGTCTCGGGGCGGTGCTGGCGGTGGTCGCGTTCGTGCCGGTGGTGGCGGTTCGCTATCGGCGAGCCGGACGCCTCCGGCCCGTCGACCTGGTGCTGCTGCTGATGATCGCGGTGTACGCGGTCGCGCTGTGGACGTACACGCTGGTGCCCCTGCCGTCCGGGCAGTACACCTGCGCCGGGGTGAACCTGCGGCCGTTCGCGGTGATCGACGACATTCGCGCGCGCGGCGGGTCGCTGCTGCGCAACCGGGCCCTGCTGCAGGCCGGCTTCAACGTGGTGCTGTTCATGCCGCTGGGGTTCTTCCTGCGCGTCGTGTGGCGGCGGGGCGTGGTGGTGGCGACGCTCGTCGGGTTCGCGACCACGCTCGCCATCGAGCTCACCCAGCTCACCGGGCTGTGGGGGCTCTACCCGTGCGCGTTCCGGGTCTTCGACGTGGACGATCTCATCCTCAACACGGCGGGGGCCCTTCTCGGCTCGCTGGTGGCTGTGCCCGTGGCGGCGATGCTGCTGAAGCGGCGTCCGGCGCCGAGAGCGACAGAGGTCACGTTCGGACGCCGTCTCGTCGGCATGGTCGCCGACCTGCTGGCCACGACGTTCGTCGGATTCGCGATCGTCATCACCTACCGCGCGATCGCGCTGTACCTGGTCGGCGTCCCGTTCGAGAACCTTCCGCCGGCGGTCGACCAGGCGCTGGTGTTCTGGCCGCCGTTCCTGCTGGAGGCGTGGTGGGTCCTCGCGCGGGGGCGGACCCTGGGGGAGGAGATCGTCCAGCTCGAGCCGGTTGCGGTCGCCCGCGGTGTCTGGGTGTCGCGCGCGCTGAAGTTCGTTTTCGGCGTGGGCGGGTGGCTGATCCTGCAGGGGGGTCCGGTGGAGGTGCCGCTCCTCGGATTGGTGTTCGCCGTTGTCACGCTCGCGATGGCCTGGCGCTCGCGCGACCATCGCGGGCTCAGCCACACGGTCGCCGGCATGGACCTGCGGATCGAGCACGCTTCAGGCGAGTGAGCTGATCTGTCGGCCGTCGGTGCCTGCTCCGGGACGCGGGCTCGCGCCAGCGGCGTCCCAGATCGGGGGCGGTCAGCGGGCGAGCAGCAGCTGGTAAGCGCCGAGAACGAGGGGCGCGTACAGCAGAGCCAGCAGCAAGGTGTGCGTGAGGACGAACCCGAGGACGTCGGCGAGTTTGCCGGACGTGCCGAAGTACGTGCGGCTCTTGCGCCACATCGAGGTGGGGTGGCGGACGTCCCAGCTGTTGAAGCGCAGGTAGCGGCCCAGGTAGATGCCGAGGCTGCCCAGCAGCAGGACGATGCCCGCGAACACCCAGGAACCCGCCGGCGGGAGGCGCTGATCGGAGTTCGGGTCGGCGATGATCACGATCGCGAACAGCTGGATCAAACCGAGGCTGACCAGGGCGTTCGCGACTCCCGAGAGGGCCAGTGTAAGGGTCTGGATGATGTCGTACCAGAGGGGGACGTCCTCGCCCTTGCGGCGGTGGCTGAGGTTGAGTTCGGTGATGAGGTAGATCGAGTTGGGGAAGAACAGCAGCCAGACGCCGGTGCTGAGGATCAGGAAGGTCCACAGCGCGGCCGGGCCGAGGGTCGGCTGGTTGAGCCGGTCGAGGACGCCGCCCAGGATGAGCGCCCCCACCACGAGCACGAACGCCAGCACGGTCGGCAGCAGCGACAGGCCGACGTTGGTCAGCATCGGACGGTAGAGCCGCACGCGGTACACGCGGGCCCTGAGCACGATGAGCAGGACCGCGTAGACGTTGAGGGCGAAGACCGCGGCGAGGCCCACGACGAGGGAAGCCATTCGCGGATGCTAGCCGTGACTGCCGCGCCGTGACATGGGGGTGTGGCCCCCTGTCGTGCTCGTGAGCCGTTTGGTAGCTTTCAACATCGGGCGTCGAGGGAGCGGTGCTTGGGGGACGCCCGCTGCTTGGGTGGGAGGCTGCGATGGCCGGCACTGCGCGACCGGGGCGTCCTCGCTTGGCGGGCCTGGCAGGGGCCGGTGGGGCCAGGGCGTTGGTCGTGGTGCTGGTGCTTGTCGGGGCCCTGTCGATGGGATCGCTCGGCACGGCCGGTTCGGCGCCCGGACGCCTCGTCTCGTGGGGTTTCGATGGGTTCGGGCTGGCGTCCGGGCAGACGGCGGACCAGTTCGTCGCGGTCGCCGCCAGCAGCTTCCACAGCGTGGGCGTGCGGGCCGACGGGCATCTGGTGTCGTGGGGTGAGGACATCTTCGTCCCAGGCCTGGGCGGCTCGGGGGTCGTCCTGGGGACGCCGACCGACGGCGGCTACGTCAGGGTCGCGGCGGGCTACGGGCACAGCGTCGCGGTGCGGTCCGACGGGACCCTCGTGTCGTGGGGCAGCAATGCGGGCGGGCTGGTGTCCGCGACCCCGCGCGGGTCCGGGTTCGTCGCCGTCGCCGCCGGAGCCCTGAACAGCGTCGCGCTCGACTCCGATGGACGCCTGCACGCCTGGGGGACCGGGTCCACCCCGCTCTTGGCCGGGTTGCCCCAGGGCGACGGCTACACCGCCATCGCCGTATCGGGCCTGCACGCCACCGCGATCGGCTACGGCGGCCACTTGTACTCGTGGGGCGACGACACCAACGGCGTCGTTTCTCGGACGCCGCGCTGGGGCGGGTTCACCGCCGTCGCCGTGGGCTACGGGCACGCCGTCGCGATCGCCGCGGACGGCACCCTGGCCGCCTGGGGCGACGACACGTACGGCCAGGTGACCGGGACGCCCATCGACGGCGGCTACGTCGCGGTGGCCGCGGGGTATGTGCACAGCGTCGCCCTCAAGGCGGACGGCACCGTCGTCTCCTGGGGCCGGGACACCAACGGGGTCGTCTCGTCCACCCCCCACGACTCCGGCTACACCGCCATCGCGGCCGGCTACTTCCACACCGTCGCCCTCCGGACCGCGACCCCGTCCACCCCCTGACGGATCGCGCCCCTCACCGAGTTGGCGCGCTGACCGTCCGCGGCGCTCCAGTTGGTGGTCGGGTCCGCTGGTCGTCGGGTCGGCTGGTAGTCAGGTCCGCTGGTGGTGGTCAGGTCCGCTGCGGGGCCAGGGGCCCCTTCGCTCGGTTCGGAATCCCACTCAGCCGCTGTCGTGGTACCTGAAGCGCTGGTGCCTCCTGGGTGTCCGAGTCGG
>DAIRTI010000092.1:0-13227 GCA_036803965.1 Propioniciclava sp.
GGGCGTCCGAGATCGCCACGAGCGCCCTGCCCGTCGACCCTGCTGCGGCTTCCATGAACACGACGCTAGACACCGGGTCTGACAAAACGAGCGCCCCATCAGAACACCTAAACTGAGAATCACCTCAGAATATCGATCACCCGTACGAGCGCTCAGGCGAGCTAGGGCTGGACGTCGTCAGGCACGTAGTAGACGACGATCGGACGCGTCGCGCTCTGGTCGGGGTCGAGGCGGACACCTCGCGGACGGTAGTGGCTGCCCAGCCTGGCTGGGTCTGGCGACGGCTTCGGGTTCCTGGATCCGAACACTTCGGCGTCCCCGGTCGAACGGAAGAGGCACGCGGGGGGGCCGCCGTCGGCGGTCCAGATCGTCGACGAGCCGAGAAGGTGTCAGGAAGCAACGCGCGCGGCCCTGGCTGCCCGCAGCGTGACGACCTCGGCGTCCTTCTCGGCCTCGGTGGCGGCGACGAGGCGGCAGGCCTCGAGGATCGCCGGGGCGGCGTCCGGACGGATCACGGCGACGCCGTCGGCGTCCGCCGCGATGATGTCACCGGCGTTGATGACGACACCGCCCAGCGCGATCGGTTCGCCGATCCGCCCCGGGCCGTTCTTCCAGGGCCCCGCGGGGCTGAGGCCGCGGGCGAAGACCGGGAAGCCCAGGTCGCGGATGATCGCCTGGTCCCGCACGCAGCCGTCCACGATCGCCCCGGTCGCGCCGAAGAGCTCGAAGCGCTGCGCCAGGTTGTCGCCCATGATCGCGCGCCCGGTGAACCCGCCCGCGTTGACGCACACGACGTCGCCCTCGCGGATCAGTTCCAGGGCTTCGATCACCGCGAGGTTGTCGCCGGCCGTCACGTAGATCGGCAGGGCGGTGCCGACGCAGCGGGCGCCGTCCCAGATCGGGGTGATGCCGCCGTCCATGATGTCGAGCCGCTCCATCGCGTCGCCGATGTTCGCCACCGGGAACTCGGCGAACTGCCGGACCAGGGCGGGATCAGGACGCTTCCACGTGACGCGCCGGACGTTGGTAGCCATCGATTCCTCCAACTGAGAGAATATTTTCATTTCCAGTCTGAGGCCAGGAGTCCCCTTTGGCAAGCGAGTCAGCCGAATCGACGCTCAGCACGGCACCCGACGCCGACGAAGATCGCGAAGGAGGGGCTTGACGCCGACGCCAAACTGAGAACAAAATCTCACTACAGAAAGTCAGGCACACTGGCACCGACACCTTGACGAGGACACCATGACAGCTTCCGAAACCCTGGCCGCCGCGGCCGAACGCCGCGCGGCTCAGGTCACCGACAACGACGTCCGGCGGGCCACCATCGCGGGGGCCATCGGCTCATTCGTGGAGTGGTACGACTACGGCATCTACGGCCTGCTCACCACGTACCTGGCCATCAACATCATGGGCGGCGCCCAGGCGGGCGCGCTCTTCCTGACCAACGTCGGCTTCCTGGTCAGCTTCATCGCGCGTCCGTTTGGCAGCGTCATCTGCGGCTACCTGGGCGACAAAATCGGACGCCGCACGCTGCTGGCCGCGCTGCTCGTCCTCATCGCGGCGTCCACGACCTGCATCGGCCTCATCCCGAACTACACGGTGCTTCCGGTCGCGGGTCCGGTGCTGCTGCTGGCGCTGCGGGTCCTGCAGGGCTTCTCGGCCGGCGGCGAGGTGGCCGGTGCGATGTCGTTCGTCGGCGAATATGCCCGCGACAAGCACCGCAACGCGTCCATGGCATGGATCGCCGTCGGCTCGTTCCTCGCCCTCATGTTCGGCTCGGCCTTCTCGGCGACGCTCATCACGTTCCTCGGAGACGCCACGATGACGGCCTGGGCCTGGCGCATCCCGTTCCTGTTCGCCGCTCCGCTCGGCTACATCGGCTTCTACATCCGCCGCCGCATGGACGAGACCCCGCACTTCGAGGCACTCAAGGAAGAGAAGGCCGTCAAGCGCAACCCCCTGGCCGCCGCGTTCACCTCGAAGCGACACCTCCTCGCGATCCTGCTCACGATCTTCCTGCCCGCCGTCAACGGCCCCGGCTACTACCTGCTCTTCGCTTACATGCCCACCTACCTCAAGACGTCGCTGGGCGAGGGCCGCAACTTCTCGATGCAGCAGGCCCTGCTGGTCAACGTCTGCGGCCTGATCGCCGTGGTGATCTGCATCCCGCTGATGGCCCGGCTGTCCGACCGCATCGGCCGCAAGCCCGTCCTGCTCATCTCCGCCGTCGCGATGGCGCTGGCGTCCTACCCGATGTTCAGCCTGATCACGACCGGCCAGATGGGCCTGGCGATCATCGGCGCGATCGTCATGGCGATCTCGTTCTCGGGTCACGCCGCCGTCGTGCACACCGTCCTGCTCGAGATGTTCCCGACCTCGGTGCGCTACTCGGCGTACAGCATCGGCTTCTCGCTGTCGACGATCATCTTCGGCGGCTCGGCCCCGCTGATCATGACCGAGATCATCAAGGCGACGAAGGACTCGATGGTCCCGGCCTACGCGTCGATCATCACCGCGCTCATCACGCTGGTCACGATCTTCTTCCTCGCCGAGACCCGCGGTAAGCCGCTCGCTCTCGACTGAGTCCGGCCGCACACTACGACCACATCACCCGGAAGGACTCCACATGACGATCAACAAGGTTGCCCTCGTGGCCGACGTCGGCGAGAGCTTCGGCAACTACACCATCGGTGCCGACGACGACCTGTTCGACCTGATCACCACCTCGAACATCGCCTGCGGCTTCCACGCGGGAGACCCGCGGGTCCTCGACCGCACGGTCGCCAAGTGCGTGCAGCACGGCGTCGAGCTGGGCGCCCACCCGGGCTACCCCGACCTCGTCGGCTTCGGACGCCGGCTCATCGAGGCCAGTGAGGACGAGATCCGCACCGACATCCTGTATCAGCTGGGGGCCCTGGACGCCTTCGCGCGGGTCCACGGTGCGCAGATCAGCCACGTGGCACCCCACGGCCGGATGGGCTCGATCGCCCAGACCGACCTCAAGCACGCCGTCGCCATCACGGACGCCGTGAAGGCCTACAACCCCGACTACATCGTGGTCTGCCAGCGCGGCGTCCTCGCGAGCGAGTCGGAGAAGCGGGGCCTGAAGGTGGCCTACGTCTTCCTGGCCGATCGCGGCTACGGCGACGACGGCTGGCCGGTGAACCGCCACCATCCGGGCGGGCTGATCTATGACCCGGAGGCCGTGGGACGCCGCGCCGCGCAGGTCGTCCGCGAGGGCACGGTCGTGACCGTCGACGGCAACACCGTGCCGCTGGGCCACGACTGCGACGTCCTGCTGCTGCACGGCGACCACCCGCAGGCCCGCGAGAACGGCCAGGCGGTCCGCCGGGCGCTGGCGGAGGCCGGCGTCGAGGCCACCGGGCTGCGTCAGGTGCTCGCCGCCAAGACGGCTCGGGTCTGACGGCCATGACGACAGCGACGCCGCCGGTGCTGGCCGACTACGGGGACTCCGCGGTCATGGTGACCGTCGACTCCGCCGACCCGGAGCGCCGGCGGCGCCGCATCGTCCAACTGAGGGACGCCTTCCTGGCGCATCGCCCGCACGGCGTGACCGACGTCGTGTCGGGCCTGGAGTCCATGCTCATCGAGTTCGACCCCCTCGTCACCGGGCCCGAACACCTGCTGCCCATCCTCGAGCTCGTCGAGGAGGTCGCCTCGGACGCCGCCACCGCGATGGGCCGCCTCATCGACCTGCCGGTCGTGTTCGACACCGAGACCGGCCCCGACCTGGAATCGGTCGCCCACGAGCTCGGCGCGTCCGTCGACGACCTGGTCAGAGCCCTCACGGCGCACGAGATCACGATCGTCCTGCTCGCGGCGGCGATGGCCCCGATGATGTCGGGAGTGGTCCTCCCGGCCCCGGTGGCCCGCCAGGCGCGGCCCCGCACCGACGTGCCGCCCGGCTCGATCATGCTCGCCGGCGCCAACGCCATCATCCAGCCGTTCCCCGGCCCCACCGGCTGGCGGGTCGTCGGCCGGACCCCGCTCACCATCGTCGACATCCACCGGGATCCCCCCGTGGCGTTCGGCCCGGGCGACCGGTTCCGGCTGCGAGCCATCGATGCCTCCGAGGCGGACGCCCTCGCCGGCGGCCTGCTCGGCGACCCGGCCAGGCGGGTGACCCCGTGAACGCGATCCCGCTCACCGTCACCCGCGTCGGCTTCCGGGCCACCTTCACCGACCTCGGACGCCGCAACGCCGAGATCAGCGGCGTCCCCACCGGCGGGGCCGCCGACCAGCACTCGGCGGTCGTGGCGAACATCCTGGCGGGGAACGCGCGCGACGGCGTCCTGATCGAGGCCATCGGAGACTTCGGTCTCGTCGCTCGTAGGCCGCTGCTGGTGGCCGTCACCGGGGCCCCGGCCGCCGTCACGATCAACGGCTCGCCGGCCGAGCCGTGGACGACCCTTGTCGTCCCGCCCGGTCACGAGATCGCGGTCACCGGGGCCCGCCAGGGGCTGCGCACCTACGTGGCCGTCGGGGGCGAGCTGTCGGCGCCCCGCTTCATGGGCAGCGCCGCGCCCGACCCCCGCATGGGGTTCGCGCAGCTCGTGCGGCGCGGCGACGTCCTGACTCTGCGGCGGCCCAGCGCGCTGCCGGGCCTCAGGGCCATGGACGCCCATCCCTTCCACTTCCAGGTGCCCCGTCTCGAGCTGCCCGAGGGGCCGTGGACTCTCGACGTCGTGCCGGCCGCCGAACACGACTGCGTCCCGGACGCCAGGACGGTCCTCGCCGAGTCGACCTACACGGTCAAGCCGCAGTCCGACCACGTCGGCGTCCGCCTCGCCGGGCCGGTCCGGCACCCGGAGCGCGCCGAGATCGTGAGCCACGGCGTCCCGATCGGCGCCGTGGAGATCCCGCACGCCGACGACGAACTGATCGTGCTGGGCCGCTACCGGACCCTGACCGCCGGCTACCCGATCGTCGGGGTCGTGGCCCGGGTCGATCTGGCCTTGGTGGGCCAGCTGAGCGCGGGGCGCGCGGTCCGGTTCCGGTGGGTGACCCGCCAGCGGGCCGTCGAGCGGGCCGCGCAGCACGCGGCCGAGCTGGCCGCCCTCGAACGAAGCGTCACGGCCGCATTCGGCGCCGTGGTCGGACAACTCGGCGCCGATTGGTGGCTCTAGGAGTGGACATGAACAGGCTTGCCAACCAAGTGATCATCGTCACCGGAGCGGGATCGGGCATGGGAATGGAGACGGCCCGCCTGCTGGCCGCCGACGGGGCGCGCGTGGTGCTGGTCGGGCGTCGGAAGGACTCCCTGGACGCCGTCGCGGCGTCCATCGAACGAGACGGAGGCACCGCCTACCCGCACGCCGCCGACATCACCGACGCGGCCGCGATGGAGGCCCTGATCGAGTGGGTGCACGCCGAACTCGGGCCGGTCGACGCCCTCGTCAACAACGCCGGCGCCAACTGCCACGTGATGAACCCGCAGTTCCTGCCCGAGGACCAGCTGCGCTACGTGCTCGACGTCAACCTGACCGCGGTCTTCCGGCTCGTCCGGCTGGTGCTGCCCGACATGCTCGAGCGCGGCGCCGGCACGATCCTGACCGTCTCGTCGCTGGCCGCCATGAACCCCGGCCTCCTCGGCGGGGCCGCCTACGGAGCGGCCAAGGCCGGCGTCCGCAACTTCATGACCATGCTCCACAACACCTTCCGGGCCGACGGCCTGCGCGCGATCACCGTTCTGCCCGGCGAGGCGGACACGCCGATCCTGGCCAATCGGCCCCGTCCACCGGCCCTCGAAGAGCGCACCAACATGCTCCAGCCAGAAGACGTGGCGGAGGCGATCCTGATGGCCCTCTGCCTGCCGCCGCGCGCCTGCGCCCAGGAGATCGTCGTCTGCCCCACCCGCCAGCGCGACACGTCGGTCGACGTCGCGCTCAGCCGCACCGTCGGCGTCCCCACCGAAGAGAGGAACTGACATGTCGTCCCCCCAGGTCCGTGCAGCCGAGGCCGTACGCCGCATTGAGGCCGTATCCCGGCGCGTGCAACAGCCGGCCTCCACCGGCGACCTGATCTCGCTCGCGGTCGGCGAGCCGGACTTCGCCACTCCGCCGCGCATCGTGGACGCCGCCGCAGAGGCCCTGCGCGCCGGCTGGACCCACTACGCCCCGCTCAAGGGCGAGGCGCCGTTGAGGGAGGCCCTCGCGGCGCGGATCTCGCCCCTGCTCTGCCGGGACGCCAGCCCCGACGACATCCAGATCACCAACGGCGGCTCCGGCGGTCTCGCCGCCGCGATCCTCGGCCTGATCGACCCCGGCGACAGGGTCGTGCTGCCCGATCCCACCTACTCCCTCTACGCCGACCTCGTCGCGCTGGCGGGCGGCGAGGCCGTCCACGTGCCCTTGGCGGCCGACCTGCACTGGGATCTCGACGCGCTGGCGTCCGCGCTGGTGGGGGCGAAGATGTTCGTCTTCTGCAACCCGTCCAACCCGACCGGCGTCGTGCACACCGCAGAGGAGTTGGCCGCCGTCGGGGCGGCGCTCGAGGGCTCGGACACCATCGTGCTCTCGGACGAGGCCTACGCCGACCTCGTCTACGACCGGCCCTTCACCTCGGTGCTGCAGGTCGAGTCGCTGCGCGACCGGGCCGTCTACTGCCAGACCTTCTCGAAGAGCTACGCGATGACCGGCTGGCGGCTGGGCTACCTGTGGGGTCCCGCGGCCGCCATCGCGGCCGCCGGCCGGGTCCACGCGACGTTCAACGGGTCGCCGAACACGTTCGTCCAGCGGGCGGGGCTCGTGGCGCTGCAGTCCTGCGCCGACGACGTCTGCTCGATGTACGAGGCGTACCGCAGCCGGCAGCAGGTCATGTTCGACGCGCTGCGCCGGGTGCCCGGGCTGAGCGTGCAGCGTCCGGAGGGGGCGTTCTACCTGTTCCCGAGATACGAGGCCCCGCTGTCGTCGGTCGAGATGGTCGCCCACCTGCGCGCGGCCGGCGTCGCGGTGCGGCCGGGGGCCGAGTTCGGCGCCCACGGCGAGGGCCACCTTCGGCTGTCGTTCGCGTCGAGCGAGGAGGCGATCGTCACCGGGATCGGCCGGTTGGCGGACGCCTTCGCCGCACTATCCTGACTCCCGACCCGAATGCCGTCCGGAGCGCGTGCCCTGCGGCGCCCAGGAGCACCGATGACCAAGACCCCCCGCAGCGACACCGAACGCAACCGACGACTGCTGGTGCGCGCCGCAGCCGACCTCGTCGCCCGCGACGGCGAGAGCGTCAAGATGAGCGACGTCGCCGAGCGGGCCGGGCTGTCGCTCGCGACGGCGTACCGGCACTTCGGTTCGGTTGAGGAGGCGCTGGTCCAGTTCCGCTTCGACGTGGGCATGAAGCTCTACGCGTTCAGTGCCACCTCGGACGCCGAGGGGATCGCTCTGCTGCAGGCCGTCAGCGAGCATTGGGTGAGACTCGTGCAGAAGCACGGGAGGGCCATGGTGTCGACCCGATCGCGCGAGGGATACCTCAAGCGGCTGCGTGCGGGAACGCGCTACCTGTCGGTCGCGGCCGACGCCATGGCCGAACCCATCCGGCGAGCGGCGGCCGAACTCGGCATCCCCGATCCCGGCGACGAGGGCATGTTCCTGTGGAACATCCTCTTCGACCCCCGCGAGATCTTCGACATGCTCGAGACGCTCGAGATGACCCCGGAGCAGGTCGCCGACAAGCTGGTCGCGACCTTCTGCGGGGCCGTCCTGGGCTGGTCCGGCTGCCTCGATCAGGCGCGCTCGGTCTGGACGTCGCCCGGCACGTAGTAGACGACGATCGGACGCGTCGCGCTCCACTGCAACCGCATCCGGACGCCCTTGTGGGCCATGAGGTACCACGTGACCACGACGAACGTGGCAAAGATGGCGATCGTGCCCACCTGCACCGTCCAGCGCGGCCCGAAGGTGGTCCCGATCCAGCCGACCAGCGGACCCACGACCGGGGTGGCGCCGAGCAGGAACACCATCCACAGCGCCATGACGCGCCCGCGTACGGCCCCGGCCACTGACGTCTGCAGCAGCGTGTTCGCCGTGACCACGGTCGTGATCGCGCACAGCCCGATCGGCACCTGCAGCGCCGCGAACTGCCAGAACTCGCCGACCAGCCCGGACGCCCCCTGGAACACCACGTAGCCCGCCATCGCGCCCAGGATGAACCGCAGCCGCGCACGGCTCCGGGCCGCCGACAGCAGGGCCGCCCCCAGCGCCCCGATGCCCATCAGCGAGCCGAGCGCCCCGAACTCGGTCGGCCCCTTGCCGAACACCATCGACGACATGATCGGATTGCTGATGCCGAAGTTGAACGCGAAGTTGCCCATCATGAAGCCCACCCCGAGCAGCAGCATCAGTTCCGGACGCCGCCGCACGTAGCGCAGGGCGTCGCGGAGCCCGCCCTTCTCCCGCGGCACGACCGGTGCGGGCATCAGCCGGAGGGCGTCCAGGGTCGCCGTCGCCCAGATCAGGACCGCGAACGAGGCCATGTTGATCAGGAACACCGGCCCGGTCCCGATCACCGCGATCAGAACGCCGGCGATGCCCGGTCCCAACAGGCGGGCCGCGTTGAAGCTGGCCGAGTTGAGCCCGATCGCGTTGCCGAGCAGCTCGTGCGGCACCAGCTCGCTGACGAAGGCCTGCCGGGCGGGGGAGTCCACGGCGCCGGCGCAGCCGTCGATGAACGTGATGAGGAAGACGTGCCACAGCTGGACCTGCTGCGTGATGATCAGCACGCCGAGCACGCCCGCGTCGGCCAGCATCACGCATTGGGCGGCGATCATGATCCGTCGCTTGGACAGCCGGTCGGCCAGCGTGCCGGCGTACGGCGACAGCAGCAGCGACGGCAGGAACATCACGCCGGTCAGCAGGCCGATCGCGGTCATGTCGCCGCGCGTCAACTCGACCAGGACGAGCCAGCTGGCGGCCGTGCGGGACATCCACGAGCCCACGTTCGACGCGAGCACCCCCGTGAAATACCGACGGTAGTTGGGCACGGACAACGAGGCGAACATGCGCGCCATCGAGCGTTCCCTGCTCCTTTCCGTGCCGCCCCGACCGAACCTGGCACGATCGTCCACCCTACGCCCGCGTGCGGAGTGGCCCCGACCGTGGCCATCGGTTGCCTCGGGACGCCGTTGGTGCGGTCCGCGCGGGTCGGGCGGGCGCCCGCCGGGCCGTAACCTGGGCGGGTGCTGATGACGGTCGTCGACCCCGGTTCGCTGTGGGGTCCGCTGAGGGACGCCCTCGCCGGCGGTTCCTGCGTGGCCCCCGCCTCGGACGCCGCCACGCTCGCCATGCTGCGTCCCGACGTGCCCGTCGCAGAGCCGGACGCCGCCCTGATCGTCGCCACCTCGGGATCCACCGGACGCCCCAAGGGCGTCGTGCTGTCGCGCTCGGCCCTGGCCGCGTCGGCGTCCGCCACGCACGACCGGCTGGGCGGCCCCGGCGTCTGGCACTGCGCACTGCCCACCACATACGTGGCTGGGGTGATGACCCTGGTCAGGGCCCACTTCGCGGGGACCGAGCCGGTGCTCGCGGCGTCCGACCTGCACGATCTCGCGCCCGGCGCCGGACGCAACTACCTCTCGCTGGTGCCGACCCAGCTGCACCGCGCGCTGGCGTCGCCCGATCTCGTCGCCACGCTCGCACGGTTCACCGCGATCCTGCTGGGCGGGGCGGCCGTGGACCCCGGGCTACTGAGCCGCGCGCGGGCGTCCGGGCTGAACGTAGTGATCACCTACGGCGCCAGCGAGACCTGCGGGGGCTGCGTCTACGACGGTCTGCCGCTCGACGGGGTGCGCGTCGATGTGACCGAGGGGCGGGTGCGTCTGTCGGGGCCGCTGCTGTTCTCGGGGTACAGGCTCGAGCCGGACGCCACGGCGTCCGCGCTGGTGGGCGGCGGTTTCCTGACCTCAGATCGCGGCGAGTTGGACGCCGAGGGTCGCCTGCGCATCCTGGGGCGGGTCGACGACGTCGTGATCTCGGGCGGGGTGAACGTCGACCTCGCCGCCGCTCAACGGGTGGCCGACGCGCTGCTCGGCACCCCCGAGGCGGGTGGCGTGGTGCTGGTGGGGGTCTCGGACGCGGACTGGGGCACAAAGGTCGTCGGACTCACGGCGTCCGCGCTGACGACCGAGCAGGTGCGGGCGCGGCTGGCGTCCGGGCTGGGGCGTGAGGCGCTGCCCCGGGAGGTCCGGCGGGTCGGTGCGCTGCCCCGGACGCCCGGTGGAAAGATCGACCGGCAGGCAATCGTGCGGAGTTGGAGGTAGCCGTGGCCACGCCCGCGGAATGGCTGGAGGGCGCGCGGCTGCGGACGCTGCCCGCCGCGATCGCACCGGTGATCGCAGGCTCGGGTGTCGCGGCGCACTTCGGCGGGTTCGACGGGCTGCGCGCCCTACTGGCCCTCGTCGTGGCGCTGGCGCTGCAGGTCGGGGTCAACTACTCCAACGACTACTCCGACGGCATCCGGGGCACCGACTCCGCCGAGCACCGCGTCGGGCCGCAGCGGCTGGTCGGGTCGGGCGCCGCGACGCCGCGGCAGGTGAAGGCGGCGGCGTTCGGGTGCTTCGGGCTGGCGGCCTTGGCCGGCCTCGGGCTCGTGGTCCTGACCGCGGCCTGGTGGCTCGTGGCGGTCGGCGCCGCGTGCATCCTGGCGGCCTGGTACTACACGGGCGGACGCCGTCCGTACGGCTACGCCGGGCTCGGCGAGGCGTTCGTCTTCGTGTTCTTCGGCCTTGTCGCGACGTGCGGCACGACGTTCGTGCAGCTGCTGGGGGTGCCGATGGCTGCGGTGTGGGCGGGCGTCGCGACCGGGGCCCTGGCGTGCGCGATCCTGGTCGCGAACAACCTGCGCGACGTCGGCGGGGACGTGGCCGTCGGCAAGCGGACGCTCGCGGTGCGGCTGGGTGAGTCCCGGACGCGGTGGTTCTACGTGGTCTGCGTGGTCGTGGCGGTGGTGGGGGTCGTCGGGGCCGCTGCGACCTCGACGTGGTGGGGGCTGCTGGGATTGCTCGGCCTGGTGCTGCTGGCGGGGCCGGTGCGGTTGGTGCTCGGCGGGGCGACCGGACGGGCCCTCATCCAGGTGCTGAAGCTCACCGGGCTGGCGGAGCTGGCGGCGTCCGTGCTGCTGTTCGCGGGCCTGTGGCTGGGCGCCTGGCTGGGCCGATGAGCGAGCCGGCACCCACGTCCGGGCTTTCGGGCGCCGAGGCCGGCGTGCCCAACCTGATCCCTTACGACCTGCCGATGACCGTGCGGTTTCGGGGGATCACGCGGCGGCAAGGGGTGTTGGTGCGCGGGCCGGCGGGCTGGGGGGAGTGGAGCCCGTTCGCCGAGTACGTCACCCCCGAGATCGGCCCCTGGTGGCGGTGCGCCCGCGAGGCCGCGGTCGAGGGCTGGCCGGCGCCGGTCCGCGCGTCGGTGCCGGTGAACTGCACGGTCCCGGCCGTCGGGCCCGAGGACGCCCACGCGCGCGTCCTGGCGTCCGGATGCGCGACCGCGAAGGTGAAGGTGGCCGACCCCGGCCAGAGCGCCGCCGAGGACGAGGCGCGCGTCGAGGCGGTCCGGGACGCGCTGGGGGCGTCCGGGCGCGTCCGGGTCGACGCCAACGGAGCCTGGCCGGTCGACGAGGCCTTCGCTCGGTTGAAGGTGCTGGCGCACTACGGGCTCGAGTACGCCGAACAGCCTTGTCGCACCGTAGAAGAGCTGCGCGACCTGCGGCTGCGGCTTGCCCGCGCCGGGGTCGAGGTGCCGATCGCGGCGGACGAGTCGATCAGGCGATCCGGCGACCCCGAACGGGTCGCCGCGCTCGAGGCCGCCGACGTGGCCGTGCTCAAGGTGCAGCCGCTGGGCGGCGTCCGGGCGTGCCTTGAGCTGGCCGAGCGGCTCGGGCTGCCGGTGGTCGTGTCGTCGGCCCTGGAGACCTCGGTCGGGATCGCGGCCGGCGTGGCGCTCGCCGCCGCGCTGCCCGACCTGCCGTACGCGTGCGGGCTCAACACGGTCGCGTTGCTCGCGTCCGATGTGGCGGTGACGCCGCTCGTCGCGACCGGCGGGGCCATCGGCGTCCGTGCCGTCGAGGTGCGTGACGTGACAGAGTGGGACGCCGGACCCGACGCCGCCGCCCACTGGCGCGCGCGGTGGCTGACGATGGAGGAGCGTCCGTGGTGAGTTCGAGCACCGCCTGCGCGCGGGTGCTGGTGGCGCAGCTGGTGGCACAGGGGGTGCGTGAGGTCGTCCTGTGCCCGGGATCGCGCTCGGCACCGCTTGCGTTGGCCGTCTTCGACGCGGACGCCGTGGGTCACCTCCGCCTGCACGTGCGCACCGACGAGCGGTCTGCGGGGTTCCTGGCGCTGGGACTCGCGAAGGCGTCCGGGGCGCCGGTGGCCGTGGTGACCACCTCCGGGACCGCTGTCGGCAACCTCCTGCCGGCCGTGATGGAGGCCTCGCATTCGAGGGTGGGGCTGGTGGTCGTGTCCGCCGACCGGCCGGCGGCGCTCGTGGGCTTCGGCGCCAACCAGACCACCGACCAGGTGGGGATCTTCGGGGGCTTCGTCCGGTACGCGGCCCGCGTGACCTCGGCCGCGGGGCCTGCCACCTGGGCGGCCCAGGCGGCACGGGCCTGCGTGGCGGCCGCGTCCGGGCCGGTGCACCTGAACGTGGAGCTCGACGTCCCACTCGTCCCCACCGAGTCTGACGTGCCCCCGGTCCCCAGCGGGGCGGCCGTGCCGCTGCGGCGTCCCGACTCTGCCGTTCCGGCAGCGGTCGAACTGCCCGCCGGCCCCCGGACCGTGATCGTCGCCGGCGACGGCCCGCCCGCGGTGGGAGCGGCGGCGATCGATCTGGCCCGTGCGGCCGGGCTGCCGCTGATCGCGGAGCCGTCCTCGAACGCGCGGGTGGCCCCCGCCCTGCGTTGTGGACGCCTCGTGCTCGGCACCTCCCTCGCCGCCGAGGTCGAGCGGGTGGTCGTGTTCGGGCATCCGACCTTGTCGCGTCCGGTGATGCGGCTGCTGGCCCGCGCCGACGTCGAGGTCATCGCCGTCGCGGACGGCGACTGGCCCGACCCGGGACACCGCGTCCGGCTCGTGGTCCCCGCGGTCGCCATCCCGCCGTCCGACCCAGCCTGGCTCCGCCGCTGGGCCGACGCCGACGCCGCGGCGTCCGAGCGTGTCGACGCCGTTCTCGCGGAGGCGGCGTCCACCCCGATGGACCCACGAGAGCCGGCGTCCACCCC
>DAIRTI010000093.1:0-13105 GCA_036803965.1 Propioniciclava sp.
GTGATCGGCAGCTGGGGCAGCGAGCGTGCGGCCGGCCCGAAGACCACGACGCCGGAGTCGGCGAGGTCGAAGGTCGACTGGTGGCAGGGACACAGGAGGTGGTGCGTCTGCTGTTCCCACAGCGAGATCGGGCAGCCGACGTGCGTGCAGATCTTGCTGTAGGCGAGGATGCCGTCGACCTGCCAGTCCTGCCGCGACGCGGGGATCTTGATCGAGGCCGGGTCCATCCGGACGACGATGATCGCCGCCTTGGCCTTGGCGTTCTGGAAGTCGGCCCCGTGCAGGTCGAACAGGTTCGCCGGCTGTCCGTTGACCAGCTGGCCGATCTCCAGATCGGACGCCTTGAGCGGCTTCTCGTTCACGTCGTTGACCAGCCGGACGCCCTCGGCCCAGATGGTCTTCTCGATGGTGCGCCGGCGCATGTCCGCCAGAGGATAGGGCCCCATGTCGGCCAGGAGGACGACGGCCGGGACGACCAGCATCGCCATGCCGCCGCCGAGGGCGCCGAGGAGGAGCTTGCGGCGTCCGACGCCCGACTCTTCGATGCCGTCGTTGAGCTTGTCCAGCACCTCGGCGCGGACCTCGTCGGAACTGCCGGCGGGGTGGCGCTCCTCGACGAGGTCGACCTCGGTCATGATGCTGCGGGCCCAGGAGACCATCGAGACGCCGATGAGCAAGACCGCCAGCCCCAGGGTGAGGCCCAGGAACAGCACCTGGGCGTTGAAGTTGGTGCCGATGACGTTGAAGCTCGCCGTCCGCGGGACGGCGAAGTAGACGACGACGAAGGCGATCGCGAGCACCGGGACGGCCCCCAGCATCGCGAGGATGCGGCGGTAGGCCCGGTTGCCGGCCGCCACGCTCGTGTCGGTGTAGCGGGGCACGTGGGGCTCGACGCCCGGGTCGTCCACGGGATTCGCGACGACAGGGAGGCGGTGGGTGGTGTCCGTGGGGACGACGTCGTGGCTCATCGGGCGCGCGCTCCTCGGGAGACGATCCAGCTGGCGAACAGGCACAGGCCGCCGATGCCGACGATCCAGCCGAACAGGCCCTCGCTGACGGGGCCGAGACCGCCGAGGGTGAACCCGGCCGACGGCTGGCTGTGCAGTTCCTCGAGGTACGCGACGATCGCGGCGGCGTCCGCGTCGGGGATGGCGCCGGCGGAGAAGACCGGCATCTGCTGCGGACCGGTGCGCATGGCCTCGATGATCGTGACCGGCTCGACGCCCTTCAGCGAGGGTGCGTACTTGCCGCCCGGCAGCGCGCCGCCGCTGCCCTCGAAGTTGTGGCAGGCCGAGCAGTTGGTGCGGAAGAGCTCGCCGCCGCGGGCGATCTGCTCCTCGGTGAGCTTGCTGGTGTCGTACTGGTCGGGCGACGGGATCGCCGGGCCGGGGCCGAGCGTCGCGACGAAGGACGCCAGCGCGTCGATCTCTTCGCGCGTGAAGGTGTTCTCCTTGCGGGGGGCCTGAGCACCGGGCTGCGCCAGCGGCATGCGGCCGGTGCTCACCTGGAAATCGACCGCCGCCGCACCGACGCCGACCAGCGTCGGGCCCTGGGAGGTGCCCTCGCCGTTGAGGCCGTGGCAGGACGAGCAGCTCACCGCGAACAGGCCCTTGCCCTCGGCCACCTGGGCCGAGGTGCCGGTGTCGGCCGCGACCTGGGTGGCCGGAGCGACCGCGGTGTACAGCAGGCCCATCGTCAGGAGGGCGAACGCGAGCAGCAGCGGACGGGCCGCCCGCCTCCGCCTGAAGGTAGAGAGGAATCGCATCGGCGTCTTCCGTTCCTTTCTCGACTCGGGCGGGCTAGCGGATGATGTAGATCACCGTGAAGAGGATGATCCAGACGACGTCGACGAAGTGCCAGTAGTACGACGTGACGATGGCGTGGACCGCCTGCTCGTGGGTGAAGACCCTGGCCAGGTAGGTGCGCCCCAGCATCAGCAGGAACGCCACGAGGCCGCCGAGCACGTGCAGCCCGTGGAAGCCGGTGGCGATGAAGAACGCCGAGGTGTACGAGTTCGTCGACGGGACGAAGCCCTCGGACGCCAGCGTCGCGTACTCGAACGCCTGGCCGCCGATGAAGAACGCGCCCATCAGGAAGGTCAGCGTGTACCACTCGCGCAGGCCCCAGCCGCGGACGTCCAGCAGCGACCCGGTGCGGCCCACGAAGCCGTGCTCGGCCCTCCAGACGCCGAGCTGGCAGGTGACCGAGGAGAGCACCAGCACGGTGGTGTTGAGCATCGAGAACCAGGGCGCGTGGATGCCGAACCAGTCGTTCATGAAGTGCTCGGAGCCCCACTGCCACATCGTCTGGCTGCCGGGGGCGGCCATCGCGCCGGTGACGTTGCGCAGCGAGAAGTAGGCCGCGAACAGGGCGGCGAAGAACATGAGCTCGCTCGCCAGCCACACGATCGTGCCCACCGCCACCATGTCGGGGCGGCCCTTCACGCCGTGCAGGCGGGCGGGGGCGATCGGGTGAATGGCGCCGCTCGGAATCGCGACGGCCGGACTCAGCTTCTCGATCTGTGCCACGGCGTCATTATGTCTTGTCAGTGCCTGCATGGCCATGGTCGTCCCCGCGCGCGGTGCAGTGTTTACCAATCCGTTCCGGTGGGTAGAACGACCGGTTCCGCGGTCGGCGTCCGGGTGTCTTCCGGACGCCCGCCCGGCTCGTGGGGCGTCCGGGAATCGCTACGATGCGTCGGAGGAGCCACTGATCCAGATCGGGGACGCAGATGACCGAATCGACCGCAGCAGCCACGGCGAAGGTGCTGGTGTACTCGGACGACCGCAACGTGCGTCAGCAGCTGCGGCTGGCGCTCGGACGCCGCGTCGCGTCGGATCTGCCCGAGATCGAGGTGCTCGAGTGCGCCACCTACCAGGCCGTCCTGGGCACGCTCGAGGCCGGCGGCATCGATCTGATGATCCTGGACGGCGAGGCCGTCCCGCTCGGCGGCATGGGGCTGGCCCGGCAGGTCAAGGACGAGATCTCGAACTGCCCGCCCGTGCTGCTGGTGGTCGCGCGGGTCGCGGACGCCTGGCTCGCCACCTGGTCGCGCGCGGACGCCGTGCTGGCCTACCCGATCGACCCCGAGAAGCTGCCGGTCGCCGCCGCGGAGCTGCTCCGGGCGCGCTCGTCCGCCGCCGCCCAGTGACGCACACCTGGCCTGACGTCCTCACCGGGCTGGTCGCACGCCGCGACCTGGACGCCGATGCGGCGTCCTGGGCCATGAACGAGATCCTGGCCGGCAATGCGACGCCGGTGCAGATCGCGGGCCTCATGGTCGCCCTCCGCGCCAAGGGCGAGACGGTCGAGGAGATCTCCGGCCTGGCCCAGGCGATGCTGGACAACGCTCGTCCGGTCGACCTGCCGCGCGAGGCCGTCGACATCGTGGGCAGCGGCGGCGACCGCGCCAACACCGTGAACGTCTCGACGATGGCGGCGATCGTGGCGGCCGCCGCCGGCGCGAAGGTGGTCAAGCACGGCAACCGGGCGGCGTCCTCGGCGTGCGGCACGGCCGACGTGCTGGAGGCTCTGGGCGTCGTCCTCGACCTGCAGCCCGAGCGGCAGCGGGCGGTCTTCCACGAGACCGGCATCGTGTTCCTGTTCGCGTCCTTCTATCACCCCTCGCTGCGGCACGCGGCGGTGCCGAGGCGCGAGCTCGGCATCTCGACGACGTTCAACTTCCTCGGCCCGCTGGCCAACCCCGCCCGTCCCGACGCGCAGGCCGTCGGCGTCGCGGACGCCCGGATGGCCGCGCTGATGGCCGGCGTCCTGGCCGGGCGCGGCAACCGCGGGCTGGTCTTCCACGGGGGCGACGGCTTGGACGAGCTGACCACCACGACCGCCAGCGACGTGTGGGTGGTCGCGGATGGCCGCAGCGTCCCGACGCGGCTGGATCCGGCCGACCTGGGCATCGCCCGCGCCGACCGCGCCGCCCTCGTCGGGGGCGACCCGGCGCACAACGCGGCGATCGTCCGCGAGACCTTCGCGGGGCGTCCGGGGCCGGTGCGCGACATCGTCGCGCTCAACGCGGCCGCGGCCGTCCTGGCCTACGACGGGCCCGACCCCGACGCGCCGCTGACCGGACAGCTGGCCGCGGCGCACGAGCGGGCTCTGCGCGCCATCGATGCCGGGGACGCCGCCGCGGTCCTGGAACGGTGGGTGGCGATCACGCGCTCGCTGGCCGGCCGCGACTGATCGACTCGGCCGGGCTCAGCCCAGCGGCAGCCACAGCGCCACGAACGGGCCCAGCCACAACGGCGGTCCGTAGGCGAACGCGCCCGGGCCCCTGAGAAGCCGGCGGACGACGCCCCAGGCGGCGCCGAGCAGGGTGCCGATCAGGACGCCCCAGACGGCGAGCTGCACCGAGTGTGCCGCAGTGACCGCGCCCACGACGGCCATCAGCCGGACGTCACCGAAGCCGATGCCACCCGTGACACGCCAGAACAGGTAGAAGAAGCCGCCGACGGCCACCGTGCCCAGGGCGGCGCGGGCAGCGACGGACGGGTCGGCGTCCGCAAGCGCCTGGACGCCGATGCCGGCGGTCGCCACGACGGCCATCGTGCGGGTGAGCACACGGGGCAGCCAGGTCGTCGCGCCGTCGACCGCGATCGCCAGGGCGCCGGGGCCGACGAGGGACGCCCACGCGAGCCACGCGGAAGGTGCGGTCGCGCCGAAGGCGGCCAGGCCGGACGCCAGCGCGAGGCTCGCGACCACGAGCAGGAAGGGCGGGGTCGACAGGGCCGCGTAGGGGGTCTTGGCGGCGGCGTCCGGGTCGTCTCTGGGTTCAGGAAGACGGCGCAGGACGGCGGGGGTGGCCGCGGCGACCGCGAGGGCGACCACCGACGCCACGGCGACCGGGACCCACGTCACGGCGGTCAGCGTAACGTCAGGCGGCCGGCTGCGCGCGGCGCAGGCGGAGTGCGGGGGAGGGCTCGCCAGTGGCGAGCAGGGCGGCCAGCCGGAGGTCGAGCAGGGCCGGCACCTCGGGGAGCAGTCCGTTGACGAGGGCGTCCAGTTGGCCGAGCGGGACGTGCAGCCGCCGGGCGAGACTGTGGCACGTCCAGCCGGCGGCGACCAGCCGGCGCAGGGTGAGCCGCGCCGACCGGGCCGGCACGACGGCGTGCCGAAGCTCCAGGACCGCCTCGGGCGTGATCGACCAGACCTGCTCGGCGAGCTCGGGGGCGATCCGGTGGACGCGGCGCCCGGGACGCACGTCGAGCAGGTCGCGCACGAGGCCGACAGGCAACTGGGCGTGCAGCGCGAGCACCTGCCACGGTGTCGACGTCACGGCGCTGACGTGGTTCAGGTGGGCCCGGAACGGGGCTGCGGCGACCCAGTGCCTGTCCGGCATCGCGTCCTCCTCGGTGGTGGGTGGGTGCTTCACCGCCTAGGAAACCGGCCTGGCCCGCCGGAGGGAATGGGGAGAACTCCCCATGCGGGGTCGTCCGACCACGGAGGTCGGCGTGCGGGCCTCCCCCGGACGCACGGACGCCCCCGGCCTGAGCCGAGGGCGTCCGCTTGTGCTGGGGACGTCAGTCCGGGAGAACGTCAGCGCTGGGCCTTGGTGAAGCCCGCCGCCTGCGCGGCCTCCTCGCTGTTGAACCAGACGTCGGCGATCGTGCGCTCGAAACCGCCCGAGCCCTGGACGTGGTACTTCATCGAGCGCTCGTTGCCCTTGATGACGAACTCGGGCCCGGGCTCGGTGCCCACGTAGGAGCCCTCACCGTACGGGCTGACGGCGAAGGGGTCGCCGCCCTCGGGAGCTTCCGCGGTGGCGGCGCGACGGGCCGCGGGGGCGTCCTCGGTGCCCTCCTCGGACGCCGCGTGCCGCGCCTCGTCCGCGACGGCCTGGGCGGCGGTGGCACCCGCCGCGGTCGCGCCGGCGAAGGTCGCGGCCGGGGCGTCCTCGCGGCGGCAGGCCTCGCTGGGCTCGTGGGCCTGCCAGCCACTGTCCTCGGGGGCGAAGAAGCGCTTGATCGCGTACACGACGCCGGCCAGCAGGCCGCCGGCCAGGACGAGCAGCAGGATCGTCTTGCCGACCGACCGCTTGGGCTTGCTCTCGACGAGCTCGGCGACGTCGGGGAACGACAGCTCGCCGGCGAGGGCCGCGCGGGCCGCGAGCAGGCGCTCCTTGGCCTCCTGCGTCTGCGGCAGGGCGTTGACGTTCTCGATGGCCTCCTCGATGCGCGGACGCAGGTCGGCGTTGAACCGGTCGACGCCGGCGTCCACGAACGGCTGCACACGCGCCGCGGCGTCCTCGAGCTTCGGCTGCAGGCGGTGGCGCGCGTCGGCCAGGTACGGCGCCACGGTGTCGCGTGTCTCCTCGGCCAGGTGGACGAGCTTCGGCGTCACCGTGTCGCGGGCGTCCTCGGCGAGGTGGACGAGCTTGGGCGTCACGGTCTCGCGGGTGTCGGAGACGAAGTGGGCGACGCGGGGCGCCACGGAGTCGCGCGTCTCTTCGGCGAACCGGACGCCGCGGCGTCCGAGATCCTGCGCGCGGGGCTGGACGTAGTCGGCCACGTTGTCGGCGACCTCTTTGGCGCGCGGGCCGATGTAGTCGGCCAGGTCGCGGGCGCGGGGGGCGATGTACTGCTCGGCGACCTTGCGGGCGTCCGCGCCCAGGTTCGTCAGGTCGGTCTTGAGGTCGTGGGCCAGGTCGTGGGCGTTGTCGCTGACGACGTCGATGGGCTGCTTCTTCACGGGTTCCTCCCGGTTTCGGTCGCGTGATCGCGAGACGTTACGCGTAGTCGCGTGCGGCCCACGCTACCCGTGTGGGCGCCGGTGAAACAGGTGCTGGGGCGGGTCCGGCGCGGTCTGCCAAGATGGTCGCAGGCAAGACATCCCCAGAAAGGACGCCCCTCGTGGCCCAGACGGCAACCCTGCACACCAATCACGGTGACATCGTCATCCAGCTGTTCAACGACCAGGCCCCCGCGACCGTCGCGAACTTCGTCGGCCTGGCCACCGGCACCAAGGAGTACCGCGACCCGGCCACGGGCGAGCAGAAGAAGGGCAGGTTCTACGACGGCCTGATCTTCCACCGGATCATCGACGGCTTCATGATCCAGGGCGGCGATCCGGCCGGCAACGGCACCGGCGGCCCCGGCTACAAGTTCGGCGACGAGTTCCACCCCGACCTGTCGTTCGACCGTCCGTACCTGCTGGCCATGGCGAACGCCGGCCCCGCGACGAACGGCTCGCAGTTCTTCATCACCGTGACGCCCACGCCGCACCTGAACTTCCGGCACACGATCTTCGGCGAGGTGGCCGACGAGGCCAGCAAGGAGGTCGTCAAGAAGATCGCGCGCGTGCCCACCGGCCGCTCGGATCGTCCGATCGACCCGGTCGTCATCAACTCCGTCGAGGTGACCGGCGAGGCCTGATCGAGTCTTTGGGTCCGGCGGCGTTGCTGGGGGGACGCCCCGGGCCCGGCTCGCTTCTCCCTCTACTCGCGCCCTAGTCGCCCAGCGAGAACGCGGCCTCGAGGTCGTGGCTCGAGTAGGCCCGGAACGCGATGTGGGTCTCGGTTCCCCGCACGCCCGGCACCTTGTTGATGGCGCCGGTCACGACGTCGGCGATCGCCTCGTGGTCGCGCACGCGCACGATCGCGATGAGGTCGATCTGGCCGGTGACCGAGTACACCTCCGTGACCCCCTCGATGGTCGCGATCCGCTCGGCGGCCTCGGGGATCGAGTCGACCTCGGCGTCGATGAAGACGAAGGCTGTGATCATGTCGCTCCCTTGCTGTGCCGGCTAGGGGTGGGGGCCACCCGCACAGCTCATCCTAGGAGTTGCGCGGCCAGCGTCGCGTCGTCGACGCCGCTGAACGTGGGCCAGGCCCAGTCGCCGTCGGTCTCGATCAGCCGGACGCCCGGGCGCTCCAGCCATGCGGCGATCCGCTCGGTCTCCTCGACGAGGGCGGCGGGCTGCGGAACGGGCGCGGGCCGCACGTCCTCGGCGGCCGCCACGGCGTCCCTCGCGACGGCCTGGGGCACCTCGCCCGGACGCGCGAACGCCGCCGCTGCGAGGCGTCCATGCCGGACGACGTGGATCTCCCAGCCCCGGTCAGTCCCGCAGGCGGCCACGAGTTGCGGGCAGGACGCCAGCGAGCGCACCCGCTGGTGACGGACGGACGAGCGCAACAGGGCCCTCAGCCGGTCGCGGACCACCCCGGCCTCCTCGAAGCGTTCGGCCTCCACCAGCGTCCGCAGCCGGACGCTGCCGGCCTCGAGCACCGGACGGACGTCCTGGGCGAGCCCCTCGCGCACCTCCTGCACGATCGCGGCGTAGGCCTCCGCCGACACCTCGCGGTTGCAGGGCGAGGCGCACCGGCCCATCTCGCCGAGGGCGCACGACCCGGACGGCCGCGAAGCCGACAGCTTCGCCGTGCACTGCCGGATCGGGTAGGCGTCGTAGAGCGCCATCAGCACCTGCTCGGCCGCGGGGCGACCGCCGAGGGGGCCGAAGTAGTACGCCCCGTCGTCGGCGACCCGCTGCACGACCGACAGCCGCGGGAACGGCTCGCGGGTCAGCTTGAGCCACACCTGCCGCTCGGGGAATTTCGAGCGCCGGTTGTAGCGCGGCTTGTGGGCGTCGATGAGGCGCAGCTCCAGCACCTCGGCCTCGAGCGGCGTGCGGCAGACGGTCGCGTCCACCCCGGACGCCACCCGCACCATTTCCTCCATGCGCGGGCGCTTCTCGGCCGCCGTGAAGTACGACCGCACCCGGGCCCTGATGTTGACGCTCTTGCCCACGTAGAGCACCTGGCGCCGGGTGACGCCCGCGGCGTCCGGCAGGTCGGCGTAGAACCGGTAGACGCCCGGGGCGTCCGGCAGATCGGACGCCCACCCGCGCTTGGCCCGCCGCTCGGGCGAGACCCCGCGCAGGAACTCGGCGAGATCCTCCAGCGTGTCGACCCGCAGGTTGCCGACCCGCTCCAACAGCCCGTGCAGCACGTCGACCGTGGCCCGCGCGTCGGTCAGCGCCCGGTGATTGGGCTCGGCGGACGCCCTGAAGTGCCGCGCCAGCGTCGCCAGTTTCACGTTGGGCACTTCGTCGCGCATCAGGACGCCGCGGGCGAGGGCCACGGTGTCGACGATGTCGGGATGCTGCCAGGGGTAGCCGTGGGTCTCGCAGGCGCGGCGCAGGAAGCCGACATCGAAGCGGGCGTTGTGCGCCACCAGGACGCAACCGCGCGAGAACTCCAGGAACGCCGGCAGCACCTCGGCCAGCGAGGGAGCACCGGCCACCATCGCGTTGGTGATGCCGGTCAGCACCGAGATCAGCGGCGGGATGCCGACCCGCGGGTTGACCAGGGTCTGGAACTCGCCGAGCACCTCGCCGCCGCACACCCGGACCGCCCCGACCTCGGTGATCTGGTCGTCGGCCGCGCTGCCGGTGGTCTCGAGGTCGACGACGCAGAAAGACGTGGACGCCAGCGCCCGGCCGAGGTCGGCGAAGGAGGGCTGGAACGTCGCGGCTGTCACGATCCGCACGCTAGGGGCGGGGTCCGACGTTTTCGGTCGACGGCGTACGGCGCGTCCGGCAGCCTGCCCAATTCCTGAAACCGATTCGCAAAGACGCTCGGGATCGCTTAAGCTATTTCTCAGGAACATCTGGCAGCACCACCTCCCCGGCTGGCAGTGAGACCCAGACAGAAGTCGAGAAGGAGTGCGATCCGTGCTGTCGCGTGGCCGTAAGTACCTGCTGTCTGCCGCCGCAACGTCGCTGGCGGCCTCGCTGGTGCTGTTCGGCGGCCCAGCGGTCGCGAAGGCCGATCCCACCACCGTCGCCGGCGCCAAGGCCGCCATCGCTCAACTCGAGGCCGAGATCGGCCACATGGAGGAGCAGTACGCGGAGGCCAAGCTCACCAAGGAGGCCGCGGAGCAGCGGTCCGAGGCGCTCAAGGCCGACCTCGCGTCCCAGCAGGCCAAGGTCGATGCCCTCCACGAGCAGGCGGCCGAGTTCGCGCGGGCGTCCTTCCAGAGCGGGGGCGTCGACACGACGACTCGCCTGTTCACTTCGGGCGACCCCGATTCGTTCCTCCAGCAGGTCACCACCGTCGCCAAGGTCGACGAGAACATCAACCAGGTTCTCCAGCAGTACCAGGCCGAGCAGGCCAACCTCGACGACCTGAAGCGCGCCTCCGACGCCGAGGCCTCGAACGCGGCCCAGGCGATCGACGAGATGACGAAGCTGACCGCCGAGGCCAAGGAGAAGGCCGCCGCCCAGGCCGAGGTGCTGGCCCGACTATCTGACGGCGACCGCGCCGAACTCACCGACAACGGGGTGGCGACGGGGGCATCGGGTGCCAGCGAGGCGACGAACGCCACGACGCGCCAGGCCGTCGCCTACGCACTCGCCCAGGTCGGCGACGCGTACGTGTGGGGCGCCGAGGGCCCGAACGCCTTTGACTGCTCGGGCCTGATGGTCGCCGCCTACCGCTCGGCCGGCGTCTCGATCACGCACTCCGCGATCGGCCTGTCGGGCACCGGCCGCTCGGTCTCCAAGAGCGACCTGCAGCCCGGCGACCTGATCTTCTGGTACAGCCCGGTTCACCACGTCGGCATGTACGTCGGCGGGGGCATGATGGTCCACGCGCGCAACGTCAACGTCGGCGTCGTGAAGCAGTCGGTCGACTCCTACATCAAGGCCGGCGCGCCCTACAGCGGCGCCGTCCGCATCGTCGGCTGAGGTTCTCGCTCAGACTTTCTGAGAAACTCGACAGAATCTCCCGCCCAGGGTTAAGCTTCCTCTCAGATCCGGCCGGTGCCTTCCCTCCCGGCTTTATCAGGAACTGCTCCCTGGGACCAGAAGGAGACCAGTCCGTGTCCATTCGTGGCCGCAAGTCGCTGTGCGCCGCCGCCGTTGCGGCGCTCTCCTGTTCGCTCGTCCTCGCCGGCCCCACGGTCGCGAGCGCCGATCCGGCGTCCCAACTCGCGCAGGCCAAGGCGGCCGCCGCGAGCGCCGATCAGGCGGTCACCGCCGCGCGCACCGAACTCGACCGTCTCGACGACGAGCTGGGCGCGGTCGAGGAGGAGTACGCCCAGGCCAAGCTGGAGCAGCAGGCGTCCGAACAACGCGCGAACGCCCTACGCACCGACATCGCCGCGGAGCAGGCGAAGGTGGACGCCCTGCACAAGCAGGCCGCCGACTTCGCGCGGGCGTCCTTCCAGAACGCAGGCGTCGACACGACGACGAAGCTGTTCGTCTCCGGCGACCCCGAGTCGTTCCTGCAGCAGGTCTCGACGGCCGCGAAGGTCGACGAGAACATGAACTCCGTCCTGCAGCAGTACCAGGCCGAGCAGGGCAACCTGGCCGACCTGAAGCGCGCCGCCGACGCCGAGGTCGCCAAGTCGGCCGAGGCCGCGGCGAAGATGGCCGACCTCGAGACCAAGGGCAAGAAGAACGTCGAGGACGCCCAGGCGCTCGTCGACAAGCTCTCCGACGAGCAGCGAGAGGCCGTCGAGGCCGTGAGCAGCGCGCAGCAGGCCGTGGACGCCGCCGCAGCGCCGGCCACCACGGCGAAGGCCGCGACCTCTTCGGCCGCGGTGGCGACCGGGTCCTCGGGTGGGGCGCCGTCGTCGGCCGCCGCCCAGGCCCTCGCGTACGCCCGGGCGCATATCGGGTCGTCGTACGTATGGGCCGCCGAGGGGCCGAACGCCTTCGACTGCTCGGGACTGATGGTCGCCTCGTACCGGTCGGCCGGCATCTCGATCCCGCACTCGTCGCTGACGTTGTCGACGATGTACACGCCGGTCTCGCGCGACAACCTGCGCCCCGGCGACCTGATCTTCTGGTACAGCCCGGTGCACCACGTCGCGATGTACGAGGGCAACGGCATGATGGTCCACGCGCAGAACTCGACCGTCGGCGTCGTGGAGACGCCCGTCGACCAGTGGATCGGCTGGGGCATCTACTACGCCGGGGCGCGCCGTGTCGTAGGCTGACCGGCATCGCCGAACGCTTCTTCACCCGTCGCCGCGTCCTGTTGGGCGCGGCGACGGCGTCCCTGGTTCCGGCGGTGGCGTCCTGCTCGGCCGCCACGGGACCGGCGGCGTCGGCGTCCGACTTCGATCCTGGCGCACTGAGCGCGACCCTCGCCGCCGCGGACCGGACACGCTTCCTCGCCCTCTTCACCCCGGACGCCGCCGGCCAGGACCTCGGCGCCCGCCTGTTCGCGAACTGGACGGCGTTGGGCGCCCGGCTCTCCGGTGCCGATGCCGCTCAGGGGGCCCGGCTCGTCGTGCGCTGGAGCGCGCCGGGGGAGCGCAACGAGGCGGTCGAGACGGTCGCCTTTACGGTGGTGTCGGGCCTTGTCCGCTCCGCGACGCCCGTGGGGGCCACCAGCCCGCTGTGGCTGGTCGAGGAGGTCGCCATCGCGTCCGCGCAGGGTGCGGCGTGCGTCCGCTCCGTCGCGATCCCGGACGCCGTTGGTGCGGCCTGGCTCACTGCCGCGGCCGAGGCGTCCGGTGTGGTGACGGGTGCCGGGCTCGGGAGCGCCGCGGCGTCCTGGGACGGCGTCCTGGTCGTCGTGCTGCCCTCGACCCCGGACGCCTTCCGGCGCGTCAGCGGCCTCGACTCGGCCACCGCGGCCGCCACCCAGGCCGCGGCGGTCATGGCCGCCTCCGACTCCGCGCCCCGGATCGTCGGCAACACCGCGACCACCTCTGGCCTGGACGCGGCGGGCCTGCGGACGGTGCTGGTGCACGAGGGCGTCCATGTCGCGCTGCGCTCGGCGGTCTCGAACGCGCCCCTGTGGGCGAGCGAGGGCATCGCGGAGTCGGTCGCGGAGGCGTCCGACCCGGGGACCCGCGAGCGCAACGCGGCGCTGGTCGCGGCGGCTCCCCGGCCGTCCGCCCTGCCCAGCGCGGCCGACCTCGCCGGACCGGACGCCCCGACGGCCTACGCGCTGGCGTCCGTGGCGGTCGACGCCGCGATCGCGCGCTGGGGGCGTCCGGCGGTGATGTCGTGGCTCGCGGACTGGGCCGTCCCGACCCGGCCGACCGACGCCGAACTGACGGCCGCCTACCTGGCGGCCCTGCCGGGCTGAGCCTCGATCCGCCGATGCGTTCTCTGGGGGTGACGGTTTCGGCGTCTCTGG
>DAIRTI010000094.1:0-12894 GCA_036803965.1 Propioniciclava sp.
CGCGCGCTGGCCGGACGCGCCGACTCCCTGCGCCGCGCCGCCCAGGCCGAGCGCCTGGCCCGCGCCGAGGCGGCCCAGCGGCGCGAGCAGTTGCTCCGCGAGGCCGAGATCGCCAAGGCCGCCGTCGCGGCGTCCGAATGGCTGTTGACCGTGGTGGACGCCTCGCAGCGCGCCGCCGGCGTCGAGCGTTCCGCGGCCGAGCGGGCCCGGCAGGAGGCCGACGCGCGCGTGACCGAGGCGCGCAGGGCGTCCCGGGAACTGGCGAAGGAGTTCGAGGCGCTCGTCGACACCGTGCACCGCGACGAGCTCGCCCGCGCCGAGCAGCGGATGCGCGTCGAGGCGCTGGCCGCCAAGGCGCTCGACGAGCTCGGCCTCAGCCCCGACGTGCTGGTCGACGAGTACGGGCCGGAGAACCTCGTCCCCGTGCTGACCAGGCCAGACGGTACCGCACTCGGCGAGGACGACGAGACCCCCGCCCCCGTGCCGTTCGTGCGCGAGCAGCAGGAGAAGCGCCTGCGGGCGGCCGAGCGCAACCTCACGACGCTGGGCCGCATCAACCCGCTCGCCCTGGAGGAATTCGAGGCGATGCAGGAGCGCCACGCGTTCCTCGCCGAGCAACTGGAGGACCTGCGCAAGACCCGCCACGACCTCGCGGGGATCATCGACGAGGTGGACGCTCGCGTGCAGCAGGTGTTCGCCGAGGCGTACGCGGACGTGGAGAAGGCGTTCGAGGAGTCGTTCGCGCGGCTGTTCCCCGGCGGCGAGGGACGGCTGGTGCTGACCGAGCCGGGGGAGTGGCTGACGACCGGCGTCGACGTCGAGGCGCGTCCGGCGGGCAAGAAGGTCAAGCGGCTGTCGTTGCTGTCGGGTGGCGAGCGCTCGCTGGTGGCCGTGGCGTTCCTGGTGGCGCTGTTCAAGGCGCGTCCGAGCCCGTTCTACATCCTCGACGAGGTCGAGGCCGCCCTCGACGACGTCAACCTGGGCCGGCTGCTCGCGATCTACGAGGAGCTGCGCGAGAACAGCCAGATGCTGATCATCACGCACCAGAAGCGGACGATGGAGATTGCCGATGCCCTCTACGGGGTGACCATGCGCTCCGAGGGCATCTCGACGGTGATCAGCTCGCGCCTGCGCGACGGCTGACCCCGGGTTCGGCCGGGGTGCAGGGGCCCGACAAGGCCCGCCGGCTAGGCCGTGGGGGTGGAAAAGGGGGCCGGGCCGTGCGCCCGGGTATCCTGGGCGCCGAAAACGTCCGAAGGAGTCGTGCTCGTGCTGCCCACCCTCTTGGCCATGCTGATCATCCTGGCCCTGGCCGCCGTCGTGGTCGGCATGGTCGTGGTCGGCATGGAGGGCACGGCGCGGCACCGTCTGCCCGAGGTCGCCTACACGCTCGAACGCGCCGGCAAGCACCTGAACGGCGAGGCCGAGCCGCCCCAGGCACTGGTCGCCTTCTTCGAGGAGGCCGAGGAGGGCGCCAGCGACCTTCGTCAGCTGCCGGGCCAGATCCTGCGGTCGGGGTCCTCGGCCAAGTCGGCCGACACCGCCGGCACCGTCGCCTCGGCGCGTTCAGCCCGCTCGGCGCGCTCGGCCGGTACCGCCCGCTCCCCGCGCACCGCCGCAACGGCGCGGTCTGCCGCGTCGTCCGGAAGCGCCCGCTCGGCCGCGTCCGCGTCGCGAGCCGAGGACGCCGCACCGCCCGTTCCGTCCGCACCGGCCCTCTCCGCGTGGGAGCTGCCCGAGGTGCGGTCCACTTGGGGCGACATCGCGGACGCCGAGGCGTCCGAGGCGAAGCCGTCCGTGACCGGCTCGTCCGTCGCCGAGCCGCTTGCGGCCAAGCCCGCCGCGCCGGCCCAGGCCCAGCCTGTGCGCAACGCGTGGGCCGTCTGGTCGAGCGGCGAGGACGAGTAGTCACCCGGACGCCGCCGCACCCGTCTCCGGCGCTCACCTAAGCTGACCTCCCGTGGACAACCTGCTTCTTTGGATCGTCGGCGCCGTCGTCGTGCTGCTGCTCGTCGTGGGCGGCGTCGTGCTGGCGCGGCGGCAGGCACTCGCGCGGCGGCGTCCGGCCGAACTGGGCTCGGCGCCGGCGGCGACCGACGTCCGCGAGGCTCCGCCCGCAGCGACGGCGACCCTCGAGCAGACCGTCGAGGCTCCACCCGCCACAACCACAACCACGGCCCCGCCGCCGTCGCCCGCTCCCGCCGCACCCGCCGTCGAGGCCCCCGAGCGCGCGGGGACGCGCATGGCCCGGCTGCGCCGCCGGCTCGCCGGTAGCAACAACGCGCTCGCCAACGCCGTGCTCGGCCTGCTGTCTCGCGACCGCATCGACGAGGCCACGTGGGAGGACTTCGAGGACACGCTGATCACGTCCGACCTGGGCGTCGGACCGACCCAGGAGCTGGTCGGCACCCTGCGCCGCGAGCTGTCGATCGAGGGCGTCCAGGACCCGGAGGTGGCCCGCGAGACCCTGCGCACCGAACTGGTCAAGCTCGTCGACCCCACGCTCGACCGCGCGCTGCGGATCACCGGCTCCGACGGCCTGCCCGGCGTCGTCATGGTCGTCGGGGTGAACGGCACCGGCAAGACGACCACGATCGGGAAGATCGCCCGCCTGCTGGTCGCCGAGGACAAGACCGTCATTCTGGGCGCGGCCGACACGTTCCGGGCCGCCGCGGCCGACCAGCTGCAGACCTGGGGCAGCCGGGTCGGCGTGGAGACCGTCCGCGGGTCCGAGGGCGGCGATCCGGCATCCGTCGCGTTCGACGCGGTGACCCAGGGCGTCCTCAAGGGAGTCGACGTCGTCCTGGTCGACACCGCCGGGCGCCTGCACACGAAGACCGGCCTCATGGACGAGCTCGGCAAGATCAAGCGCGTCATCGAGAAGAAGGCGCCCGTCACCGAGGTGCTGCTGGTCATCGACGCCACCACCGGCCAGAACGGGCTGATCCAGGCGCGGATCTTCTCCGAGGTCGTGGCGGTCACGGGCATCGTCCTGACCAAGCTGGACGGGTCCGCGAAGGGCGGCATCGTCGTCCAGGTGCAGCGCGAGCTCGGCGTCCCGGTGAAGCTGATCGGGCTCGGTGAGGGCGCCGACGATCTCGCGCCGTTCACCGCCGAGGGCTTCGTCGACGGGCTGCTGGGCCGGTGAGCACGGTCATCCGCCCGGCGACGGTGGCCGACGTCGCGGCGATCCTCACGATCTACAACGACGCCGTCGAAACGACCACGGCGTCCTGGGACCTCGCGCCCGTCGACTACGCCGACCGCCTCGCCCGCTACGAGGCCGCGCAGGCCAACGGCTGGCCGCTGCTCGTCGCCGAGATCGACGGCACGGTGGTCGGCTTCGCGAGCTACGGACCCTTCCGCACCAAGGACGGCTACGCCCGCACCATGGAGCACTCCGTCTACCTGGACGCCGCCGCCCGCGGCCGGGGCCTCGGCCGGGCCCTCATGGTCGAGCTGATCGAGCGGGCTCGCGCCAACGGCGTCCACGCGCTCATCGGGGGCATCGACGGCGCCAACGAGGTCTCCGTTCGCCTGCACGAGTCGCTGGGTTTCGCCGAAGTCGGACGCCTCCCGCAGGTGGGCGCCAAGTTCGGCCGCTGGCTCGACCTGGTCTTCCTCGAACTCCTCCTGGACGACGCCGCCACCCCCTGACGCGCGCCCGTCCTCGCGGAACGGCCGGGCCGGGGGCGGCGCCGAGGCCCGAGCGGCCGGACGGTAAGCTGTGCCAGCAACCCGCTGGCCCGAACGCGTGAGGTACCCCCTTGTTCGACACACTGCAAGACCGGCTGTCCGCCACTTTCCGCTCGCTGCGCGGCAAGGGACGCCTGAGCGAGTCCGACGTCAACGAGGCGCTGCGCGAGATCCGGCTGGCGCTGCTCGAGGCCGATGTGAACCTCGGCGTGGTCAAGGAGTTCATCGCCGGCTGCCGCGAGCAGCTGACCGGCGCCGAGCTGTCCGCCGCGCTGAACCCGACCCAGCAGATCGTCAAGGTCGTCAACGCCGAGCTGGTCTCGATCCTCGGCGGGCAGACCCGCGAGGTGCGGTTCGCGAAGAACCCGCCGACCGTCATCATGCTGGCCGGCCTGCAGGGCTCGGGCAAGACGACCCTGGCCGGCAAGCTCGGCAAGTGGCTCAAGGACTCCAAGCACCACCCGCTGCTCGTGGCCGCCGACCTCCAGCGCCCCAACGCCGTCAACCAGCTGCAGGTGGTGGGCCAGCGGGCGTCCGTCGCCGTGTTCGCGCCCGAGCCGGGCAACGGCATCGGCGACCCGGTGGCCGTCGCGCGGGCGTCCATCGAAGAGGCGAAGCGCAAGCTGTACGACGTCGTGATCGTCGACACCGCCGGACGCCTCGGCGTCGACGCCGAGATGATGCAGCAGGCGATCGACATCCGCGACGCGGTGCAGCCCGACGAGATCCTGTTCGTCGTCGACTCGATGATCGGCCAGGACGCCGTCAACACCGCCCAGGCGTTCGCGTCCGGCGTGGGCTTCGACGGCGTCGTCTTGAGCAAGCTCGACGGCGACGCTCGGGGCGGCGCCGCGCTGTCGATCGCGCGGGTGACCGGCAAGCCGATCATGTTCGCCTCCAGCGGCGAGGGGCTCAAGGACTTCGACCTCTTCCACCCCGACCGGATGGCCTCGCGCATCCTCGACCTGGGCGACCTGCTCACCCTGATCGAGAAGGCCGAGAAGACCTTCGACGCCGACCAGGCGCAGAAGGCCGCCGAGAAGCTGCTCGGCAAGGGCCAGTTCGGCCTGGACGACTTCCTGCAGCAGATGCAGGCCGTCCGCAAGATGGGGCCGATGAGCAAGATCCTGGGCATGATGCCCGGGATGGGCCAGTACAAGGACCAGATCGGCAACATCGACGAGCGCGAGATCGACCGGATCGAGGCGATCATCTACTCGATGACCCCCGCCGAGCGCGCCAACCCCGACATCCTCAACGGCTCGCGCCGCTCCCGCATCGCGAAGGGCTCCGGCACGACGGTGTCCGAGGTGAACAGCCTGGTCAACCGCTTCGCCGAGACCCGCAAGATGATGTCGCAGCTCGGCACCATGGGCGCCCTGGGTCTGCCGGGCGCTGGCCGCAAGGGCAAGCAGGCGCCGCAGGCCAAGAAGCGCAGCACGAAGGGCGTGTCGGGCAACCCCGCCAAGCGGGCCCAGGTGGCGGCGGCCGTGCCGGCGCCGACCCCCGAGCCGGCGGCCTCGGCGCTGGACGAGTTCGGCCTGCCCGCGGCTGGCAAGGGCGCGAAGGCGTCCGACCCGTTCGGCCTGGGCGGCGCGATGGACGAGTTCCAGCTGTCCCCGGAGCTGCAGAAGATGTTCGAGCAGGGCCGCAAGTAGCGGACGCCGTGGCGCCCGCACGGGCGACCTACGATGGGTGCCCGGCGGCACCCGCACGGACCCGCGGGGCTGCCCCGGGGCGCCGGGGGTCGGCTAGGATTTCGGCCACTACCTGGCCTGACAAGGAGCACCGCCGATGATCCACGCCGATCTCGTCCAGCCGCTGAGCCATCAGATCACCAACGAGGCCTACGCCTCCCAACTCTACCTGCAGATGTGCCTGTGGGCCGAGGATCGCGGCATGCCTGGGGCGTCCGCGTTCTTCCGCGCGCACGTGTCGGAGGAGATGGCCCACCGCGACCGGCTCGTCGACTACATGATCGAGGCGGGCGCTCCGATCAAGCTGCAGGCCGTCCCGGCCCCGGAGGCCGAGTACGACAGCCTGGTCGCGATCGTCAAGGGCGCCTACGAGCACGAGCAGAAGGTCACCCAGCAGATCGACGACCTGACCTCGCTGGCGCTCGAGCGGCGCGACTTCAACACGTTCAACATGCTGCAGTGGTTCGTCGCCGAGCAGCGCGAAGAGATCGTGCTCTTCCGCGGCATCGTCGACTACATGAACCTGGCCGGCTTCACCGGTGCCCCCGGCGACGCCCTGGTCAACCTCGACCGCTACCTGCAGCAGCTCGCGTCCGCCAAGTAGACGCTCGGCCGCGATCGGTCTTGCCACGGCGTCCGAGCTTGTCCAGGCTGAGTCCATGAGCAGCCCGGAGCCGGCGCTGGACGCCCTCGGCCAGCCGATCGCGGCCGTCACCCACTCCCACGACCACCCCCACACCCACTCGGCCGCCGCGGGAACGGCGCCGACGGCGTCCGGACGCCCGCGGCGGCTCCACGTGCGCGGCACGTTCCTGCCGGACGCCGAGGTCCGGGACGCCTGGATCGTCGACGGCCGCATCACGTTCTCCCCGGTCGCGGACGCCATCACGATCGCCACGGACGCCTGGATCCTGCCCGGCCTGGTGGACGCCCACTGTCACGTCGGTCTCGACTACGCCGGGGCGGTCGACGAGGCCACCGTCGAGGGCCAGGCCCTCACCGACCGCGACGCCGGCACGCTGCTGATCAGGGACGCCGGGTCGCCGTCCGACACACACTGGATCGACGAGCGCGAGGACCTGCCGCGCATCATCCGGGCCGGACGCCACATAGCCCGCCCGCGCCGGTACATCCGCAACTTCGCGGCGGAGGTCGAGCCGGACGCCCTCGTCGCCGAGGTGCGCCGCCAGGCCGCCCGCGGCGACGGCTGGGTCAAGCTGGTGGGCGACTGGATCGACCGCGACCTCGGCGACCTGGCCCCGCTCTGGCCGGCCGACGTGGCCCGGGCGGCGATCGAGGCCGCCCACGAGGCCGGCGCCCGGGTGACCGCGCACTGCTTCGAGGAGCGCTCGGCCGCCGAACTGGTCGCCGCCGGCATCGACGGTATCGAGCACGGCACCGGCCTGGACGACGCCACGATCGCGCTGATGGCCGAGCACGGCATCTCGCTGGTGCCGACGATGGTCAACCTCGAGACCTTCCCCGAGATCGCGGCGTCGGCCGAGGCCAAGTTCCCGGTGTACGCCGCCCACATGCGCGACCTGCACGCCCGCCGCTTCGAGACGATCGCCAAGGCCGCGGACGCGGGCGTCCCGATCTTCGCCGGCACGGACGCCGGAGGTGCGCTCGCGCACGGGCTGATCCCGGCCGAACTGTTGCTGCTCCAGCGGGTGGGCGGCGCGGAGTTCGCGCTCGGGGCGGCGTCCTGGCGGGCCCGGGAGTGGCTGGGCGTCGACGGACTGACCGAGGGGGCGTCCGCGGATCTGATCGTCCTGGACGCCGACCCGCGAGCCGACCTGAGGGCCGTGGCCGAGCCGCGGTTCGTGATCCTGCGCGGGCGCGTCGTCCGCTCCTGACCGGCTGGGGCCGGTTGGGCGTCCGGAGGCCGGTTGTGGAAGAATGGCCGACGCACTGTGTCCGGGTGGCGCCCTCTCTCGCTCACTCGGCTGCGGTCCAACCGAGAATCCGCGCGCGGTACACCCACGCCGGGGGCGCATTCTCACCCGCCCGCCCGGGCGCGTGCCCGGGCTGTTCCAACAGGAGTAACCACAAACGTGGCTGTCAAGATTCGCCTGAAGCGGATGGGCAAGATCCGCTCGCCGCACTACCGCATCGTCGTCATGGACTCGCGCACCAAGCGCGACGGCCGCGCGATCGAGGAGATCGGGATCTACCACCCGAAGAACGACCCGTCGGTCATCAAGGTCAACTCCGAGCGGGTGCAGTACTGGCTCGGCGTGGGCGCCCAGCCGACCGAGACGGTGGTCTCGCTGCTCAAGGCGTCCGGTGACTGGCAGAAGTTCACCGGCGAGGACTCGCCGTCGGGCATCAAGCCGCAGCCCGAGCCGGTCGACAAGCTCGCCCGCTTCAACGCGGCGCTGGCCGAGGCCGACGACGAGCCGTCCACGGGCGCGATCGCGAGCCGGTCGCGGAAGAAGGCCGCCGCTGAGGAGTCCGCCGAGTCGTCCGACGCGGACGCCGAGGCCTGATCGTGCTGGCGGACGCGCTGGAGCACCTCGTCCAGGGCCTGGTGAGTCGCCCCGACGACGTGTCCATCGCCGATCTCGACCGGCGCCGGGTGCGCACCCTTGAGGTCCGCGTCCATCCCGACGACATCGGCAAGGTCATCGGACGCCAGGGCCGCACGGCCTCCGCGCTGCGGACCGTGATCGGCGCCCTGGCCGGGCGCGAGCAGGTCCGCGTCGACTTCGTCGACGTCGACCGCCACCCTCGCCGCCGGCACTGACAACTGGCACACGGCGCCTCGCGCCCGGACCCTTCCGGACGCGAGGCGTTTGCCGTGTCCACCCCCCTCGCGAAAGTTGCCTCCATGTTGCCAAGGTTCCCCACAGTCAGGACTGGAGGAAACATTGGCAACCGGGAGGCAACATTTGAGGGGGTCGGGCGCTTGAGCGAGGTACCAAGGGAAACGACGGGAGGAGAGCCCTGGTGGCCAACGAGACCGAGCGGGTGCTGATCGGGACGCTGGGCAAGCCCCACGGGCTGCGCGGCGAGCTGACCGTGCTCGTCCGCACCGATGTCCCCGAGCGGCGGTTCGCGCCGGGGGCATCCGTGGAGGTGGGCGCCGGCGGCCGGGCGATGACGGTCGCGTCCGCGCGCTGGCATTCCGGGGTCTTCCTGCTCGCCCTGACCGGCGTCTCCGACCGGACGGCCGCCGAGGCGCTGCGCGGCTCCGAGGTGTGGGCGCGGGTGCCCGCCGCCGAGACCCTCGACGCCGAGGACGAGTTCTTCGACCGCCAGCTGATCGGACTCAGCGTCCGGGACGCCGCCGGCGCCGACCTCGGACGCGTCAAGGCCCTCGTCCACAACCCCGGCCAGGACCTCCTCGTCGTCGACGTCGCCGGCACCGAGCGGCTGGTGCCTTTCGTGAGCGCCCTGGTCCCGGTCGTCGACCTCGACGACGGCTACGTCCAGGTCGCACCGATCGACGGCCTGCTCGACGACGGCGAGGGCACCTGATGGCTCCGGACGCCGGCACTCCGGACGCCATCGCCGACGACGGCGACCCGGCCGGCCCGAGGCTCAGCCTCGACATCGTGACGATCTTCCCCGACTACTTCGCGCCCCTGGAGCTGTCGCTCATCGGCAAGGCCCGCGACCAGGGCCTGCTCGCCTGGCGCGTCCATGACCTGCGCTCCTGGACCCACGACCGCCACCGCACCGTCGACGACACCCCCTACGGGGGCGGCGCAGGCATGGTCATGAAGCCCGAGCCCTGGGGCGAGGCCCTGGACGCCATCGCCGACGCCCACCCCGGCGCCCGCCCGACGCTGGTCGTCCCGACCCCGGCGGGGGAGCCCTTCCGGCAGGCGGTCGCCCACGAACTCGCGGCGTCCACCCACCTCGTCTTCGCCTGCGGACGCTACGAGGGCATCGACGCCCGCGTGGTCGAGTACGCCCGCACGCGCTACGACGTCCGCGAACTCTCCCTGGGCGACTACGTGCTCAACGGCGGCGAGGTCGCCGTGCTGGCGATCGTCGAGGCGGTCGCCCGGCTGATCCCCGGCGTCGTCGGCAATCCCGAGTCGCTGGTCGAGGAATCCCACTCCGCCGACTCCGAGGGCCTGCTCGAGTACCCCGTCTACACCAAGCCGGCTTCCTGGCGCGGCCTCGACGTCCCCGAGGTGCTGCTCTCCGGCCACCACGCGGCGATCGCCTCCTGGCGCCGCGACCGCGCCCTCGAGCGGACCCGCACCCGGCGTCCCGACCTTCTCTGAACCCTTACCCGAACCTCCGACCGAAGTCGTAGCCGCATCGGTCGCGAGTCGCACGCGAAATCCAAGGGTCTTCTGCCAGGCTGAGGCCCCATGAGCGACCCCACCCCCGTCGCGTGGTCCGTTCGGACGCGCGACCTTCGCAAGTCCTACCGTCGTGGCGCGGTCGTCGCCGTCGCCGGGCTCGACCTGAACATCCCGCGCGGCGGTGTCCACGCTTTCCTGGGCCCCAACGGCTCGGGCAAGACGACCACGCTGCGCATGCTGCTCGGCCTGATCCGTCCCGACTCGGGCACGATGGAACTGCTCGACCACCCGGTGCCCGACCAGCTGGGCCGCGTCATCGACAAGGTGGGCGCGATCATCGAGCAGCCCCGGTTCTTCCCGACGATGTCGGCGAAGTCGAACCTCGGCATCCTCGCCGAGGGCATCGGGACGCCGGCCGCCCGTGTCGGCGAGGTCATCGACTCGGTCGGCCTCACGGGGCGCGCCAAGGACGCCGTCGGCCGCTACTCACTCGGCATGAAGCAGCGCCTGGCGATCGCGGCCACCCTGCTCAAGGACCCCGAACTGCTGATCTTCGACGAGCCCACCAACGGGCTCGACCCCGCGGGCATCCACGAGGTCCGCGAGACCATCCGCGGTCTCGGCGCCTCGGGCCGCACGGTGGTCGTCTCCAGCCACCTCCTCGCCGAGGTGCAACAGGTGGCCGACACGGTCACGATCATCGGCCGCGGGCGGACGCTCCGCGAGGGTCGCGTCGCCGACATCCTCGGGTCCGGGCCCGCGTCCGTCCGGCTGCGCGTCGCAGATCCGGACGCCGCCGCGCGCGTCCTGCTGGCGTCCGGCATGAGCGTCCAGGGACGCCCCGACGGTGCGCTGACGATCGGACGCCCCGGCGGCGTCGCCCCCGAGGAGGTCGCCTGGACGCTCGGCGTCCAGGGCATCTGGCCCGCGGAACTCGGCGTCGACGCCGACAACCTCGAGGCCGTCTTCCTCGAGCTCACCCGCTCCGAACACCTCGGCGCCACCCAGAGCGACGGCGGCTCCGCCCGCCACGGGATCGGGGGTGCGGCATGATCCGGCTGCTCCGCGCCGAGACCCACCGCGCGCTCGCGCGGCGCGCCCTGTGGGTCGTCCTCGCCTGCGCCGTCGGCCTGACGTGCCTCATCGGGGTCGGCATCGGCATGGCCGCGGCCCCGCCGTCCGCCGACGCTGTCGAGATGGGGCGGACGTTCTACCAGCAGGCCCACGCCGACTGGGAGGCGCACCACGTCGAGTCCTACTCGGCGTGTATCGAGAGCACGCCGGAGAGCGACCGCAAGCAGTGCGACGACATCAACCGCGAGCCCCTCGCGACCGACTTCGTCCCGCAGCCGATGCTGATCATGGACGCCCTCGACGCGTCGGCGATGATCGGAGCGGTCGTGGGCTCGCTGCTGGCGCTGATCGGTGGGGCCACCTTCTGGGGCGCCGAGTACCGCCACGGGACGCTCGCCACCTGGCTCACCTTCGTCCCCGACCGGACGCGGGTCTGGCTGGCCAAGTCCGCCGTGCTCGTCGTGTGGGGAGCGCTCCTGACCCTGGTCGTCGAGGGCGTGCTGATGGGAATCGCCGCGGGCTCCGTCGTCGCCTGGCAAGGGGCCGCCGCGGCCTCGGCCTCGCCGGCGGCCGCGCTGGGGGTGGCCGGGCGTGGGCTGGCGCTCGGCGCGCTGGCGTCCTTGGTCGGCGGGTCGCTCGCGGTGCTGTTCCGCCAAACTGTGGCGCCGGCCCTGCTGCCGCTGGCCTATCTGTTCCTCCAGGCATTCGCGGGCCTGCTGTACCTGATCCCCGGCGGGGACGCCCTGACCGAGTGGCTGCCCGAACAGAACATCAGCGCGTTCCTCAACTTCGGCACGACCTATGTCGTCTCGGTGCAGCAGGTGACCGCCCAGGGAACCACGATGGCCGGCGTCGAGCGCACCCTCTCCTTCGCCCACGGCGCGACCTACATCCTGGTGGCCGTGGCGCTGGTCGCGTTGGGCTCGCTCCTCAGCTTCCGACGGCGCGACGTCGCCTGACCGCACCCGCGGCGTCCGGCCTTGCCGACAGCACAAGCGGGACGCCGAGGGCGCCCGATCCCAGCACGCGGGACGCCCGATCCCGCGACGCGGTGTCTTCCCGCGGAGGGTGCCAACTTTGTCTAGTGTGGGTTCCGTGGCGACAACTACTCTGACCCCTCACCAGAGAGCGGTGCGATCCACGGTCGCGATGAAGGCCCTGATGGCCATCACCGGACTCGTGTTGATCGTCTTTCTCATCATGCACATGGCCGGGAACCTGAAGATGTTCATCGGTCCCGAATCGTTCGATCACTACGCCGACTGGCTGAAGGGCCTGACGGAGGACGGTGGCATCCTCTACCCGATCCTCCCGGCCGGGTCCTTCATCTGGATCTTCCGGCTGGTGCTGCTGGCGTGCATCGTGGCGCACATGTACTCGGCGTGGGTGCTGACGCTGCGCGACCGCGCGGCCCGCGGCTCGAACTACGTCGTGACCAAGCGGCGCGCACAGACCTACTCGGCGCGCACCATGCGATGGGGCGGCGTGATCCTCGCCGGCTTCCTGGTGTTCCACCTGTTGCAGTTCACGGTCAAGGCCGTCACCCCCGGCTTCTCGGCCAGCGACACGCCGTACGTGATGTTCGTGAAGAGCTTCCAGCAGTGGTGGATGGTGCTCCTCTACGCGCTGTGGATGATCGCCGTGACGATGCACGTCCGCCACGCCGTGTGGAGTTCGCTGACCACCCTGGGCCTCAACACTTCCGAGAGGTCCCGGGCCGTGCTGAACGGCATCTCGATGGTGGTCGCCGTGCTGCTCTACATCGGCTTCGTCGCCGCGCCCCTGGCGTGCCTGTTCGGATGGATCAAGTGATGACCGACACCCAAACCCTTGAGAAGACCGCCGTGGACACCGAGTTCTGGAGCGTCGGCGCCGACATCGCCGACACCAAGGCGCCCATGGGCGTCCCGGTGCAGGACATGTGGGCCGAGCACAAGGCGCACGTCCGCCTCGTCAACCCGGCCAACCGCCGCAAGCTGACCGTCATCGTCGTCGGCACCGGCCTGGCGGGCGGCGCTGCTGCCGCGACGCTGGGCGAGGCGGGCTACAACGTGCAGAACTTCTGCTACCAGGACAGCCCGCGCCGTGCTCACTCGATCGCCGCCCAGGGCGGCATCAACGCGGCCAAGAACTACAAGAACGACAACGACTCGACGTTCCGGCTG
>DAIRTI010000095.1:0-12437 GCA_036803965.1 Propioniciclava sp.
AGCAGCTACGCTCCCTCAATCAAGCCGGTGTTGCAACGACCAGTTGAACCCACCTTGTGCCCCGACATCGGGGGACAAGTCTCCACTATCCGCGCGCCCCGACCCGGACCCGGGCGTGCCGGCGGAAGAAGTCCCACATCAGCCTGGTGGCGTCGACGTCGTGCGAGGTCGGGCCTGTGATGTACTCCGGCAGCGGGACGCCCCCGGGCCAGGTGTGGCCGCCGTTGGCGATGCGATACCAGACCACCTCGGACCCATCCCGCCCGCCGGTGTACGACACGCGCGTCACGGCGTCCGACACGCGCGCCTCAGCCCGCGCCGAGCACCCGCACCGCGCCGCGTATGCCTCCATCAGGTCGGCCACGGCTGGCACCGGGTAGCCCATCCGCCGCGGATGACCCTCAATGGGGACGATCCGGTCCAGCTCTCCGTGGAAGGCGATCAGCGGCACGGCCCGCCCTTCGTCCTCCGGCAGCGGGTACGTGTACAGCCCGGCCACGCTCCCGACCGCCGCGAACACCTCGGGCAGCTCGTAGGCCAGTACCATCGTCAGGCCGCCGCCGTTCGACATGCCACACGCGTAAATCCTGTCGCGGTCCACCGGGTACCGCTCGCACAGGTCCTCGACCAGCTCCCGCACGAAGCCGACATGCGCCCGCGTCTCATCGGACGCCGACGAGGGCTCGTGCGCCATCCAGCGCAGCGGCAGGCCGGTTCCCATCGGGTACACGGTGATGAAACCCTCGACGTCCGCCACATCGTCCCAGCGGGTCATGTCCCGCTGGTGCGCGGGCGACTGCATGAACCCGTGGATCACAACCACGAGCGGCACCGCCCGTTCGCCCGACAGCCCAGGCGGCACGTGCAGCAGGTAGCGCCGGCGGGCGTCCCCGCTCGTCAGGACCCCATTCGACCGGAAGAACGCCATCAACCTCCACGCCAGCCGGCCCAGCCCCAGCGTCACTGCCAGGCCGACCGCGGCCCACAGGCTCCGACGAACCATGCCCCCACTCTACGAGCCTCCTATCAGCCCGCACGCCCCCCATCACCACCCGCAGGACCCGAATTCCTCAACCACCCTTCCGGCACGCGGCGCGGGCGTGCCAGACTCGGATCCAGACTGTCAGTCCGCCGCCGACGACCGCGAAACCCCGGGCCAGCCCAGGGTCAGCGGCCCCGAGGTGGGACCAGGGTGGTTGGCGGTTGCCCACCCAGTCCTGCCCGGAGTTGACGACATGGCCGTCCGATATTTCCCCACCGACCGTCTCCGCGACCTGCGCGAGCTGGTCGAACGCGCTGCGGACGAGTTCGGCGATCGCCCGGCGTTCCGCGACCTCGACCCGTCCGGCATCGTCCACACCCACACCTACAGTCAGCTGCGCGACGACGTCGCCGCCCTGGGCACCGCGATGCTCGCCCGCGGCCTGGCCGGGCGGCACATCGCGCTCGTCGGCGAGAGCGCCTACGGCTACGTCGTCTGCTACCTCGCCGTCGTCAACAGCGGCGGGGTCGTCGTCCCCCTCGACAAGGAGCTCACGACTCGCGAGCTCATCCACCTGGTCGACAAGTCCGACGCCGAGGTCCTCCTGTACGGCGCCGCCCTCGCCCCGGACGCCGCCGCGATCGTCCGCGACTGTCCGCGCGTCAGGACGACCGTGGCCATCAGCCTGTACGAAACACCGGACGCCACCACCCCCACCGCACCCGACCGCCCGGACGCCTCGGCGTCCGAGATCCTGACCGACCTGCTCCAGACCGGACGCGACCTGCTCGCCCAGGGCGACACGTGCTACGCCGACCTCACGATCGACCCGGACGCACCCTGCGCGATCCTGTTCACCTCGGGCACCACGGGGGCGAACAAGGGCGTCCTGCTGAGCCCGCACAACATCACGTCCGTGGTGGCGGGGGCGTTCGGGCTGCACAAGTTCCCGGGCTTGTCGATCTCGGTGCTGCCGATCAACCACTCCTACGAGTTCAACCTGCACGTGCTCGGCGCGATCTACGGCGGCATCACGCTGTGCTTCAACGACTCCGTGATGCACGTCCGCGAGAACCTGACGCGCTTCGCGCCCGAGATGACGCTGATGGTGCCGATGATCGTGGAGGCGCTCTACAAGAACATCTGGCGCGAGGCCGAGAAGAACCACCTCGACAAGCACCTCCGCTACGCGCTCGTCCTCTCGAACGTCCTGCGCAAGGTCGGCATCGATCTGCGCCGCGTCTACTTCAAGCCGGTCATCCAGTCCCTCGGAGGCAACCTGCGGCTCATCGTCTGCGGCGGGGCGCCGCTGCGTCCCGAGATCGTCAAGGGCATGAGCGACCTCGGCATCGAGGTCTACAACGGCTACGGCATCACCGAGTGTTCGCCGCTGATCTCGTCCAACTGCGTGCTGGCCACCGTCCCTGGCAGCGTCGGCGTACCGATGCCGGGCGTCGAGGTTCGCATCGACTCCCCGGACGCCGACGGCAACGGCGAGATCCAGGTGCGCGGCGACAACGTGATGCTCGGCTACTACGAAGACCCTGAGGCGACCGCCGCCAGCTTCACCCCCGACGGCTGGTTCAAGACCGGCGATCTCGGCCACCTCGGGCCGCGCGGGGCTCTGTTCATCACCGGACGCCAGAAGAACCTGATCATCCTGCCCAACGGCAAGAACGTGCAGCCCGAGGAGCTCGAGGAACACCTGCTCGCCTCGATCGACTACCTCAAGGAGGTCGTCGTCCACGCCGCCACGGACGCCGCCGGCGTCGAGCGCATCGTCGCGACCGCGTTCCTGGACGCCGCGTTCGTCCACGGGGTCGGCCATCAGGCCGCGGAGGACCGCTTCCACTCCGACGTCGCCCGCCTCAACCGCCATCTCGCGGGCTACAAGCAGATTCACCGGACCCAGCTGCGCGACTGCGAGTTCAGCAAGACCAGCACCAAGAAGATCAAGCGGTACGAGACCCAAGGAGCGTCATGACCCTGCTTCCCATCATCTCGACGGTCGTCCGCGAGTACGCCGACGTCGCCGAGTCCGACCTCGGCCGCGACACCGACCCGGTCCGCGACCTCAACCTGACCTCGTACGACCTCATGAGCGTCGTCGGACGCCTCGAGAGCGAGTTGGGCGTCTCGGTCGCCGAGCGCGACGTCCGGCACCTGACCACCCTCGGCGACCTCGACGACTACATCAGGGCGCGCATCCGATGATCGTCCTGGCCGCCACGCGCGAGACCCCGGCGTCCCCCGAGCAGCAGAGGGACGCCGCCGGTCGCCTGCTCGCGCGCGGCCTGGCCAGGGCGTTCGGCGTCCGGCCCGACGAGCTGGTGTTCGAACGCAACTCGTTCGGGAAGCCGAGTTTGGCCGGACGCCGCGGCGTCCACTTCAGCGTCGCCCACTGCCCGGACGCCGTGGCGGTCGCGGTCGCGGACCGTCCGGTGGGCCTCGACGTCGAGCGCATCCGGCCACGCGACCCGTACGTGGCCGCCCGCTGCCTGGACGCCTCCGAGCGCGAGCGGGTCGAGGCGGCGTCCGAGCCCGACCGGGAGTTCTTCCGGTACTGGACGCTCAAGGAGAGCTACGTCAAGGCCCTCGGCTGCGGGCTGACCTACCCGCTGCACAAGGCGCGGTTCGCGGTGACGGATGGGGGCGAGGTGGCGTCCGACCGGCCGAACGCGACCTTCCTGTTGGTCGAAGGTCATCCGAGAGTGATGATGGCGGTGTGCCGGCTGGGCGGGGCCGGGGCGATCGAGCCCCAGTTCGTGCCCTGCCGGTGGTGAGGGTAGGGAAGGACCTGCAATGACGCAGCACCTCGAGACGATCGGCTTCGCCGGCGCCGAGCCGAAGCGGGCGATGGGCGTCGCGGGCCAGGCCGCGGACGCCGTGGGCGGCCGGGCGACAAGGCCTGCAGGGGGTCCCGCGAGGGCCGGCGAGGGGGGCGCGCAGTACATCGAGTTCGCCGGGGTCAAGAAGGTCTACCGGATGGGCGAGCAGGAGATCGAGGCCCTCGCCGGCGTCGACTTCGGCATCGACAAGGGCCAGTTCGTGATCATCGCGGGGGCGTCCGGGGCGGGGAAGAGCACGCTGCTGAACATCCTCGGCGGCATGGACACCGCCACCTCGGGCACGATCCACCTCGACGGCGCCGAGTTGAGCGCCTACAGCCCGCGGCAGATGGTCGACTACCGCCGCTACGACGTCGGCTTCGTCTTCCAGTTCTACAACCTGATCCCCAACCTGACGGCGCGCGAGAACGTCGAGCTGGCGTCCCAGGTCGGACGCGACCCGCTCGACATCGACGAGGTCATGGCCAGCGTCGGGCTGGCCGACCGCGTGGCGAACTTCCCCTCGCAGCTGTCCGGCGGCGAGCAGCAGCGGGTCGCGATCGCACGAGCCCTGGCCAAGAACCCCAAGCTGCTGCTGTGCGACGAGCCGACCGGCGCGCTCGACTACAACACCGGACGCTCCATCTTGAAGCTGCTGCAGGAGACCTGCCGCGAGCGGGGCATCACGGTCGTGGTGATCACCCACAACCTCGCCCTGATGCCGATGGGCCACAAGGTCATCAAGCTCAAGAGCGGCCTGATCGAAGAAATCGTCAACAACGAGACGCCCCTCGGCATCGACGAGCTGGAGTGGTGAGATGCTGACCCGCGCCCTGATCAGGGACACGCTGAGAGAGATCGTCCGGAGCCCCGCGCGGTTCCTGTCGATCTTCGCGATCGTGGCGATCGGCGCGGCACTGTTCTCCGGGATCAAGGGCACGGCCCCCAACATGAAGTACACGGCCGACCAGTACTACGACCAGTACAGGATGATGGACATCCGCGTCATGTCGACCCTCGGGCTGGTGCCCGAGGACATCGACGCCATGCGCTCGGTCGAGGGGGTCGAGTCGGTGCAGCCCGGCTACTTCGTCGACGTCGCCACGACCGTCGGTTCGACCCAGTACGTCTTCCGGGTGCATTCGCTGCCCGCCGCCGCGACGGCCGGAGACGCCCAGTACCTCGACATGCCCAAGCTGGTCTCCGGACGCATGCCGCTCAACCCCGGCGAGTGCGTCATCGAGACCAACCGCAACATCCCGTTCGCGCTCGGCGTCGGCGACACGATGACGGTGACATCCGGCAAGGCCGAGGACCTCTCCAAGAGCCTGAAGACCTCGCAGTTCAAGATCGTCGGCACGGTCGTCTCGCCCTACTACCTCACCTTCCAGCGCGAGCCGTCCGACATCGGCTCGGGCCGCGTCAACCTGTTCATGATGGTGAGCGAGCAGGAGTTCGCCTACCCGGTCTACACCGAGGCGCTGGTCTCGGTGGCCGGGGCGCGGCAGCTCGACTCCTACTCGACCGAGTACTCCGACCTCGTCGACGGCGTCCTCAGTCGCCTCGAGAACCTGGGCACCGAGCGGGCGTCCCTGCGGCTGGCGTCCATCAAGGCGGACGCCCAGGCCGAGCTCGACAAGGGCAAGGCCGAGTTCGCCACCAAGCAGGCCGACTACGACAAACAGATCGCCGACGGCGAGGCGCAGCTCACCGACGCGAGCAACCAGCTGGCCGCCGGACGCGCCACGCTCGACACCGAGAAGCAGAACTACGAGACCCAGCTCGCCAGCCTCGACAACGCGATCGCGCAGCTGTCCAGCGGGGTCGCCTCAGGCGAGAAGCAGTACGCCGCCGCGAAGTCGGCCTACGACAGCGCCGTCTCGCAGCTGTCGTCGCTCAACCAGCAGCTGGCCTCGGCGAACGTGCAGCTCGACACCATCCGCACCGGCGTCGCGAACCAGGTCTCCTCACTGCAGGCGCAGTTGGCCGACCCGGCGCTGGTCGAGCCGCAGCGCAGCCAGGTGCAGGCCCAGCTCGACCTGGCCTTGCAGCTGCAGTCGCTGGTCGACCAGACCGCGACCACCGGCGGCTCGCTCACCGACATCGCCGCTGGTCCCCTGGCGAGCGCGAAGTCGCAACTGAACGCGGCGGCGTCCCAACTCTCCTCGGCGCGGACGATGCTCGCGCAGACCAAGGCGACCCGCGCCGAACTCGCGGCGACCGCGCCGGCCAAATTCGCCCGGGCCGAAGACGATCTCGCGGCCGGGCAGGAGAAGTACGAGGCGTCCAAGGCCGACTTCGAGACGAAGAAGGGCGACGGGGCCAAGGCGCTCACCGAGGCGCGCGAGAAGATCATCCACGCCGAGGACGACATCGAGCGCCTCTCCGAGCCCACGTGGTACGTGCTCGACCGCAGCAACATCTACAGCTACGCCGACTACGCCGCGACCGCCGACCGCATGGACGCCATCGCGGCCCTGTTCCCGGTGTTCTTCTTCGCGGTGGCCGCCCTGGTGTGCCTGACGACCATGACCCGGATGGTCGACGAGCAGCGCACCTCGATCGGCACCTACAAGGCGCTCGGCTACGGCAGCCCGGCCATCGCGTTCAAGTACGTCAGCTACGCGGCGCTGGCCAGCGTGCTCGGCGGCATCGTGGGCGTCGCGGTCGGCATCAGGGTCTTTCCGAGGATCATCTTCGATTCGTGGGCGATGATGTACGAACTGCCGCCCATGGGCGAGACCAACCAGTGGCCGTTGCTGGTCGTGACCGTGGCGGCGGCGACCCTGCTGATCACGGCGACGTCGTACTGGGCGGTCCGCAACGAGCTCCGAACGGTGCCGGCGACGCTCATGCGTCCCAAGGCGCCGAAGGCCGGCAAGGTCATCCTGCTGGAGCGGTTCACGCCCCTGTGGACCAGGCTGAGCTTCAGCCAAAAGGTCACGATGCGGAACCTCTTCCGCTATAAGAAGCGGTTCTTCATGACCGTGGTCGGCGTCGCCGGCTGCGCGGCGCTGCTCGTCGCGGGCCTGGGGCTGTCCGACTCCATTGGGCGCATCGTCGACCGGCAGTACGGCGACATCTTCCACAACGACGTGAACGTGCGGCTGTCCCCGACAATCAGCGACGACGACGAGAAGGCCGCCCTCGCTCAGCTGGCCGCCGACCCGGCCGTCGACGGGGCGCTGGAGCTCGCGCAACTCAACGCCACCGTCAAGGGCCCCGACACCGACATCGCCGCGACGATGATCACGCCCCTGGACGAGACGCTGTTCCCCTCCTACGTGCGACTGCGCGACCGGCTGACCCAGAAGCCGATCGCACTGCCGGCGTCCGGCGTCGTCATCACCGAACAACTGGCCAAGCAGCTCCGCGTCGGGGTCGGCGATCGGATCACCGCCGAGGTGGGGTCGGGGCCGTTCAAGAAGCTGACCGTCGCTGCGATCACCGAGAACTACCTGTTCCACTACATCTACCTCAGCAAGGCGGCCTACACCGAGCTCTACCGCACCGAACCCAAGGCGACCGGGCTGATGATCCAGCTGTCCGACGTCTCGGCGGAGAACCGTGTGGGGTCGGCGCTGATCCAGTCGGGACGCGCGGCGTCCGTCTTCTACTACTCGGACGCCTCAGAGACCTTCTCCGAGACCGTCAAGAGCCTCAACACGATCGTCTGGGCGATGATCGTCTCGGCCGGTGCGCTGGCGTTCGTGGTGCTGTACAACCTGACGAACATCAACCTCAGCGAGCGAATACGCGAGATCGCGACGATCAAGGTGCTCGGCTTCCGCAACCGGGAGGTGGCGGGCTACGTCTACCGCGAGAGCCTGCTGCTGACGCTGATCGGCGGGCTGGTAGGGCTCGTGGTCGGCATCGGGCTGCACCGGGCGATCATGGCGTCCATCGAGCAGGACAACGTCATGTTCGGCGATTACGTGAGCGGCTTGTCGTTCGCGCTGGCCCTCGGCATCACGATGCTGTTCGGCGTCCTGGTCAGCCTGGCGATGTACCGCAAGCTGACCGGGGTCAAGATGGTCGAGTCGCTGAAGTCGGTCGAGTAGGACGCCGCCGGACCCCCGTTCATCCCCACGAGAAAGGGCCGCCCGTGTCGCCCAAGACCGCGCGCACGCTGTATCCACTCACGCCCTCACAAGGGCTGACGCTGATGAACCGGCAGTGGTGCGTCCACCGGAACGTGGTGAACATCCCCACCTCGATCGTGGTCGAGGCGCCCTGGAGCCTGGGGCTGGTCGAGAACGCCGTGCGGCTGGCCGTGAGTCGCTGGGACTCGTTCGGTCTGCGCATCACGCGGTCCGGACGCCGATGGCGCCAGTACTTCACCGAGCCGGCCCTGCTGTCGATGGAGCGGAAGGACTTCCGCGGGTCTACGACGGTGGAGATGGAACGGTTCTTCTCGGGCGCCGGCGCCAAGGCGATGCCGCTCAAGGACGGTCCGCTGGCCCGGATGTGGGTGTTCGTCGACCCCGACGGACGCCCCGGCGTCTTCAGCGTCATCAACCACCTGATCATGGACTCGTGGGCCATCAGCCACTTCTACGCCGACGTCGTCGCGATCTGCCAGGCGCTGGAGGGTGGGTGCCCGCTGCCGAAGGCGCCGATGTCGTACGAGAGCGTGCTGGCGGGCGAACTGGCGTACCTCGACTCGGATCGCTACCGGGCCGACAAGGAGTATTGGCTCGGTGAACTGACCACGAGCGAGTCGTACTTCACCGGTCTGCTGGGCAGCGCCGAGCTGGCCGAGTACCGCCGCAAGAAGAAGTCGCCCGACCTGCGCGTGGCCCGCAACTTCTACCTGCGTTCGAAGGCCGCGCATGTCGTGAAGGTCGTGGGGGCCGAGGATGTGCAGCGGTTCGCGGCGTTCCTCGCCGAGCAGCGCTTCCCGTCGATGCAGCTGCTGTTCCTGCTGGCGCTGCGCATCTATCTGGCCAAGATCAACGACCGGACGCCGGACGTCACCATCGGCGTCACGCTGGCCCGCCGTGGGACCCTCGCCGAGAAGCGCACCGGCGGATCGCGGGTCCACCACGCGGAGTTCCGCAGCGTGTTCGACGAGTCGACGACGTTCGCCGAGGCCCTGCACGCCCTGCTCGAGAAGCAGAGCCAGCACTACCGCCACATGGACTTCCCGAGCGTCGAGGCGGTGATGATGCCGGTCGAGGCGTTCGGCCACAAGCCCGGCGTGACGCACTGGGGGCTGCTGTTCACGTTTCAGACGACCGCGCCGGCGGTGGAGGGGCTGACCTATCACACGCGTTGGTACTGCAACGGCGCCACCGCCATGTCGGCGTACCTGACGATCATGGACGACGATCGGTCGGGTGGGATGCGCTGCTACTGGGAGCACAGCCTCGCGCGGGTGCCGGTCGCGTCCGTCGAGGCCGCGCACGAGGGGATGCTGCGCGTGCTACGTGCGGGTGTCCAGCGGCCGGACGCAACCCTTGGCGAACTGATGGATCTGTGAAGCGGGTCTCGGGCCGAACGTGCTCTCGTCAGGGCCGTAGCCCGCGGAGGTAGACGGGCAGGCCTGCCCGCGGACGCCCCGGTCGGCCTCCTCGCGGTTATCCGCTACACAGCATATGCGATGGGGCGTATAGTGGGGTTGTGGAGTGGAAGCTCGAACTGTCCACTGAGGTCACAGACTGGTACGCCGGATTGTCGCCCTCAGGGGCTGCCGCAGCGGACTGGGCGTTCGGACTGCTGGCCACGCAGGGGCACCAACTGCGGATGCCGCACGCTCGCGCGCTCGGGGAAGGGCTGTTCGAACTGCGGTTCACGTGCGAGAACGTGGCGCGGCGCGTGACGTACGTGTTCGAGCCCTCACGGAAGGTGATCCTGCTGACCACCTTCCGCAAGCAGCGAGACAACGAAAGAAACGAGATAAGTCGCGCGAGGAAGGCGAAGGCCCGCCTGAAGAAGGAGCGAAGATCATGAGCACCAAGGCATGGGAAGACGTCCGGACCGCCAAGCTGGCTGCGATGACGCCGGCGGAAAGGGTTGAGTACGACGCCGCGCTCGTTGAAGCTGAGGCTCGGTCTCAGCTGGCCGAGCTGGTGTACGACGCCCGGGCGGCCGCGGGCCTGACGCAGGTCGAACTGGCCCGGCGTGCCGGAACGTCGCAGAGTGTGATCTCGGCCATCGAGAATGGCGCCCAGGTCCCGGGGGGCATCATGCTCGAGCGGATCGCGCGGGCGCTGGGAGGCACGCTCCGCATCGAGTTCGCCGCTTGAGCCCGACCAGGAGGCAGCGCCGCGAGTGCACTGCTCGGTGGCCGCTCAGCGCGGGCGCCTCAGGCGGGGGCGGGGCGCGGCCCCTGGCCGGTCGGGTCCTGCCGGCCAGAGCACGAGGCACTCGGGAGCACCCAACGGAACGAACATGCCTCACCCTCCCCAGACCGCCGTGGCGCCGCTGTGGCCGGTGAGGACGATCAGCACCAGGCTGGCGATCGCGGCGGCCACCGTGATCGCCGCGGCGACCCAGTAGGCCGCCCCGGGCTGACCCCCGGTCACACGGCCGGTACCGGACGCCGCCGACGTCCGCCGCGGCGTCCGGTTCGGATCGACGACCAGCAGAATCGGCAGCGCGATGGCCAGGACGATCGCCGGGATCGGCGCGATCACCCCCCACGTGTGGTGGGCCTGCGCGGCCGGGGTGCCGCCGCCCATCTCGTTGATCAGGGCCTCGCCGGAGATCCGCGCGACCAGCGCCGACACCGCCGCCACCAGGCCGAACGCCGCGGTCAACCAGCCGTAGCGGGCCCGCAGCCGGGCCGAGAAGGTGATGAGCAGCCCCCCAAGCGCAGCCAGCGGGATGAAGACCACGGCGGCGTGCACGATCAGGGGATGCAGGGGCAGTCCGATGATGTCCATGGCTACTTCTTGATGGCCTCTCCGTCGCGATCGAGGACGAACCACACGCCGCCCACGTTCTGTCCGGTGACGTCGCCGGCTGCGACATCGGTCTTGTAGTAGTACAGCGGCCAGCCGTTGTAGGTGGCCTGGGTGCGGCCGTCGGAGCGCTGGAAGGAGCCGAGCTTGGAGTCGTCCACCCCCGAACCGACGGTCGGCACGCCGATCAGAGGTGGCCACGCCGCCAGGCAGGCGCCCTCACAGACGCTCTTGCTGGGGCTGTCCTTGGTGTAAAGGTAGAGGGTCATCCCCTTCCCGTCGACCAGGATCGAGCCGAGCGAGGTGTCGGCCATCTTGAGCGCGAGCGTCGCGGCGTCCGCCATCGAGCCGGACGCCGACGCGGACGTGGGCGCCATCGTCGTCGGGGCCATGGGGGCGCTGGTGGTGGTCGTGCTCGTCGTGGTGGTGCCGGCGGCGGGGACGGTCGCGGCAGGCGCGCCGCACGCGCTGAGCAGGAGTGCGCAGCCTGCGGCCGCAGCGAGGCCGGCGAGCCGGGTACGTAGAAGCATCGGATCCTCCTGACGGATTGGGATGCAGGTGGTACGTCGGAACCTCCCCGAGGGATTGCGCGGCGGCGCAATCCCTTCGCCCCGCTCGGACGTATCGACCGGTGTGAGCCTGTTCCCGCTGACCGACCGCGCGGCCGACGCCGCGCTGGTCGCGGGGATGGCCGTCAACGAGGAGTCGGCAGCGGTGGCGTTCGTGCGGAGGTTCCAGGGTCCGGTGTTCGGGCTGGCGATCTCGATCACCCGCGATCGGGTGCTGGCGGAGGACGTGGCGCAGGAGGCGTTCCTGCGCGCCTGGCGGGCGGCGTCCAGCTACGACGCCCGGCGCGGTTCGGTGCTCACCTGGGTGCTGACGATCGCGCGCAACGTGGCGATCGATGCCGTCCGGGCGCGGCGTAGCACGCCGACCGACCACACAACCCTCGAGCAGTTGCTGGCGACGACGATGCGTTCGTCGGCCGACGGCACGGCCGGACGCCTCGAGAGCCTGGCTGCCGCCGAGCAGTTGGGACGATTGCCCGCCGAGCAGGCGCGGGCCGTCGTGCTGGCGGTCATCGGCGGGTGCACGGCGGCCGAGGTGGCCGAGCACGAGGGAGTCCCGCTGGGGACGGCGAAGACCCGGATCCGCACGGGGCTACGGCGGATGCGTCAGGCGATGGAGGCTGACCGTGACTGAGTGGGGTTTGGTCGAGGGGCGCGAGCACCCGGACGCCGACGAGCTGGTCGAGCTGGCCCTGGGGTCGCTCGGCGCCGCGGAGGCCGACCGGCTGGCGGCGCACCTGGTGGGCTGCGGCGAGTGCCGGGCCGCCTATGCCGCTGTCGAAGACGGACTGCAGCAGGTGCTCGCCGCAGGACCGTCCATCGCCCCGCCGCCGGGGTTCTCGGGACGCGTCCTGGCCACCATGGGCCTCTCGGACGCCGTTGGCGCGAGTCCCGCGGAGGGTCGCGTGGACCCGGGAGGCTCGGGCTCGGCTTCGGCCGAGAGCCAGGGGACGCCCCGCCTGCGGCTCGTACCTGCCGTGGGTCGGGCAGCGCCCCGGCGGCGCATGCTGCTGGTGGCCGCGTCCGTGCTGGTGGGACTGCTGGCCGGCGTCGGCGGCACGCTGGCCGCCACGGGGGTCCTGGGCCGGGGCACCGCGACGGCCGCACCGACGGCGTCCGGACCCACGGCGTCCGCACCGGCGAGCGCGACGCT
>DAIRTI010000096.1:0-12342 GCA_036803965.1 Propioniciclava sp.
CCTGCTTTGGGAGCAGGAGACCGCAGGTTCGAGTCCTGTCGCCCCGACCATTTGAGCCCCAGGCTGGGGCTAGCGATCCTTGGTCGCTAGAACTCACGCGTCTGTCTCGTGTTTTCAGGCGCCATCCTGAGGGCGTGTTGAGCGTGGGCGACGGGAGGGACGCTGCTAAGGAAACGCTGATCATTGGCGCTACTCGTGCGTCGTGGCGCTGGTGTGCTGGTTTGCTGCTTACCGGGCGGTCGTGGCTGTCCCGATTCCGTCTTCCGGCCCCCGGTGTCGGGGCCTTCGGGCTGGTTTGGGGCAGGCTGGCGCTCGGCTCATGCGGGCGTGACCGCTGCGGTCAGCCGGGACTGGATGGTTCTGGCGCGGGCGACCATCAGTAGGTTCGCGCTGGCGAACGCGACCTGGAGCCGGTGCAGGTTCTTGGCCAGCCCTCGGTAACGGGTCTTGGTGAACGCGAAATCGCGCTTCACGATCAGAAACGGGATGCTCGACCTTCGCCCGGACCGATGCCTTGCGCGACTCCAGCAACTGGTCGTGGACGGGCATCTGCTTCAGGGTGGCCTTGCGTGCGGCAATCCGCCACTCGACCTGCGAGAAGGCCGGATCGGTCACGATGTCTGGACGGCGTGCGACACCGGTGTAGCCGGAGTCGGCGTACACCACCCGGTCATCGTCACGAACCAGGTTCGTGATCTCGTCCAGGTCGTGCACGCTGGCCGCGGTCACCGACACCGAGTGCACCAGGCCGGAGCCGGCGTCGACACCGGTGTGGGCCTTCATCCCGAAGTACCACTGGTTACCCTTCTTCGTCTGCTTCATCGCCGGATCCCTCGTGCCCGACGCGTTCTTGACCGACGGCGGGGCGGCGATGATCGTGGCGTCCACGATGCTGCCCCCACGCATCATCAACCCGTCGGCCTCCAGCCTGGCGTTGAGGGTGGTGAGCATCTGCTCGCCCAACTTGTGCTTCTCCAGCAGGTGCCGGAAGTGCAGCAAGGTGGTCGCGTCCGGGACTTGCTGGCCGCGACCGAAGCCGAGCTTCATGAACTGGCGCATCGCGAACGAGTCGTTGATCTGGTCCTCCACGCCCTCATCGGACAGATGGAACCACACCTGCAGCAGGTACATCCGCAACATCGTCTCCAACCCGACCGGGCGGCGTCCGCGCTTGTTGGAGTAGTAGTGCGGCTCGATCAGCCCGAGCCACTCCGCCCAGGGCACTACCGCGTCCATCCGGGTCAGGAACTCTTCCCGCTTCGGCGTGCGGCGACGCTGGGAGTACTCCACATCAATCAGACAACGACGGCTGGAACTCACTCATGAACCAGTATTTTACCTAGCCAAAAGCCCATTCACTGGTCACGACACCAAGCGAACCGCCCCGAAGCCGACCGGAAGGGCTCGCTCATTGATCAGCGTTTCCCTAAGGCCGTCGAGCGGCGAGTTTGGGTCAGCATTGTGGCAGATCTTCACATCCACTTGTCCTCCGTGTCCGGATCGGGCCCCATGTGAGGCTTAAGGGGGCTGCGGAAGGAGTTCACCATGGAACTGCAGCGCTACGAGTCCCTGGCCCAGGCGGCGGAGCGGACGGGCATCAGCCGGAAGACTCTGCGTCGCCGGATCGCGTCCGGCCAGCTGCCGGTCTTCTCCAGCGGACGGGCGCATCCTCCGCGTCCGTCCCGAGGACGTCGACGCGATGCTGCGCCCGATCTGGCTCGGGTGAACGCGAGACCCGAGTATCCCGGAGAGGTACCATCTGAGTATGACTGATGTGGCAACCATCAAGGTTCCTCGCGTGGTGCGGGACCGCGTGCGCGACGCTGCCCGAGCAGCACACCTAACCCAAGCCCAGCTCATCGAGGAGATGCTCGAGGAGCGGCGCAAGGCAGAGTTCTGGGCTGCACTCGAAGCCGAGACACCCGACCAGGAGTACCTGGACGACCTTGCCGAGGCAGATGCGGCATTCGCCGGCGAGGCCGAGGAGTCCATCGCCCGGTTCGAGGCGGGTCAGTGACCCAGCAGATTGCCCGTGGTGATGTCGTCTGGGCGAGCATGGACCCAACCATCGGCCGCGAGCAGGCCAAGCACCGACCCTGGCTGGTGTTGTCCGAGCCGGCGCTCCATCGCGCCCGGGGCCTGCTCATCGCGGTGCCGCTGACGCACACCGACCGCGGATGGTCCACCCACGTGAAGGTCACGTCGCGCGACTCGGCAACCACCGTGGCGATGTGTGAACAGGTCAAGTCGATGTCTATCGACCGCGTCACCCGCGTTGACCGCGCGCCTTACCCGCTGGCCCAGGTCGATCAGGTCTACCAGATCCTCGCGCTGCTCACGGGCGGCCGGTAGGCGCACAGTAGAGGTGCAGATGAGTAGCGCCGAGAATGAGGTGGCTGGGCTCGACCAGCTCGACCCGGCGGTGAATCCGGCCCCCGATGCCGTGCACTTCCGCCGCATCCTGGCTGCCCGTCAGGGGACCGCGGCCGGAGCAGGAGTTGCGCGACGCGGTGAAGGCCGCGCGGGACGCCGGCGATTCGTGGACGGTGATCGCGTCCGCGCTGGACACGACCCGTCAGGCAGCGCAGCAGCGGTTCGACGGCAACTGAGCGAACCGACTGGAGCGCTGAGCGGTTCGAGCTGTCCACGCGCTGGAGGTAGTGCTCGACGAGGTTGCGCATGGGCTCGTCGATGGTCGATAGATCGCGGTTGTAGAGCAACCCGGTGGCGAGCTGCATGGTGAGCTAGTCGAGGAGGGTGACACACTCGGAGACGTCCCGTTTGTGCGAGCGCCGCGGCGACGTGATGGCCTTGTCGACGGTCTCGGGGGAGACGGAGCGCGCCGTCCGGATCATGGCGTCGGAGAGGATCTGGCGGTCTCCAGCGGGAGCGCTCAACCTCTCTTCTTCGATCCGGGCGAGCACTTGCATGAACAGCTCGGGCCGGCCAGCAAACATCTCGACGACGGCGTCGCGATCGAGGTTCCGCTCGATCTGCTGATGCCGTTCCTTCTCCCAATCGCTGAGCCGTGCGGTCGGTGAAACGATCCTCACGACTTCGGGTTTGACCCCGACGATCTCGTTCCCGCGGCGCTCCATGGATGCTTCGACCCGGCACCGCGCCGAGCACCAGACCGGACGCCGACCGCGTCCCTAGTAGGTAACCGGCTCACCGCAGCGGGGGCACCTGAACGTCTTCGCTGGATCGCGGATCGCCTCTCGCATGCGAAGCTCCCTCGCCTGGATGAAGGACGAGCAACCCGCCCTCTTCGAGCGCATCAGGGACGCCGTGGCGTCCGGAAGTCTCGAACTGCAGGGCGCGTTCTGGGTCGAGCCCGACATGAACCTGCCCAGCGGCGAATCGCTGGTGCGGCAGGCGCTGCTCGGACGCCGCTTCCAGGCCGACGAGTTCGGCATCACCCCTGACCAGGTAAGGGTCTGCTGGCTGCCCGACACGTTCGGATACAACGGCAACCTGCCGCAGATTCTGAAGAAGTCCGGCATGGACTACTTCATGACCATCAAGCTCTCCTGGAACCGCACCAACCTCTTTCCCTACCGCAGCTTCACCTGGGAGGGCATCGACGGCTCGACGGTGCTCGTCCACATGCCGCCCGAGGGCGACTACAACAGCCACGCCGCCGCGGACGGCCTCCTGCGCGGCCTGCGGCAGTACCCCGAGCGAGACCTCGGCACCGCGCTGCTCGTCTACGGCGCCGGGGACGGCGGCGGCGGGCCCGGCGAGGTCCACCTCGAGCTGCTGGCCCGCGAGCGAAGCCTGTACGGGCTGCCCAGGGTCGAGTCCTCGACGGCCGAGGCGTTCTTCGCCGAGTTGGCTTCGCACGATGTCGAACACCGGCATGCCGGCGAGCTCTACCTCGAGACCCACCAGGGCACCTACACCAGCCAGGCCGCGATGAAGGCCGGCAACCGCCGCCTCGAACGCCTGCTGCACAACGCCGAGGCGCTCGCCGTCATCGTCGGTGACGACAGCCGCGAGCCGCTCGCCGGACCGTGGCGCGACGTCGCCCTGCACCAGTTCCACGACATCCTGCCCGGCTCGTCGATCACGCGCGTCCACGCCGAGGCGCGCGAGACCTACGCGCGCCTGGAGGGCGAGGTCGGCCGCTACATCGACAGCCTCGCCGCGTGCCTGACAAGCCAGGACACCAGCCCGGACGCCGTCGGCTCGGCCCTCAACCTGACCGGCTTCGCCCGCCTGGAGTACGTCCGGCACCGAGGCGCCTGGTACCGCGCCGACGTGCCCCCGTACGCCGTGGCGGCGCTGCGTCCGGTCGGCAAGATCGCAGGCTTCAGCCAGGACGCCGACTTGATCGGCAACGGGCTCCTCACCCTCCGCTTCGGCGAGGACGGCGCGATCGTCTCCTGCACGGACGCCGCCGGCGCCGAGCACTCCGCGGGCGGGCTGAACCGGCTCGTCGTCCACCGCGACCCGTACCAGTTCCCCTTCAATGCCTGGGACATCGACCCCCGTTACCACCTCCGTCCGAGCCGGACGCCGCCGCTGCTGTCGGTCGAGACCCTCGCCGACGGGCCGACGATCACCCGCCGGCAGACCTACCGTCTGCCTCACGGACGCCTCGCCCAAGACGTCGTCCTCGAGGCCGGCAGTCCACTGGTGCGCATCGACACGCGCGTCGACTGGCACGAGCGCCTGCGCATGCTGCGGGCCGATTTTCGGCCGGTCCACTACGGCGACCAGGTGCGTTGCGAGATCCAGTTCGGGCACATCTGCCGGCCCACGACCGAGCGGAATTCCGTCGAGACCGCCCAGTTCGAGGTCTGCGCGCACAAGTGGGTCGCGACCGAGGACGCCGCCGGCGGGTTCGCCGTCGTCAACGACTGCAAGTACGGCCACCGGGTGAAGAACGGCCTGATCAGCCTCAACCTGCTGCGCGCCCCGATCTTCCCTGACCGCACCGCCGACCGCGGCCACCACGAGTTCAGCTACGGCTTCCTGCCCTTCGCGGCAGGCGACCTGAGCGCGGCCGTCCAGGCCGGCTACCGGCTCAACAACCCGCTGCTGACCGGCGACTGGACGCCGCAGCCCTCCCTGGTGGCGACGAACGACCCCGCTGTCGTCGTCGAGACCGTCAAGATCACCGAGGACGGACGCGGCGTCGTCGTCCGGGCCTACGAAAGCCTCGGCGTCCCTGCTTCTGTGAAGCTGGCCACGACGCTGCCGCACGCGTCCGCGACCGAGACCGACCTGCTGGAGCGTCCGATCGGACCCGCCGACCTGGACGCCCTCGCGTTCGGCCCGTTCGAGGTCAAGACGATCGTGCTGGCCCCGTGACGCCGTCGGACCGCACCCAGCGCACCTCGGTCATCGCGGCGGGGTTCGGGCAGAACATCATCCTGACCACGGTGACGACGTTCATCCTGGTCTACCTGCTGCAGTACGCCCGGATCAGCGTCGCGGGCATGGCGGTCGTCACCGGCATCCTCGCCGCGGCCAAGGTGTTCGACGCGATCTGCGACCCGCTCATGGGCAGCATCATCGACCGCACCCGGACCCGCTGGGGCAAGATGCGTCCCTACATCGCGTTCTCGGCCCTGCCGGTCGCGGTGCTGACGAGCCTGCTGTTCGCGGCCCCGGACGCCGCAGAGCCGGTCAAGCTCGCGTTCTTCGGGGTCTGCTACTTCGCCTGGGGGCTGGCGTACACCGCCTGCGACGTGCCCTATTGGGGCCTGATCGGCTCGGCGTTCCCCGAGCCGGCCGAGCGCACCCGGGTGATCGCGGGCGTCCGGGCGTTCGGCGGCATCTCGCTCGGCCTGGCGACCCTCGGCATGCCGTGGTTCGCCCGGCTGCTCAGCGGCGGTGAGACCACGGCGCTCGGCTGGACGCTCGCCGTCGCGATCGCCTCCTTCGCCGGCATGGGTCTCTACTCGCTGGCCTTCTTCAACACCCGGGAGCGGCCGCGGGCCGGTGGGGGAGAGCCGCTCAGCTTCCGGGTGCTGTTCGCGACCCTGGTGCGCAACCGTCCGCTGCTGGCTGTGCTGGCGGGGTCGGTGCTCGGGTTCGGGCGCTACATCGTCCAGGCGGGCGGTGCGGTCTTCGTCGTCATCGCCTACGGCGACGAGGGCGTCTTCACCCTGGTGGGAGCCGCGATCATCGGCGCGTTGGTTCTGGCGTCCTTCGTGAGCCCGGTGCTGCTGCGGCGGCTGACCGGCAAGCAACTGATGATCGGTAGCACCCTGCTGGCGGTCGTGTTCTACGTCGGCATGTGGGCCGTGGGCTTCGCGAACCTCTGGACGGTGGTGGGGTTCGTGTTTCTCACCGGCCTGACCCTGGGCGTGTTCGCCGTCGTCCAGACGACGATGATCGCGGACGCCGTCGATCACGTCGAGCGCACCACCGGCGTCCGCAACGACGGCATCTCGTTCTCGATGCTGACGTTCGTCGCCAAGATCATGAACGCGCTAGCCATGCTGGTGTTCGGGGTCTTCATCGTGATCGCCGGCTACCAGGCGGGCGTCCCGGTCACGCCGGCGATGCAGCAGACGACGTACGCCGCGATCACCCTCGTCCCGGCGGTCAGCTGCCTGATCTCGGTGGTCCCGTTCTGGTTCTACCGGCTGGGGCCTGCTCTGCCTCTCGAGGGCTCGGCGGCGGCCGGTCGGTCCAGGGTTCCGGGTTGAACCGAATCTTCTCCGGCGGCGGTGACCTTCGATCTCGGCCGAAGTCCGCCTGTGCGTGATCTGGTTCGTCCGAGAATGTGCTCGTGGAGGAACTGCTGGCCTCGACCGATCCGTCGGTGGCTTTCCGGGCTCACCGGCTCCTGGCCGGTGCTCCGGACGACGCCCCGGCGCAGATGACCCGCCGGCAGCAGGTGGCGACCTCCGAGAACGTGCGCAGGATGCTGAGCCAACGGCGTCCCGACGGCACCATCCGGAAGGGCAACGAATCGGGGGCCTACCGCAAGTACCAGGGTCCGCACTGGACGCTGGCCGGATTGGCCGAACTCGGCTACCCGGCAGGCGACCGGTCGTTGTCGCCGCTGGTCGATCAGTCGTTCGACTGGCTGTTGGCGCCCCGCCACCTGAAGCCGCCGTCGACCGCGATTCTGCCGGGCCAGCCGGATCGGGTGCGACGCTGTGCCTCGCAGGAGGGCTTGGCGTTGTGGTACCTGCACGAACTCGGACTGGCCGACGAGCGCGCCGACGTGCTGGCGTCCCAGCTGGTCGCTTGGCAGTGGCCTGACGGCGGCTGGAACTGCGACAAAAGCCCGACCGCACGCACCTCTTCCGTTCAGGAGACCTTGCTGCCGTTGCGCGGGCTCGCCCGCCATCTGCGCGCTCGCGGCGGGGGAGACCAGGTGGCTGTCGCGATCGATCGCGCCGCCGAGTTCCTGCTCGAGCGCAGGCTGCTGTGGCGTCGCCGCGACAATCTCGCGATCGCGCCGGCCTGGGGTGGCGACCCGCTGCAGATCCAGTGGCCGATCCGGTTCTACGACGTGCTCTTCGCCCTGTTCGTGATGACCGAACTCGGACGCGTCCGCGACCCGCGCTGCCGCGATGCCCTGCGCCTCCTCGCAGCGAAGAGGCTGCCGGCGGGCGGCTTCCCGGTCGAGCTGCGCACCGCCCGAACGGTCGACGTGGTGGCCAGCGGCGGCACCTTCGCCGACTGGGGTCCGGCTGGGCGAACACGGGCCAACCCCTACGTCACGATCGACGCCGCTTGGGTCCTCGGCAGTGCCGGCATGATCGACTCCTGAAGGCGTCGTTGGACCGTCGTGTGGAGCATCTGGGTGGGTGGGATGCCGAAGGTCGCTCGACGTTCAGCTCACGGGGAGTTAGCGTTGCCGCATGGCCCGGCTCGACCGCTCTCCCTCGTTGTATGGGGACGACACGAGCCGTCGCGACTTCAGGTGAATCGGGACGAAGATCCGTCCCCACTCAACCCTCTTCGAACCATGGAGTCGTCGTGTTACAAGCGTTAGCCGTAGCCACCACCTGCTGGGGCCTCGTCATGGCCCTCGCGCCCCTGCTGCAGATCCGCGTCATCGTCCGCGAACGGGACGCCGGCGGCACCTCGCCGGCCTGGGTGTGCATCCTTCTCATCGGATTCCTGCTCTGGCTGGCCTACGGCCTGGTCAACCAGTCCCTCCCGCTGATCATCACCAACGTCGCGTCGGTCCTGGTGACCGCCGGACTGCTGGCGACGATCGCGCTCTATCGCAGGCGAGGACGATCCGTCCCGTCGACCCAGACGACCACCGAACCGGAGGCCCGATCGTGAGCGTCACCATTCGAGCCCAGGCCATCCTCCTCGACATGGACGGCACCCTCGTCGACTCCTCGGCCGTGGTCGAGCGGATCTGGCGCGAATGGGCGTCCGAGCACTCGCTGGACCCGGCCGAGGTCCTGGCCATCGTGCACGGCCGGCAGAGCCACGAGAGCATGGCGATTCTCCTGCCTGAGCGGCCGGTTGAGGAGAACCTCGCCGAGCATTGGGCCATGGCCGCGCGGGAGACTGCCGACACCGAGCACATCGCGGAGATCGCCGGGGCCGCGGCTCTACTCGCATCGCTAGCGAGCCTGCCGCACGCGCTCGTCACGTCGGCGACCGTGCCCCTGGCCCGCGCCCGGATGGAGGCCGCGGGGCTCTTGATGCCGGCGATTGCCGTGACAGCCGAGCACGTCCGCGCGAGCAAGCCCGACCCGGAAGGGTTCCTGGCCGCCGCCTCGACGCTCGACGTGGCGCCCGACGAGTGCGTCGCTTTCGAGGACTCCGACGCCGGCATCACCGCCGCCCACCGGGCCGGCATGCGGGTCATCGGCGTCGGTGCCGGAGCGGTTCAGCACGGTGCCGACTGGACGGTGCCCGACCTCTCCGGCGTCCAGGTGACGGCCGACGAGGAGGGCCTGACGATCACCCTCTCGCAGGTGGTCTAGACAGAGCTCGGACGCCGCGGCGACCGCTGGGCGTCCACTCAAGGACGCCGCAGCAGCGCCCTCGCGACGAGGGCACGCAGGTCGGCCGACTCGTCGGAGTCCACCAGGTTGTCGAGCACGTCCGTGGTCGGACGCCCCCATTGGTAGACGGCCCACTCCAGGTCGCCGTGACTCTGCCAGCCGATGTCGGCGATGAGCGGCGCGGCCTCGCTGCGAGCCACCATCCACGGCGTCCCGGCGGCCGCGAACAACAGCGCGAGCAGGCCGGCGTCCCGCTCGTGGGGGCGTCCGAGTGGAAGCCGGGAACCGATGTGCGCGAGCAGACGGCGGGGGTTGGTGGCCAGCTGCTGGGCCGCCTTCGTCGGCAGCAGCTGGCCGCGCGACTTGCGCAGTAGGCCGAGCGCCGTCGCCGACTCGCGCAGGGCGAAAACGGGGTACGTCTGGTCCTCGCGGTTACCCTTGCCGACCCACAGGTCGTCCATCTCGAGATCGCGGTACAGGGCGTCGACGATCCGCGGGGGCAGGTAGCCCGCGGCGGTGAGCTTGATGCCCGGACCCACCGTCGCCAGTAGGTGCCGGTAGCGGTGCGTCGCGGACTCGACCTGCTCGTCGTCCAGTTCCCATGGGCCCGCGGTCGCCCGCCTGATCAGGACGCCCGTGTCCGACATTGCCGAAACCCCTGCCCGTGCGATCAGCTCGGTGATCGCAGGACTCCATAGCTCCAGGAGGGGCAGCGGGGCGGTCGCCAACAGTTCGTTGGTCTCCTCGACGCTGAAGGCGTCCGGGTCGAAGCCGTCCGGCAGCCAGGCGAGGAGGCTCTCGAGACCGTCGGGCTCCTCAGGCTCCGCCCGCCCCGCCAGGACGTCCAGTGCCTCGGCGTAACCTCCGATGCCCCCGACGTCTTCGGGCGGGCAGGCGCGGCGTCCGGCGAGGCACTCGGCCTCGGGGGCGTCCTCGGGCCAACCGAGCACCTTTTCCAGTCTGATGGTGTGCCACCAACTATCACCGAAGTCGTACTCGTAGAAGAGCTTGTCACCGACCGTCGCCAGAACCTCGTCCAGGCGCGCCTCGGCCTCTGGCACGCCCTCCTCACCCTCGCTGAGGTCGTAGGCGCTGAGGAACGGTTCGACGCTGTAGTCCCTGGTCTTGGGGCCCATCAAGAACTGGTGCAGATGCGAGTCGGTCCACCCCATCGCGACCTGAAGGATGTCGTGCACCTGCGACAGCGTGAGGTCGCTGGCCAGCCGGAGGCGGCGCCAGATCGGGGGCTTACATTCGTCCAGGTCGACCCGGACGACGAACGCGACGCGCTCAGAACGCCGGGGGAACAGAGTCGGACGCCGCCGCGCCCGATCGAAGTCGAAGGGCCCTGGGACGCCGAAGGTCGCCATGAGCGCGGCCATTGCTTCTTGCGGGCTGCCCATCTTGTCGATGAGGTCACGAGCGACCTCGCGCAGGTCGTCCTCGCTCAGACCGCGCCGATCGCCGGGAAACGGGATCACGTTGTCATCGTCCACGGGTCCTCCAACCGGTTCGCCCGAGCCTAGCGACCCTGCACAGTCTCGGGGCCGACTCCCGCTGGAGGCGGAAGCCACATCGGTGCTCAGAGCCCCTTTGAGGGCAATCCGCCCCGCGTATTCGGGGGGCGAACAGCGCTCAACGGGGCGTTTGTCCTCGAAGGGGGCGTTCATAGCTGGGCCTCCCGCCCGCGAAGGTGTTGTCTCCCTGATGAAAGTCCGTCGTGCGGTGCGCGTTGGTCTCGAATGGGGATCCCTCTTGATGGGACGCCGATCCAACCGCCACTCGAACCAGGCGCGGCTACGGGCGACCTCGATCAGCATCGTCTCCTTGTCGGACGCCCTTGCACCCGCTGATACTGGCTCCATGAGCATCCTGGTAGACCCCCACGGGACGCCTCTGACGAAGGCCCTCACAGGGATCGCAGGGCCGTGGCTGCCGCGGCTCGCCTTCGTTGTGGCCGGAGCGATCCTGCTGGCGATCGCCTGGTCGATCCTGCCCTGGTTGATCTACCCGCTCATCGAGAGCAACCCCAACCTGTTCGTCTTCGGTCTGATGGCGGTCTCCGGCGTGCTCTGGATCACCCGGGTGCTGGGGAGCGGCGCCCTCGTTGTCTTCCTGGTGGCCGCGCGGATCGAGCGCGGCGATCCGCCGCTGCCTGGCCTCGGGCGCATCGTCGCCGGTCTCGCGGTCGCCTGGGGCTGGTACCTGCTGGACAGGTCGACGATCCTCTGGGGTGCCGGTCTGCTCAGCGGCCTCGAGCCCGCCCCGCAACTGCTGCTGGCATCCGCGATCTGGTCGGTTCTGGGCATAGCCGTCAGCGTGCTGGCGGCCAATCTCTTGATCGTGGGAGGACGGCAGGTACGAGAGGCCGCGCCGGCCTAGCCGGTGACTACCTCGCCGCCGGCCGACTTCCACGCGTTGATGCCGCCGGCCAGGTCGAACAGCTTCGTGAAGCCGGCCCGCTTCATGGCAGTCATGGCTACCTTCGAACGGTTCGCGCTGCGGCAGTAGACCGCGTAGGTCTTGCTCCGGTCGAGCGCGGCGATGGACTTCGAGAAATCGGCCGACTCCACGTCGATGTTGAGTGCTCCGGGCAGATGACCAGAGGCGAACTCGGCCGGCGTCCGGACGTCGAGCAGCACGGTGTCCGGCAGCTTGGACGCCGCCGCGAACTCGGACGCCGCCAGGCTGCTTCCAGCCGCCGGCACCGTCGCGACGGCCGGTCCGGAGGTAGCGATCGTCGCGGTGGAGCAGCCGCCCAGCGACAGGACGACAACCAGCAGCGTCGCGGCCAGTGCCGCGCGCTTCCCCGGCGCGGCGCCTCGACCGGCCTCGAACAACGGCAGTGCTTTCGGCATCGGGACCTCCTAATCGGGCAATATACCCCGGGGGGTATAAGAGAGGCCAATCGGGGGCGCATAACTGTCGTGCCCCGAAGTGGCTGGCGACGCCGGTGTCGAAGCTCGACCGTATGTACAATGTATGTACGCCGATCGGAGGTTGAGATGTCCGAAGTCACCAAGAGCCGCCGCATCAACCTGCGCGCCACCGAGCGCCAGGAGATCCTGCTGCGCCGCGCGGCCGAGGCGACCGATCACACACTGACGGATTTCGTGCTGGACAGCGCCGTCGATCGCGCGCAGCAGGTGCTCGCCGACCTGCGCTGGTTCACAGCCAGTGAAGATCAGTACGTCGAGTTCGTCCGGTTACTCGACGCGCCCCTGCCGTCGACCACCAAGTTCGACAAGCTCTTCGCCCGGCGCGAGCGGCACTCCGAAACCGCATGATTGCGGCCCCTCGAAAGCTGCATCGAGGCGACTTGCGCGAAGGATTCCGCAGCGGCGCCGACGATCTGGACGAGTGGCTCGTCAAGTACGCCTGGCAGAACCAGCTGGGCAACACG
>DAIRTI010000097.1:0-4812 GCA_036803965.1 Propioniciclava sp.
GCCCGCCCCCGACCCGTCCCCGGACGCCGCCCGGCCCGTCTCGCTCCCAGACCCGGCCGCGCCCGGCATCGAGGTCGATTTCGCCGGCATGTTCGGACGCCCGCGCGGCGGCCCCGCGTCGGCGCCCGATTCAGCGGAAGAGGCGGACGCCGCGGCGTCCGGCTCGAACGAAGGCGAACCGGCGGCGTCCGGCTCGGGAGAGCAGACCGAGCGGAAGCGACGTCCGCGCGGGGAGGAGCTGCTGGAGGGGCTGAACCCGCCCCAGCGGGCCGCGGTGCTGCACGCCGGCTCGCCGGTACTGGTCGTCGCGGGCGCCGGCTCGGGCAAGACCCGCGTGCTGACCAGGCGGATCGCCTACCTGATCGGCGAGCGCAACGTGCACCCGGGCTCGGTGCTGGCGATCACGTTCACGAACAAGGCCGCCGCCGAGATGCGCTCGCGGGTCGTCGAGCTGGTCGGCAACCGGGCGCGGCTGATGTGGGTGTCGACGTTCCACTCGGCGTGCGTCCGCATGCTGCGGGCCGACATCGACCGCTTCGGTCTGAGCAAGAGCTTCTCGATCTACGACGACACCGACGCCAAGCGGCTCATGACGCTGGTCATCAAGGACGCGAATCTCGACACCAAGAAGTTCCCAGTCCGCGCGGTGATGAACTGGGTGAGCAACTGCAAGAACGAGCTGGTAGACCACGAGACCGCGCGCTCGAAGGCGGCCAACGGTGCCGACGAGGTGTACGCGGAGTGCTACGGCGAGTACCAGCGGCGTCTGATCGCGGCGAACGCGCTCGACTTCGATGACCTGATCATGACGACGGTGCACCTGCTGCAGGCGTTCCCCGACGTGCGCGAGCGCTACCGGCGCCGGTTCCGGCACGTGCTGGTCGACGAGTACCAGGACACCAACCACGCCCAGTACGCGCTGGTCCGCGAGCTGTGCGGGGTGTTCCCCGGGCCCGACGGCGTCCCGGTCGCCGACCCGCCCGAGCTGATGGTGGTCGGCGACTCCGACCAGTCGATCTACGCGTTCCGGGGCGCCGACATCCGCAACATCCTGGGCTTCGAGGCCGACTTCCCGGGCGCCGAGACGATCCTGCTGGAGCAGAACTACCGCTCGACACAGACGATCCTGACCGCGGCCAACGCCGTGATCAGCAAGAACAGCGGGCGTCCCGAGAAGCGGCTGTGGTCGGACGCCGGCGACGGCGAGGCGATCGTCGGCTATGTCGCCGACACCGAGCACGAGGAGGCCCAGTTCATCGCCGGCGAGATCGACGCCCTCGTCGACGCCGGGAAGGCGAAGAACTCCGAGGTCGCCGTGTTCTACCGCACGAACGCCCAGTCGCGTGCGTTCGAGGAGGTGTTCATCCGCGTCGGGCTGCCGTACCGGGTCGTCGGCGGCGTCCGGTTCTACGAGCGGCGCGAGATCCGCGACGCGATCGCGTACCTGCGGGCCATCGCGAACCCCGCGGACGACGTGAGCGTCCGGCGGATCGTGAACGTGCCCAAGCGGGGCATCGGCGATCGGGCCGAGGCGATGGTCGAGGCCTTCGCGGCGGCCGAGCGCATTCCGTTCTCCGCGGCCCTGGACCGGCTCGAGGAGGTGCCCGGGCTCGCCCCGCGCTCGGCCAAGCAGCTGGCGTCCTTCGCCGAACTGATGGCCCGGCACCGCGGCTTCGTCGCCGACGGGGTGTCGGCCGACGTGATCCTGACCAGCATCCTCACCGACTCGGGCTACATCGACGAGCTGAAGAACTCGCCCGACCCGCAGGACCAGACCCGCCTGGAGAACCTGATCGAACTCGTCAGCGTCGCGGGGGAGTTCGTGGCGGCCGCGCACACCGAGGACGTCACGCCCAACGCCGACGACGAGGACGGCGCCGGCCTGGCCGCCGGGTCGCCCGAGCCGGACGACTCGCTGCCCGCGTTCCTGGAGCGCATCGCGCTGGTGGCCGACTCCGACCAGATCCCGGACGCCGATTCCGGCGGCGGCGTCGTCACGCTGATGACCCTGCACACCGCGAAGGGCCTGGAGTTCCCGGTCGTCTTCCTGACCGGCTTCGAGGACGGCATCTTCCCGCACATGCGGGCCATGACCGACCCCAAGGAGCTGGAGGAGGAGCGGCGGCTGGCGTACGTCGGCATCACCCGTGCGCGGCAGCGGCTGTACCTGAGCCGCGCGACCGTCCGGACGATGTGGGGCCAGCCGCAGTACAACCCGCCCTCGCGGTTCCTGGTGGAGATCCCCGCGCGCCTCATCGACTGGCGCCGCTTGGCGCCGGCCACGGGCGGCTGGGGCACCAACGAGCGGACGCGACGCGAGGCGTCCTGGCGGCAGACCGTGGGCTACACGCCGGGCGGCAAGGCGCAGCAGGGGCCGCGGGTGGCGTCCCTGGCTGTCGGTGACCGCGTGCTGCACACGACGTTCGGCATGGGCACGGTGCTGGAGACCTCAGGGGCCGGCGACCTGCTCAAGGCGACGGTCGACTTCGGCTCGTCCGGCACCAAGAAGCTGTCGGTGAAGCACGCCCCGATGGAGAAGCTGTAGGGCCTCGGGCTTACAGGTAGCGGTGGCCGCCGGCGAAGGTGTCCCAGCTCGTGCGCCCGGACAGCGAATACGTCCGGACGCCGTAGTTCGGCCCGTCGGCGATGATGATCGTGTCGTTGCCGATGTAGATGCTGACCGAATGCACCGGCGAGCCCCAGGCCACGACGTCGCCGGGCTTCAGGTCGTCGATGCCGACGTAGGTGCCGTGCGAGGACTCGTAGGCCTCGGAGAACGGCATGTCGAAGCCGGCCGAGCGATAGGCGGCCGCGACCAGGCCCGCGCAGTCGTAGTAGTCGGGGCCCATCGTGCCGACCTTGTACGGGTAGCCGATGCGCGCCTTGACGTAGGCGACGACCTGAGCCGCGCCCGACGACGTCGCGGCCGAACTGGCGGCCTTCGTCGTCGTGGTCGCCTTCGCGGTCGTGGTCTTCGTCGAGCTGGACGCCGAGGCCGCCGCCTTGCTCGTGGTCGTCTTGGTGGTGGTCGTGCCCGTGGAGCTCGAGCTGGACGCCGCCGAGACCGGTGCGGCGGTCGCGGACGCCGTGGTGGCGGGCGCCGTCGGGGTCTGGGTGCCGACGGCGGCGAGTTGCTCGGCGCTGGGGCTGGCGGCGGGGGAGGCGATCGCGTAGCTCGCGCCCCCCGACGTGTAGGGCAGCACCAGGGCCAGGCCGGTCGCCGCGGCCGCGACCGAGACGCCCAGGGCCGCGATCGTCTTGGCCAGCGGGACGCGCCGGCTCGCGCCTGCCGCGCGGCGGGGGGTGCCGGCGGCGGTGTGCTGGACGGGGAGGCTGGGGTCGTGGTGGAGCGCACGCTTGGGTGTCATGTCCTCAGGCCTTGATGTAGGGGACGGGGTCGACGTTCTCGCCGTCGACCCACAGGGCGAGGTGGAGATGGCAGCTGGTGGACAGGCCGGTCGAGCCCGTGAGCCCGATCTGCTGTCCGCGGGTCACGGTCTGACCCTTCGTCGCGCCGATCTCGTTCATGTGCATGTACTCGGTGACGAAGTGCTTGCCGTTCACCGTGCCGTGGTCGATCTTCACGTAGTTGCCCGCGTCGCCCCCGCTGCCGGAGCCGACGACGGTGCCGGGCAGGACCGCCCAGATGGGGGCGTCGCAGGGCGCCCCGATGTCGACCCCCTCGTGCATGCGCATCACGTGCAGGATCGGGTGCATCCGCTCGCCCCAGGGCGAGCCCAGGTCGCCGATCGTGGGGTAGTAGAACTTGCCGAGGGCGTCCAGTCGGGCCTCTTCGGACTCGACCGCCTGCTGGGTCTCCGCGAGGGCGGCGGCGCGCGCCTTGACTGCGGTGAGCGTCGGGTCCTCGGTGTGGACGGCCGCCTGCACGGTGGGCGTGGGCTGCGGCGTCGGGAGCGGCTCAGCGGCGACCGAGGCCGGGGTGAAGCCGTAGCCGCCCAGGACGGTGAGCACCGTGCCGAGGACGCCGACCGTCGCGCCGCGGCGACGACGCTTGCGGGGCTGCTCGATCGCACGCCGGGGACGAGGCGACATCGCGTGCCGCGGTGCTGCCTGACCCATGCGACCTCCATCCCCTCCCGAACGACCTCGTTCACCTTATCAGGAGATGAGATTTTCTCAGGAATCGAGAGAAAGTTGCCACGGGGTTCGTCAGGGTCGCAGGAGGTCTCCGAACGCCCCCGCTCGGCCGCTCCCAGCGGGCCTTCTCGCCGCGACAACGCTCTACTATCCTCGTGTCTTACGTCCCGTCGTCCGTGATGCGAGGCTTTCGATGGATCTGTTCGAGTACCAGGCCCGGGACCTCTTCGAAGTCCACGGTGTGCCCGTCCTGAAGGGACTGCTGGCCCGGACGCCCGAGGAGGCCAAGGACGCCGCCGAGCGGCTCGGGGGCGGCACCGTCGTGGTGAAGGCCCAGGTCAAGACCGGGGGGCGCGGCAAGGCTGGCGGGGTCAAGCTCGCCCACTCGCCGAAGGAGGCCGCCGAGCGCGCGCGCGACATCCTCGGGCTGCACATCAAGGGCCACTCCGTCGACTCCGTGATGGTGGCGGAGGGGGCGGACATCGCCGAGGAGTACTACTTCTCGTTCCTGCTCGATCGCGCCGAGCGCACCTACCTCGCCATGTGCAGCCTCTCGGGGGGCATGGACATCGAGACGCTCGCCCGCGAGCACCCCGAGAAGCTGATCCGCGTCCCCGTCGACCCGCGCGTCGGGCTGGACGCCGCGAAGGCCGACGAGGTCGTCGCCGCCACGGGCTTCGCGGACGCCGACCGCGCCGAGATCGCGCGCGTCCT
>DAIRTI010000097.1:4912-12321 GCA_036803965.1 Propioniciclava sp.
TCGTCGCCGCCACGGGCTTCGCGGACGCCGACCGCGCCGAGATCGCGCGCGTCCTGACGCTGCTGGGCAAGGTCTACGCCGACTCGGACGCGACGCTCGTCGAGGTGAACCCCCTGGTCAAGACCCGCGATGGGCGCATCATCGCCCTCGACGGCAAGGTGACACTCGACGACAACGCGGCGTTCCGGCACCCCGAGTGGGCCGACCTGCGCGACGAGGCCCTGGAGGACCCGCTGGAGGTCCGCGCCCGCGCCAAGGGCCTCAACTACGTCCGGCTGGACGGCCAGGTGGGCGTCATCGGCAACGGCGCCGGCCTCGTGATGAGCACCCTCGACGTGATCGCCTACGCCGGCCGCCACCTACCGGGGCGTCCACGGGCCGCCAACTTCCTCGACATCGGCGGCGGGGCGTCCGCGCAGGTCATGGAGGACGGCCTCGACATCATCCTGTCCGACCCCCGGGTGAGCGTCGTGCTGGTCAACGTGTTCGGCGGCATCACCGCCTGCTCCGAGGTCGCCAAGGGCATCCGGGACGCCCTCGCGCACCTCGGTCACCGCGCCACCAAGCCGATCGTGGTCCGGCTGGACGGCAACGCCGTCACCGTGGGCCTCGCGATCCTGGAGGAGTACGACCACCCCCTGGTGACGGTCGAGAAGACGATGGACGGCGCCGCCCGCGCGGTCGCCGAGCTGGCCAGCGCGGCGATGGAGAGGAACTGACGTGGCGATCTGGCTGGACCACCGCTCCAAGGTGCTCGTGCAGGGCATGACCGGCACCGAGGGCCGGAAGCACACCAACCGCATGATCATGTTCGGCACCCGCATCGTCGGCGGCGTGACCCCCGGCAAGGGCGGCACGTCGATCGTCATCGAGGAAGACCCCATCCCGGTGTTCAACAAGGTCCGCGAGGCCAAGCACGCGACCGGCGCCACCGTGTCGGCCGTGTTCGTGCCGGCGCCGCACGCCAAGGCGGCCGTGATGGAGGCGATCGACGCCGGCGTCGAGCTGATCGTGTGCATCACCGAGGGCATCCCCGTCAAGGACACCGCGGAGTTCTACGCCGCGGCGGCCGAGCGCGGCGTCCGGCTGATCGGGCCCAACTGTCCGGGCATCATCTCGCCCGGACGCTCGAACGTCGGCATCATCCCGCCCAACATCGCCCGCGCCGGCCACATCGGGCTGGTCAGCAAGTCGGGCACCCTCACCTACCAGATGATGTACGAGCTCGGCGACATCGGGTTCTCGACCGCGGTGGGGATCGGCGGCGACCCGGTCATCGGGACGACCCACATCGACTGCCTGGAGGCCTTCCAGGCCGACCCCGAGACCGACGTGATCGTCATGATCGGTGAGATCGGCGGCGACGCCGAGGAGCGTGCGGCCGCCTATATCGCCGAGCATGTGCGCAAGCCGGTCGTCGCCTACATCGCGGGCTTCACCGCGCCCGAGGGCCGCACGATGGGCCACGCCGGCGCGATCGTGTCGGGGTCGGCGGGCACGGCGCAGGCGAAGAAGAAGGCGCTCACCGCCGTCGGCGTCAAGGTCGGCCACACGCCCAGCGAGACGGCCGAGCTGGTGCGCTCGGCTGTGTCACACCTCCACGTCAGGGCAGCTGCTTGGCGCGGATGATCGCCCGCTGCAAGACGGCCAGCCAGGCCTCGTCCTTCAGGTCGAACTCCGGCGTCGGGTTGGCCGCCAGGTAGACCGCGTGGACGCCCAGGCTGGCGACCATGACCCGCGACCGCGCCGCCTTGTCGATCGTCTTGCGCTGGTCGACCGTGAACAGCTGACCGGACGCCGGCGCCTCCAGGCGGCCGAGCGGCGTCACGGTCGCGGTCGCCTGCTGCTTGGGGCAGTCGGTCACGCTGGCGATGACCCCGTCGCTGAAGGCCTTGGCGTCGGCCTCGTTGGCGAACGTGTAGACGATCTCGTCGAGGCCGAAGTTGGCCGAGGCCCCCTGGTCTCCGGTCAGCAGATAGGCGTGCTGGACGGCGCTGGTCGCCGAGGTGACGGCGGTGAGATCGACGCCCTCGCAGCCCGACCCGCCGAGCTTCATCGGCTTGATCTCGGCGTCCACCCAGACGCCCGTCCCGGGCGTGACCCGCGGCAGGTCTCCGGCGGCGAGCGAGCCGGGGAATTCACCGGCAGGCGGCACGTCGGCGTCCGCGACCGTCGGAGTTGTGGGGCAGGTGCCGGACGACGGCCCGCACAGCCGCTGGAGCGTCCCGACCAGGGACGCGGCGAGGGCGTCCATGCCCAGCGGCGTGGTGCCGGCCTGGGCGTCCGTGATCAGCAGCGTCGACCCGGTGCGCACGACGAGCAGCTGGTGGACGCGAGCGGCGGCGTCCTGCTCGGTGACCTGGACGGCGACGGACTGGTCGCCCAGGCCGGCGACCGTGAAGCCCTTGTTGACCAGGTCGGGAGTGCCGGGGCAGCCGCCGAGCTGGATCGAACGCGCGGTGAAGGCCGCCTTCGCCGCCTCGGCGTCGGTGTAGGTCTCGACCTGCTGCACGACGCCGGCGTCCTCGCCGGAGGACGCCGTGAAGGTGCGGCGGACGACGCTGCCCTCCAGCGGCGGGGTCTTCAGCTGGGCCGAGGGCTGGACGCAGCGCAGCCCCTTGGTCTCGTCGGGGGCGATGTCGTTCGTCGCGGTCCACGTCGTGCCGGGCTTCAGTGCCGACAGCTCGGCGGGCTCCGACAGGAGCGAGGACCGGGGCGTCCCGACGCCGCCGGGAACGGCGGGCTTGTTGAAGCGGGCGATCAGGGTGCCGGCCAGAACTAGGGCCGCGACCACGGCGATCGCGACGACCGGCCAGAACCAGCGCACGTGGAACGGCCGTTCCGAAGGCGCCGGACGGACGGCGGCGGCGGTGGAGTCGGGGGCGACGTCGAGCTGGGCGATGGGCGGCTCCGTCGGCTCCGCGGGGGAGTCGTGCAGGCTCGCCGGGCTGGACGCCGAGTGCCGCGGCGCGTGGGCCTCCCAGTCGTCGGGCAGCTCGTCGGCGCTGAAGCGGCGTCCGGCGGACGCCCCCCGCTCGCTGGTCGGCAGCACCGGCATCGGCGGGGGCACCGGCGTCGACGGATCGTCCGACTCGGCCGGCGGGGCGGCCCAATGGCGTCCGGGACCCGACGCGGTCTCTCCGAGATCCTCGGGGGGGAGAGCCCTCCGTGGGCGCTGATCGGCGTCGGTCATGGCGCTCTCTTCGCTGCTATCGGGCGTGGTCGGGGCCGATTTTAGCCTGCCGGGCGTGTCCGGCGCCGCAGGCACCTCGGCGATTGGAACCATGGATGCCACCATGCCGAAGACCATCGAACGCCCGATCTCCGGCGTCGACCTCGCCGTGTCGTCACCCGCAGAGCCGGACGCCGCGTCCAGGCCGGCGCGCCTGCAGTTCCTCCCGTGGCTGGCGGCGGCGGTCATCGGCTCCGCGGCGGCCGTCCTGCTGGGCTGGGTCGTCGTCGGCGCGGCGGTCGCGGCCGGCTGGCTGACGGCGCCCGCGCTGCCGCCCGCGGTCGTCCTGGACGCCATCGCCCAGGCCTGGCTCGGGGTGCACGGCTCGGCCTTCAGCCTCGGCGGCCTCACCATCGGGCTCGCGCCTCTCGGCGTGACCGCGCTGGTCGGCATCGCGATGGCCGCGGTGGCCCGGATGGCGGCCGGCCAGCGCGAGGAGGAGACCCCTGGGCTCCGCGCCGCGCTGCTGATCGCGGGCGCCTGCACCCTCGCCTACTCGGCGATCACCCTGGTCATCGGCACGTTCGTGGGCGCGCCCCGCCAGGCGGCCGCGGCGTTCGTCGGGGCCGTGGGCATCTCCGGCGTGGGCAGCCTGATCGGCGCGCTGCGCGCGTGCGGCGTCCGCGGTCTGGCCCTGTTGCCGGGCTGGCTGCGCGGCGTCCCGCGGGGGGCGCTGGCCGGGATCGCGGGGCTCGCCGCGGCGTCCACGCTCGCCCTGGCCGTGGCGATCGGCAGCCACACCGCGCAGATCGGCGCCCTGCAGCGCGAGCTCGCGCCGGACGCCGTCGGTGCGGTCCTGCTGGTGTTCTGCTACCTCGCCTACGCCCCCACGCTGCTGCTGTGGGCGGGCTCCTACATCCTGGGGGCGGGGTTCTCCGTCGGCACCGGGACGCTCCTGACCCCCACCACCGCCGCCCTGGGCCTGCTGCCGGGCATCCCGCTGGCCGGAGCGCTGCCGGTGGTGCCGCCGCCGAACGGCGTCCTGCTGCTGGCCTGCGGTCCGCTCGCCGGCGCTCTGGCGGGGGTGGCGTCCTGCCGCAAGCTGGGCCGGCTCGGCGTGACGCCCACGCTGCTCACCGGCCCGTTGGGAGCCGGGCTGGCCGCGCTGGCGTCCGGGCTGATCTGGACGGCGGCGTCCTGGCTCGCCCGCGGCGACCTGGGCGGCGGACGCCTCGTCGACCTCGGTCCGCGGTTCCCCGAGCTGCTGCTCTACGGCACCCTGCCGGTCGCGGCGGGCGGCGTCCTGGCCGGGCTGGCGTACAGCGCGCTGGCGCGCCGCGCCCGCGCGAGGGCCCAGGCCGCGGCTGAGCTGGAGCGGTCCGAGGAGACCACACAGCTGCCCTTCGGTCTGTGACATAGCGGTTGTCGGGGCGTGTCGCCCGCTGCGTCCGCCCCCTGTCGCCCGGAGGGGCGCCACGGGGGCGCCGATAGTGTGAGGCCCATGAGCTACCGCCTCGCCGTGCTGGTCTCGGGCTCGGGCACCCTGCTCCAGTCCCTGATCGACGCCCAGTCGGCGGGGGAGCTGTGCGCCGAGATCGTGGCCGTGGGGGCCGACCGCGACGGCATCGAGGCCCTGGCCAGGGCCGAGAGGGCGGGCATCCCGACGTTCGTCCGGACGCTGGCGAAGGGGGCCGACCGGGCCGCCTGGGACGCCGGCCTGGCCGACGCGCTGGCGTCCTACGACCCCGACCTCGTGGTCAGCGCAGGCTTCATGAAGCTGCTCGGCGAATCCTGCCTGGCGCGCTTCGACGGACGCATCATCAACACCCACCCGGCGCTGCTGCCGTCCTTTCCGGGCATGCACGGCGTCCGGGACGCCCTCGCCCACGGCGTCCAGGTGACGGGCTGCACGGTGTTCGTGGTCGACGATGGCGTCGACACCGGGCGCATCCTCGCCCAGGAGCCGGTGCGCGTGCTGCCGGGCGACACCGAGGCCACCCTCCATGAACGGATCAAGGTCGTCGAGCGCACCCTGCTCGTCGACACCATCAACGCACTCGCCGCCGAAGGGACACGATGAACGACTCAGCCGGACGCCTCCCCATCCGCCGGGCCCTGGTCTCGGTCTACGACAAGACCGGCCTCGCCGACCTCGGCCGCGCCCTCTCGGACGCAGGCGTCGAGATCGTCTCGACGGGCGGCTCGTACCGCACGCTGATCGACGCCGGGGTGCCGGTGACCGAGGTCGCCGAGCTGACCGGCTTCCCCGAGTGCCTGGACGGCCGGGTGAAGACCCTGCACCCGCGGGTCCACGCGGGCATCCTCGCCGACCGCCGGCTGGAGAGCCACCGCCGGCAGCTCGAGGAGCTGGGCGTGGCCCCGTTCGACCTGGTCGTGTCGAACCTCTACCCGTTCGCGGCGACGGTCGCCTCGGGGGCGTCCGTCGACGAGTGCGTCGAGCAGATCGACATCGGCGGGCCGTCCATGGTGCGCGCGGCGGCGAAGAACCACCCGAGCGTCGCCATCGTCACCTCGCCCGCGCAGTATCCCCAGTTGCTGGACGCCCTGGCCGCCGGCGGCTTCACCCTGGCCGAGCGCCAGGAGCTCGCCGCGGCGGCGTTCGTGCACACGGCGACCTACGACGTGGCGGTCGCGTCCTGGATGGGTAGCGTCCTGACCGACAGCGGCGACGGCACCGGCTTCCCGCGCTGGATGGGCGGCACCTACGACCGCCTCGGCGTCCTGCGCTACGGCGAGAACTCGCATCAGCCGGCGGCCCTGTACGCCAACGGGGTGGGCGCGCCGGGGCTGGCCCGCGCCGAGCAGCTGGGCGGCAAGGAGATGTCCTTCAACAACTACGTCGACACCGACGCAGCCCGCCGCGCCGCCTACGACTTCGAGGCGCCCGCGGTCGCCATCATCAAGCACTCCAACCCGTGCGGCATCGCGGTGGGCAGCGACATCGCGGACGCCCACGCGCGTGCCCACGCGTGCGACCCCGTCAGCGCCTACGGCGGCGTCGTCGCCGCGAACCGGACCGTTACGCTCGCCATGGCCGAGCAGCTCAAGCCGGTGTTCACCGAGGTCGTCGTCGCGCCCGGCTACGAGCCGGCGGCCCTGGAGCTGCTGCAGACGAAGAAGAACCTGCGCATCCTGCGCGCGGACGCCCCGGGTGCGGTCGGCGTCGAGTCGCGGGGGATCGACGGCGGCCTCCTGGTCCAGGTCAGCGACCGGTTCCAGGCCGCCGGGGACGACCCGGCGTCCTGGGAGTTGAAGGCGGGCGAGCCCGTCGACGAGGCGACTCTGGCCGACCTGGCGTTCGCGTGGCGGGCCTGCCGGGCGGTGAAGAGCAACGCGATCCTGCTGGCGACCGGCGGGGCGTCCGTCGGCGTCGGCATGGGCCAGGTCAACCGGGTCGACTCCTGCAAGCTGGCCGTCGAGCGGGCCGGCGACCGGGCGGCGGGGTCCGTCGCGGCGTCCGACGCCTTCTTCCCGTTCGACGACGGGCCGAAGATCCTGCTCGCGGCCGGCGTGCGGGCGATCGTCGAGCCGGGCGGGTCGATCCGCGACGACGCCACGATCGCCGCCTGCACCGAAGCCGGCGTCGCCCTGTACTTCACGGGCACCAGGCACTTCTTCCACTGACTCCTCAGGAGGACCATGACCGCACAGCGACTCGACGGCAAGGCGGCGGCCGCCGCGATCAAGGCCGAGCTCACCGGCCGGGTGGCGGCCCTGCGCGAGGCGGGCGTCGTGCCCGGCCTGGGCACCGTGCTGGTGGGGGACGATCCGGGCAGCCACAGCTACGTCCGGATGAAGCACCGCGACTGCGCCGAGGTCGGCATCGCGTCGATCCGGGTTGACCTCCCCGCCGAGACCAGCGCGGAGGAGTTGCGCGCACACCTGCGCGCCCTCAACGAGGACCCGGCCTGCACCGGGTACATCGTCCAGCTGCCGCTGCCGGGGCATCTGGACGAGAACGAGATGCTCACTCTGGTCGACCCGTCCAAGGACGCCGACGGCCTGCATCCGATCAACCTCGGACGCCTCGTGCTCAACGAGCCCGCGCCGCTGCCCTGCACGCCGCGGGGGATCGTCGAGCTGCTGCGCCGCTACGACGTGCCGCTCAAGGGCGCCGACGTGTGCATCGTGGGCCGCGGCATCACGGTGGGGCGTCCGCTGGGGCTGATCCTGACCCGGCGCAGCGAGAACTGCACCGTCACGCTGTGCCACACCG
>DAIRTI010000098.1:0-12207 GCA_036803965.1 Propioniciclava sp.
ACACTTCCTCTCGGTCAAGTCCGTAGAGGTGGAAGGCAGCAGCGTCGAGTTCGGCGCGGGCTTGCGCGCGATCGGTGGGATCGGGGATCCACCCATTGAGGCGGTCGACCCGGACGCCGAGCCAGCTGGAGAGCGGTCGCTCGAGGGGCAGGTCGAAGCTGGTGAACACCTCTGGTCTCGGTGTGGGCAACTGCATGAAGGTAAAGAAGTTCATGTTTGTGCCCCCCAACTTTTGACGCGAGACGTAGTCCACAGGGAATGACGCCCACAGCGCCTGCAGTTCGGACCGACCCTGGCTCGGAAGTGCCAAGAACCAGCTATCGCCGTAGCCAACCCGTGGTCCCTGAGTGAGGATGAGTGTCCGCGCATCCGTTGCCCTGCAGATTCTGCGCCATCCGATGAGGGCGTTGTGCGTACCGTGATCGCCGAGCTTCTTGTCGATCTCGGTCTCAGCCACCCAGTAGCGCGGCAAGGGATTGACGTGGGCAGCTTTCTCCTGCTCGGTGAGCAAGCGGCTGGTGCCATCGGGCTCGTACGTTGCCCAGCGAGTTTCATAGAGGTGAAGCATCTTCGCTTCATAGAGCGGGATCATCCTCTCCAGATCTAGACATGACGCATCGCCCGGGGGGGGGGTGACTTGTCGCTCGAAGACGTTTCCGTTGAGCGTCCAGCCGTCGGCCTCGAGTTCCTCGCGGGTGTGGAAGAGGTGCGAGTCGTTGGACATATCGAACATCCGCATGAAGCTGATGCCCCAGGGGTTGCCGTTGACGGGATCGTTCTCATTGATCAGCACCGGCATGCGACGGTAGATGCCGAGCGTGATCTCGGCGTCGCGACGCGTTCGGAAGATTGGGCAGGTTCCGGTGTTCGGGTTGAGGAGTTGGATCTCATCCGGCGTGAGCTCGAAGCGGGCGTCGTCCTTGAGCAGGTCGGTCGGGTCGTGGGCGAAGAAGGCGAACTCGGCGCGCGGCTCCCGTCGCTCACGCCCGGCGAGAGTGAGGAGACAGAACTTGAACCGGCTGTCCACTCCTTCGAAGAGTGGCTTGCGGTTCTCGAAGTCGTAGAGACTCGCCAGACTGCCCTTCTGAACGAGGTCCTTGAAGAAGTACTGCGTGGTGGCATCCGTGGCGATGCCGGTAGGCAGCACCAGCCCCATCCGCCCATTCCCGGCCATCAAACTCCGCGCCGTCTCGGCAAAGACCGCGTAGGTGTTGATGTCGCCCCGGCCGGTAAGTGGGTAGCGGCCCGAGTTGCGCATCAGGTGGGACTCGCCGCTCGCTCGGCGCAGCGCTCCAAGATACTCTGCGTGGAGACTCGGGTTCGCACCTTCTAGCTTTGCAATGAGCCGCTTGCGCGCCGCCGCATTGGGTGCGGTGGCAATTTCAGGGTCGCGCACCGCGAAGAACTCCTGCTCCTGCAGCTTGACCCGTTCCCACGGCGGATTCCCCAGGACGACGTCGAAGCCGCCTGCCCACCCTGGCCCGTCATGTTCACCTGCCGACGTGAACAGGTGCGGGAACTCTAGGTGCCAGTGGAAGAACCGGTACTCGGCGGCCAGTTCGTGAATGGTGCCCATGGTGTCTGGTGTCAGGGTTTCGCCCCGTTCGAGGGCCCGCAGGCTGCGGTCGGTGATGGCCTTGGGTGCGCCCGGGTGCTTGGGCCAGACAAACGCGGCGCACCAGGCGTCCGCGACAAGCCGCTGGCGTTGCAGGGAGGGGTCGGCGTCCAGTGCCTTGAGCCGCTGCGCCCGGGCATGGATGTCGGCCAGGGAGGCCGCGCGTCCGCTGCCGATCAACTCACCCAGTTGGCCGGCCAGCCGGACGTCCAGCAGGACGCCGGAATCACCGAACAGGTCGTCCTGCCCCGCGAGTTCGTGATCATTCTGCTTCTTCAGGGCGGAGGTGATCTTCTTGTCGTCGCCCTCCAACGCTACAAACGCCTCGTTCGGCATCCCCTCTGCGAGCAGGGCCGGGGTGGCCCCGATAAGAGAGTTGCCGACCTTGATCTGGGCGTCCAAGAAGGCGAGCGGACGCCCTGGGTCGAGGGTTTCCAGCCACAGCGATACCTTCGCCAGCTCCGCGGCGAGCGGGTTCAGGTCTACGCCATAGATACAGCGCCCCACTACGTCACTCAGCGCTTCGCGGATGCGCTCCGGTGGCGGCTCCGGGTCGCCGGTGCGGATCGCGGCGACCCGCTTGGCGATCCGGCGGGCGGCGGCGACGAGGAAGTGGCCGGAGCCACAGGCGGGGTCGCAGACGGTGAGCGCGAGCAGCGCCGTCTCGGGGTCGGCCTCGCGTTCGGCGCGGTCGAGCACGGGGTCGAGTGCGGAGTCGAGCAGGCAGTCGATGAGAGAGGTGGGCGTGTAGTAGGTACCGGTCGACTTGCGGTCGTTGCCGGACGCCGACAGCAGTTCGTAGACGCGCATCTCGGGATTCCAGGAGGGCACGAACTCCAGCAGCGCCTCGTAGATCGAGCCGAGTTCTTCGGCACCGAGATTGCGGTAATCCACGACCCGCTTGGTCCCAGTTCCGGGTTCAGCCACCAAGCTGAGGTGGCGCACCGCCTTGAGCAGGGCCTCGTTGGTGAGCTCGCAGTCGCGGAACAGGTCGAGCGCGCCGGGTTCGAAGAGTCCCCCGATGCCGATCAGGCCGAGCTCGGGGCGTCCGTCGATCGAGCCGAGCCCGTCCCAGACGAGGTTGAGGGCGCGCCACTGGTCGGCGTGGCGGGTGCCGCGGCGACGTCGGGCGGTACGGCGCAGCCGGGCCGTGGAGAAGTAGTCGCGGTAGCGTTCGCGGGCCTGGATGTCGGCGTGCGGGTCGAGGAGCAGGCCGCGGTCCTCGGCCACGAAGGTGAAGAGCAGCCGGTAGACGATCCGGAGCAGGCCGTGGTTGATGTCGGCCTCGCGCAGGGTGCTGTCTGCGAGACCGTCACGGAGGCGTCCGTTGGCCGGGTGGGCGAGGAAGCCGGTGCCGAGGGTAGTGATCGCCTCGACCACCCCGTCGCGCAACTGGTTGAGCGCCCGCGACCCGGACTCGACCGACTCGGTTCGCCAGCTCTCGAGCCAGCAGGAGGCGGGGCCCTTCTCGGGGTCGCGCACCTCGAGCCGGGACTGGTGGCAGATGCTGTAGAGCAGCAGGAAGTCGGCGAACAGGTCGCCGTCGAAGATCGCCTCGAGATCGAACTCGACATAGGAGGCCCCGACCAGTGACGTCGAGTCACGCAGCAACCGCAGCGTCAGGCCGTTCGACAGCAGGCCCCACAGATGGGCGTCCGAGCGGTTCAACAACTCCTGGACCATTGACTGCGGCGACTGGGTGGCTGCGCCGGCGACACCCTGGGTGCGCTTGTCCAGGTCAATGGTGTGCCCGAGCAAGTGGATCGGGACATGCTCCCACAGATGCGAGACCGGCAAGTGCTTGTCGCCGGCAGGCAAGCCGCCGGCGGGCGTGGCCGGCACGCGTCCGTAGTCAAGTTCGCGCAGCAGGATGAGAAGCCAACGCTCACGGGTCAGGGTCGTACCCCGGTCACTGCCAGGCAGCTTGGTGGCCGCCTGCCGGTAGGCCGACCACACTCCGGTGAGGTACGCCCAGGCGCGGTTGGCGGCCTCGCGGACGGTTTCGCCGGCGGCGAGGTGGTAGTCGGCGGACGCCTGCCCGGACACCGCCCCGGCAGCGATGCGGGACAGCAGCTCAGCGGGCAGCAACCCGCCCTGCACGCGCACCCCGACAAACGATTCGGCAGCCATCACAACCCCTTCGGGACGGGGACGAAGACGTACAGGCCCAGCACGTCCGGTGGGGTCTCGACCCGGACGCCGAGGCCGCGCAGGGTGGCGCCGGACGCCGAACGCACCCGCCGGTGGGAAGCGCGGAGCTTCTCGGCCAGGGCCTCGCCGTGGGCGTCCAGGTGCGCGGCCAGGCCGGGCAACGACGCGAGGGCCGATGAGACTTGTTGGGTCGCGTTGGCGACGTTGCCCGCCGGGCGTGCCTCCATGAGGGCGTCGACCTCGGCGGGGTCGAGCCAGCGCGTGGCGCCGTCCTGGCTTGCCATCGCGAGGGTCGCCACATCCTCGGCGACCGCCGTCCGCTCCCCCAGCCGGGAGGGCAGCGTGAGGTGGAAGCGGTAGCGGACGAGCAAGAGGGTCGTGCGGGTCGTCACGGCGTCCGTCCGGACGACCGCACACCGGCGGGCCGGGCGCACTTTCTCGGGCAATGCCTGGTCGAGTGCGGCCTCCAGCACGTAGGACGCGATTGCCTCGACGGCCGGGTCAGTGCGGTGCAGCAGGTTCTCCCCCTTGGCGACGGGGAAGTCGTCGAGGAAGGTCAGGGTGCCCGAGCGGCCGGGCGGGAGGGCGTCCAACAGACCGCCGGGCAGCGGCCCGGTGGAGGCGGTGAACCCGCGCGGTTGGGGCCGGATGGTGGAGCCGAGCGCGGTCAGCGCCTGGCGGGTGAAGGCCCGCACGTCGGCGTGGGTGCCTAGGTTGGCTCGGATCTCGGCGACCTCGTCGGCCACCTCCTTCGGATGGATGGTGCGCTGGGCGAATTTAGTGCGCGACTGCTTCTCGCGCTCGGCGGCGCTGCGCCACTCGCGGTCGAGGTCGGCGGCCTTCTGCTCGTACTCGAAGTCGAGGGTGTCCTGGGCGTGGTCGGCGCCGCGCAGGATCAGGCCTTCCATCAGGGCCTCCAGGACGGCGTCGCTGTTGTCGGGCACCGGGACGGACACGCCGGTTGCCTTGCGGATCGCCTCGTGCTTGCGCAGCAGCACGTCGAGGACGATGCCGTCGATGTGGTTGTCCTTGCCGTACAGGGTGACGGCGCGGACGATGTCGCGCTGTTGGCCGAACCGGTCGACGCGTCCCTCGCGTTGTTCGTGCCGTGTGGGGTTCCAGGCCAGGTCGTAGTGGACGACGGCCTGGAACTGGTCCTGCAGGTTCACGCCTTCGGACAGGCAGTCGGTCGCCACCAGGACGCGGGGTCCTTCCCACTCGGCCAGTTCGGCGATGCGGGCCACCCGCTCGGAGGGGGGCAGCGTACCGGTGACCCGCTCCACCTTGGTGCCCTTACCGAGCGCCTTGGTCAGGTGTTCGGCAACGTACTCGGCGGTATCGATGAACCGGCAGAACACGATGGGGGCGTAGCCGTCGGCGAGCAGCGCCTTGACCTCGGTGGTGATGGCGTTGAGCTTGCGGTCGTTGGTGCCCTCCAGCGCCTTGGCGCGAGCGAGGAAGGCCCGCAGCTTGCGCTGCTGCGGGGTGCCCGACTCGGTCGAGGCATCGCCGCCGGGGGTGACGTCCACGGACTCGAGCGCCTCGTCATCGGCCAGATCGAGGACGGCGGAGCGGCCCAGGGCGTCCGCCTCGGCGACCGACTCGCCACCCAGGCTCGCCGAGCGGGTAGCGAGGGTCTGCTGGGCCGCGCGCGGCGAGGACGCCAGCGCCCGCAGCAAGGCCAACACCGACCACCAGTTGACCCGCGTCTCGCGGGCCCCGCGGGAGCCTCGCACCGTCTCGCGAGCGTAGGCGAGAACGTCGTCGAACAGGTCGCGATACTCCTGGGACAGCTGGTAGGCAACCTCCTTGGAGTGCCGGTCGGAGGGGAACGGGGTGTTCTCGTCGAGGTAGTGCCGGATGTCGGCGCGGCGACGCTGGACGAAGTGGCGGGCCAGCAGTTCCCGGCCGCGGGCCTGATCGAGGTCAAGATCGTGCAGGGCCGGGTCGAGCAGGCCGAGCAGGTTGCGGAAGGTCTCGTCCTTGCCGCTGTGAGGGGTAGCCGTGACGAGGATCAGGTGCCGGGAGGCGTCCTGCGCGAGGGCACGGACCAGGTCGTAACGTTGGCTGCGAGCCCGGCCGCCGGGGCCGCCGTCGGCGACGCAGGTGTGCGCTTCGTCGACGATGACCAGGTCGGGGCAGGTGCGCAGGAACTCGCTGCGGCGCCGGTCGGACTTGATGAAGTCGGTCGACACCACCGTGAGCGGGAAGCGTTCGAAGACCGATTCGCCGCCGATGCATTGGCGCTCCAGCCGCCGCACCGTGCTCGGCAGGACGAGTTCGGCCTCAAGCCCGAACTTGTCGCGCAGTTCGCCGGCCCACTGCTCGGCCAGCGCCGGGGAGCAGAGCACGGTGAGTGCTCTGGCCTGGCCGAGGGCGAGCAGCTCGGTCGCGACCAGGCCGGCCTCGACGGTCTTGCCGATGCCGACGTCGTCGGCGATCAGTAGCCGGACGGTCTCTTGGCGCAGCGCCATCAGCAGGGGCACCAACTGGTAGGCGCGCGGCTCGACGGCGATGTTGCCCAGCGACCGGAACGGGCCCGCGCTGGAGCGAAACCCGATCCGCAACGCGCTGCGCAGCAACCGGGCGCTCGCGTCGTCGCCGAGATCGTCAGGTGTCGGGGGCGGGAAGGATGCTGGCGCCACAGGTTCGATGGCCGGGAGGACGCCGGCGACGTCGTCGTCCGTGCCGCCGAGGGGGCGTAGCACGAGGAAGTCGTCGGTGCTGTCGGGCAGCACCACCCACTCGCGTCCCCGGGCTGCGACCAGGCTGCCCACGGCGTACGTCGTCACGACAGTCGTCCCTTCCCGAACACCTCGGCGTGCTCGCGGATCGTGGTGAGCCAGTCGTCGCCGATGACGAAGCGCAGGTAGCCGTAGCCCGCCTCGAGAAGCCGCTCCTGCACGGCGGCGTCGTCGGCGGCCTTGTCGTCGCGCTCATGCACCGGGCCGTCGATGAAGACAGCGATGCCGGCCTCGGTGTAGAAGAAGTCGGGGCGGCAGCGAGCGTCCTCGAGGAACGGCTGGGCCACGTCCGGCAGCCGGAAGTCCCCCTGGAGGAGCGTCCGTACCCAGTCGCGTTCGAGGTCGGTGTCCGCCTGCCGCATCAACTCGTCGGCATGCGATCCCCTTGGGAGGTCGGACGCCGACGAGCTGGTCCGCGAGCGTGCGAGCCTGAGCAGGAGGTCGCGGACCAGGTGGCGGTTGATCGCCGCGTGTTCGAGCTGGTTGCCGTAGGAGAGCAGGCAGTCGTAGCAGGCGCGTTCGCAGTGGTCGGCTCCCCCGTCACGGCGGCTGAGGTCCTCGCCGGTGTCGGGGTCGAAGTGGGCGATCTCCAGCGCGGTGCGGGCGGCGATCGCGACGGCGTCCGGTTCGGCCTGCAGGCGGCGCAGGATGCCGGCGCCACCCTCGGCGGACTCGGTGAACAGCATGCGCCCGCGGTGCTGGTCATCGGGCAAGGCCTCGCTGGCCAACTCGGAATCCTCCAGCTGGAACGCCGCCTCGATGCCGCGCTCCAGGGCGTAGCGCAAGGTGGTCGCGACCTCGTCGGGCACGGCGTCCGCCAACCGCACTACCAGGATGTTGCGCCGGTCCTCGACATAGGGAATAACGCGGATCGCCCGCTCGTCGTCGGCGCTGGCGTCGCCGTTGTCGGCCTCGGCCTCGGCGCCGGCCTTGTCGGGCAGCCATTGGCCCTTGACGGGGTCGAGGTAGAAGCCGATCTCGCTGGGGTCCTTGCGGCGGCGGCGTCCGCGGTTGGTGACCCGTACCTGGGCCGTGTCGCCGTAGGCCAGTTCCGCCAGGGGCGCCCCATCGGCGGTGACCTCGCCGATCAGCTTGCCGGAGCGTGAGCCGTGCTGGCTGAACCGGTAGGAGGTCTGGAGTTCGAAGCCGGCCTTGCGGCGTTCCTCCTCGTCGCTGGAGATCCGCTCGCGGCGCCGCGTGTAGACGGTGGTGAGTTGCATGAGCCCGTTCGTGATCGCGCCGAGTTCCTCGCCGCAGTTCTCGCACACGTCGAGGCCGGCCCGACGGTCGTGGTGGTAGCCGCAGGACTCGCAGCGGCGGGCCTCGGAGGTGTCGACGGTGGCCTGGCCGCTGGGTGAGAGCGGCACCTGGACGCGGTTGACCTCGTAGCGGGCGCCCTCGTGGTAGATGAGGGCGCCAGGGCCAAACTCCGAGATGGCCAAGAACCGGGGGCGCTGCAGGTAGTCGCCACCGTCACGGGGCCCGAAGGAGCCGCGCACCGCCGGGATGTAGGCCGCCAACGGCAACCGCGGGAAGCTGTAGCCGGGCAGGAACCCCTCGGAGGCGAAGTAGCGATAGGTGTAGAAGTCCGAGTGGCCAGTCTGGTCGTCCTCGTTGCGGAGCAGCCGCAACTGGTTCTCGGCCTCGCGGCGGCGGGTCTGGGCCGCCAGCCTCGCGTTCGGCGAGACGTTGCTCTCCAGGACGATGCGGTTCTGCGCCTCCTGGTCGGCCAGCGCCGCCCAGTAGAGCTGTCGCCACCGCCCGCATGCCTCGTCGAGGTTGCGGGGCGCTGCGCGCACGACGTCAGCCACCCAGTCGTCGTGCCACCAGGCGGTCGCCCGTAGGTCGTCCAGCATCGGGGCCACGATTGCCTGCGCGTGCTGGGTGGCCCGGCGCACTGCGTCCGGGTCGGCGAAGGCGTGGGCCTTCTCGGGCTTCATTACCAGCGAGGGAGTCGCGCCCTCGGCGTCCAGCAGTTGGGTCATCCGCGACTCGAGGCTCTCCCCCGTCTCGGCCAGCCACACCGCTTGGACGTGGCTGCGCAGCAAGGCCTCGTTGCCCAGGTCGAGGCGCGGGGCCGCGACCGCCCCGGCCACCATGTCGGCCGAGCGGCGGAAGTAGTACTGGTCGTGGGAGTTGCCGGTGGCGCAGTAGGTGAGCACCAGCGCTGGCTGGCCCGAGCGACCGGCCCGGCCGCTGCGCTGGGCGTAGTTCGCGGGCGTCGGCGGCACATTCCGCAGACCGACCGCGTTCAGGCTCGAGATGTCGACGCCCAATTCCATGGTCGGCGAGCAGTACAGCAGCGGGAGCGTGCCCTTGCGGAAGGCGCGTTCGCGTTCCTCGCGCTGCACCGGGTCCACCTGGGCGGTGTGTTCGCGGGCGGCCAGGCCGCGCAGCTCGCGAGCCACCTCGGTGTAGAGGGAGCGGAAGAAGGCGTTGACGCGGCCGCCGGTGTCGGCGTCCACGGTCTTGCGGATCGGGTCGGGCGCCGCGGTCGTCCCGTCGCCCGCGGCCCACACCAGCGAGGACGCCCTGAGCCGGTAACCCCGGGCGCCGTCGACGTCCACCTCGGTGAGGATCCCGGCCCGGGTCAGCACGTGCAGGATCTCCTGGATGAGCCGCTGCGCGTCGTCGGTGTTCAGCGTGCCCGCGAACCCCGGGAACTGGTTCGGACGCCGCAGGTAGCGCCCCATCGCCGATCGCCCGGTCAGGTGCAGGTCGTTGCGTCCCTTGCCGGGGCGGCTCGAGAACGCGAAGACGGTGCCCAGGGACGCCACCGGTTCATTCGGCGGCATCGCCCACACGCCGGTCAGCTCCTGCTGCGACTGACGCTGGATGCGCTCGAACCCTGTCAACGAGAGACAGCCGACGTCTACGGCGAGCACCTTGCGGAACTCGTCGAGGACGATCCGGCACAGCTCCTCGCGATGCCCGTCGCGCGCGTCCCGAAGCGGCTCCGGTGCGGCGGCCCACAGGGCCTGATCAGCGGCGATCTCCGACAGCGACTCATAGCCGACCCGCAACAGTCCGGTCTGTTCGAGGTTGGGCATGGTGATCCGCCAGCCGCGCTGCAGGTCGAGGTACAGGCGGTACTCGACGAGCTCGCGCAGCGCCTTCTCCGCACGCGTCCGAGCGGCATACACGGCGTCCGGGGCTGCCGCGAAATCGGCGAACTCAAGGCCCAGCGCGTCCACCACCCGGGCCGCCACCACCTCGTGAGTGAGCCCGCCCGGGGCGTCGGTCATGGCCTTGTGCAGCGCGCCGCGCAGCTGGGCGACCTGGACGAAGTCATTGAGGTGGCCGGCCTGCAGACTGGCGTCCTGCCGGTTGTCGACGAACGTGAGCAGCTTGCGTGCATCGGCAGGGAGTTCATCGGCTGGCACGTCTCGCAGGGCGCGCACCAGGCTGGTGCTCAGGACGGAGATCGCCGAGCTACGGCCTTCGGCGTCCAGGGTGACGAGCTTGGAGAAATCGCGACCGCGGACCTGCTCGTAACTGACCTGGCAGGCCAGACAGAAAGTGAATGGGGCCGGGATGAACGCCGCTGCGACCCCGCCGACGTCGACCTTGTGTCCTGCCACATCGACCCGGACCCGCTTAGGCAGGTACTTCACCTTGTTCGGCAGGGTGGCATCATCGGGGCCGACCCAGGAGTCGGGCAGGCGGCCCTCCTTGATCGGATCCGCCGGCCAGGGGAAATCGGTAGAGACGTAGAGGTAGCCGTCCACGGCGTCGCCGGCGGTCACGTCCCGCGACGAACGGGGCGCGTACGTCGTCTCGCCGCCCCTGGTGATTCGCTTGACCACGGCGTACTCCTGGCCGCACTCGCGGCAGAAGGCCAGCGGGAACAACAACTTCTCCGGGGCCGACGGCACAGCCACCTGATACTTCGAGGTGATGTAGCGGGAATCCCCCGGTTCGAGGGAAACGTGAAGGGTATCCCCCTTGGACAGGAACTGGTGGAGCCGGAACGCAAACAGCGGCCTACCCGTCTCGGCATCGCGCACCCGGGAACCGGTGAGCAGCGCCTGCCGGATCGTGTCGTGGCAGTCCTGGATCGGGACGTTCGTCGCATTCGCCAAGGCCGGCGCCGCGTCCTCCTGCAGCCGCCGCGGCGTCTGCCGGACGAGGCGGCCAGTTCCGGGTTCGGTGGCGAGCCCGAACGTTGACTCGATCCAGGACGCCAGCGGTGAGGCCGCCAACTCGTCGTAGCTGGTCGGGATAGCTGAGGTGATCGCCTTCGTGAGCGCGGGGACGTCCGCTGCCCCGGAAGGGCTGGTCGCCCTTGTCAGGGTCTCGCCGATCACGTGGTCCGGGCGCACGTCGGCGCCGAAGATCCGGGATGCGACGTCCGCGACCGTCCGTTTCTGGTCCGCGGTCGACCCGCCGGAGGCCATCGTCGCCGACGTGCCGATGCACTGGAGATCGGGTGACGAGCACGCTTCCCGGACGCGTCGCACCAGCATCGCAACGTCGGCACCTTGGCGTCCGCGATAGGTGTGCAACTCGTCGAGGACGAGGAACTGCAGCCCCTTCGCGGCCTTGACCAGCTTGCGCCGCTCCTCAGGCCGGGTGAGCACCAACTCGAGCATGACGTAGTTGGTGAGCAGGATGTCGGGCGGGTTGGCGAGAATGCGATCGCGTCCTTCGCCGCGCTCCTGTCCGGTGTACCGGGCGAACGTGACCGGCTCGCGGCCGACTCCGTAACCGTTGACGAGGAACTTCTCGAGTTCCCCTAGCTGTGAATTCGCCAGAGCATTCATCGGGTAGACGATGATCGCCTTCACCCCGGGAACCTTCGGTTGGCGCAGCACGTGGTCGACGATCGGGACGATGTAGGCCAGCGACTTGCCCGAGCCGGTGCCGGTGGTCAGGACGTAGCTCTCCCCCTTCTGAGCAACCTCGACGGCTTGACGCTGGTGCCGGTGAAGGGTGATTGGTGCCACCCCTTGGTCCTCGATGGTGGACTTGACCCGAAAGATGCGCGAGCACTCGGCGTCCAGTAGGCCTTCCCGGACGAGATCATCGACGCGCCCGCCGACCTCGAAGGCAGGATTCAGCGAGATCCAGGGTTCAGGCCACTGCCGATCAGCGTCGAGTTCGTCCTGGTAGAACTGCTTGAGGATGGGGTCCTTGATGTCGATGGCCGATGTCGTGAACTCGCGATAGTCGTCGATGACCTTGTCGCGCACCTGAAAGACGTCCATGCAACCTCTCCCCCATCTTGATGGCACTCTAGTCCGCAGGGGCTTGCCAATAGCGCAGGCAAGGGCCGCCGTGGACTGGCGGCCCTGTCGTGTCGCTGGGAGTCAGAAGGGCGAATGGCGATGCTGGCGCTGCCGCCCTCGGCAGAATTGCTCGAGCGCTTGGGGCAGCAGGTGGCCGACGCCCTCGCGGCCCCCCAGGATCCGGTAGGCGGTGGGCGCGGGGATCGGGCTGTGGCGAGTGAGGTGGCTGATGGCCCAGATGGCTTCGTAGGCCACCTCAGGCCAGCCGGCGATCCGCTCGCTGCCCTCGTCGTTCAAGTCCTACGGGGATGCCGAGGAGCGCCTGGGCCCGACGGCGGAGCAGGTACGGGACCAGATTCGCCTGGCCACCAAGGCGACGCCGCGCCGCGCCGAGGACGCCTGGCGCGACCTGAACCGCTCCCTGGAACTGCTACGCACCGATCACGTGGATCTGTGGCAGATACACCTC
>DAIRTI010000099.1:0-12099 GCA_036803965.1 Propioniciclava sp.
GATCCTCATGGTGCCCGTCCCTTCGCGCTTGCAGGATACGAAGCTACTGCACCACGTCCGGGGCCGCAGGTCGGTGCCAGCCGTCGGCGGACGCCGCTGTCAGTTGGGCAAGACGGCCCGCGACCTTCGGCGAGCCCAAGCCTCATCTACCCGGCAGATGACCCGCCCGGCGGAAACGCTCCAAGATAGTGCCATGAGACTCCCATCGCCTTCTGGCGGCGTCACGACGCAGCAGGTCGGCCACTTCGAGGCGGACGCGAACACTGTCGCGAGTTGGATCTGTCAGAGCCTGGCGGCAACCAGAATGACTTGCGGGTGTTATCGCGATGAGACTTGAGACCGTTGAGGATATCAACCGTTGGATGAAGCGGTCAGGCGCGTTATCCGAGGCGCTGATGAGGGAACTGTGTCTGGTCAGTAACGGCTACTCGGTACACGTTGAATTCACGGTGATCATTGATCCGAACGGCCGCCAGCTTGAAGAGGCCTTGGACGTCGGCATCGACCTGGAAGGGGTGCAGGGGCTCACCCTTGTGGGTGGGTTGACTGCCCGCATGCTGGAGTATCCGAAGGATGTTGATTGGGGACTCAGCGAGGTCGCGCAAGTCCGCGTCACATCATCTGGCGATGGTGTCCGATTCGAAGCGCTGTGGGAGGGGGAGCGCCGCGTGGAGATCGAATGCCGTCGCGCGGCCTTCACTGTTCCCGACGTGTGGCTGTAGGGCGGCGACTGCCGGTGATGACGGGAACTCGGATGCGGGTGATGGGTAGCAGCCAGGATGGAGCGCTCGAGGGACTGACTCCAATGATCTATGCCGCGGGTCCGTTGGCCAGTCGATGGCGGTTGAAGTGATTGAGCCGGATCTGAGGGGTGCAGCGATGCACTCGACGGTGCGTGCCAAGGCCCACCAAGCAGTGAATATGCTGGTGAGCCGGGCTGCTTCCGCACGTGAAGTTCTTGATATCCTGAACTGCATTAGTCAGCAGTAGCTATCTGGAGGGGTTCCGTATTGTTGACGATGCTATCTACCGCCCCTCGGTCCAGTGGGCACTACCCGTTCGGGACGAGGACTTCAACCGTTGGCTGAAGCGGTCAGGCGTGTTGCGATTGGCGCGTGGATCCCGGCACGCAGTGTAAGTCTGGGAAGCGAGGGGAGTGAGCGTGTCTCTGATTCGAACCACGGATTCTGATTATCGCATTTGCCTCATCGACTTGGAGGCTCTAGAGGCAATTCAATTGCGGGCTGAAGAGCGGAACTGGGGAATGCGCTGGTCCTCGCTGGACGCACTGCGCAGCCAGGTCGTTGCCGGCCCGGTGATTCTTCAGACATTTCTGCATCAAGATCATGGGGAGAGCGGCCGCGCAATCAGGTGCTTCGCGCTCTTCCGGCCGGTGGGGCAAGCATCCCGAGGGGTCATCACTCCGATTGATGTCGAACCGGAAGTACTCTCGGCTATGATGCGGCTAGATCGTGATCCTGATGTCCGCGAGGCATTGTCTATGATCTTCGTGTTATTGCTGCAAGGCGGAATTGAGCTCATCGGAAAGGATTGACGTGCGACTCGGCTTGTCCCGTATGCTGATAATGAATCTCAGCTATTTCGAGATTCTGGGCTGATCGAGCGGATGAAGCTACAGCCGTACGGGTGGTCCGTTGGTGAGCCCATCGACCGGACCCGTGTCTCGGGAGCCGATGTGGTCGTCTGATCAGGTCCGGTGAGTCGAGGGTTTCGCGACCCGGTTGATCATGAGGGCGACGCCTGGGTTCGCGCCTGTTACGCCCAGTGTGATGTGGGGGTGTTCTGTTTGCCATACGCGGAACAGTTCGTCGGCGAACCCCTGGCCGATGATGTCGACGCCGGTGAAGTCCAGGTCCACCTGGGTGAACTGGTCAAGGCCCTGCGCGAAGCGTTTCGCCTCGGACCGACTCAGGAACTCCGACCCGTGCTGGATCAGCTCCACGCGGGGCGTGGTTCGGACGAACTCGCCGTCCTCGGTGTGGGCGGAGAAGACGTCCAGCATTTGTCTGGACGTGTCCAGATCCAGCGAGATGGTGACCGTCGTGCCGACCGTCAGACCCTCTCCAAGGGCCACATCGGCGTTCAGGTTGTCCACCATGAAGCGATAGCCGTCGCTAGGACTCGTCGTCCGAGGCCTCCAGGAGGGGCTCCTGGACCGCCCGCGCCGGGGCCGAGGGCGGCGTGGTCGCGCGGGGACGGCGGATGTAGTGGGCGTAGCCCTCGTCCTGGGCGGCCTGCTCGTCGAGGAACCAGATGTCCGGCCGCGCGCGGTCGAAGTCGGGGTCGTCGGCCAGCAGGTACAGCTTCGCCTTCCGGTCGCCCTTGACGGCGTAGCCGTCGGGGACGCCTCCGTCGGCCGGTGCGTCCGCCCATGGCGAGAGTCGCCGGGGGACCGCCGCCGGCTCCGGCTCCTGCTCAGATGCCAGAGGGCCGGCAACGCCGGAGGCCTGGTTGGCCGCGTCGGCGACATCAGCGGGTTCTTGGGCGTCCGTCTCGGTGTCCTCCTCGGCCGGGGGCCGGTACGCGGTCGCGCCGGAGCCTCGGCGTCCGACGGTCGCAGCCGCGGATGCGGCCACGGCCGCGCCGGGCAGGTCGGTGGGCGCGGAGGAGTCGGCTGCGGCGTCCACCTCGGTGAACTGCTGCTCGCTCGGCTGTCCGGCCAGCATCGTGCGGGCGCTGTCGATCCGCTCGGAGAGGTCGTGCTGCAGCCGGGCGGCGCCGCCGACGAGCAGGTCCTTCGCGTGCTCCAGGCGGGACGCCCAGTCATTGCCGGCGCCGGGCGCCACCGCGTCGGCGGGCGGGACCACGCCCACCGGTCCGGTCTCGTCGCTCGCCGGACCGAAGTTGCGGTCAGCGAGAACGGCACTCGCGGCGTCCGGACCGTACTCGGAACTCGCATCCGGGCCATACCCATAGCCGACTGTTCCGGCGTGCGGGCCGTAGTCAGGGACGACGCCGGCCTCGGGGCCATAGGCCGAACCGGCGCCGACGGCGTCCGGGCTGTAACCGGAGCCGACCCCCGGCGCCTCGCGGACCACCTTGCGGACGATGAGATACCAGGACAGGACGAACCCCGCCACCAGGGACAGCAGGAACAGGAACGGGTTCATCGGGGGTCTCCGTTCGGGTCTTGGGCGAGGGCGTCCGGGTAGATCGGAGCGGGCCCTGCCGGTTCGGGGTCGTTCGGGCCGTACGGAACCGCACCGGCCTCATCGGCCCAGGCTCGGCCCACTCCGACTGCAGCCGCTCCGACCGCAACCGCGCCGGCAGGAACCGCATCGAGTTGGGTCAGCGCCTCGCGCTCGCTGGTCGCGGGGTACAGCCGCTTGCTGACCAGCAGGGCGATGAGGGACCCGATCGCGAAGGCGAGGACGTAGGCCAGGAAGCTTCCGAGGAGTTCGAGCATGTCGGGCCCTCCTACGAGACGGTGATGTCGACGCGGCGGTTCAGCGTGCGGCCGTCGACGGTGTCGTTGCTGGCGATGGGGTGCTCCTCGCCGTTGCCGACCGCGGTGATGCCGGCGGCCGGGACGCCGAGGGCCACGAGCTTGTCCTGCACGGCGGTGGCCCGCTGCTGCGACAGGGTCTTGTTGCTCGCCGCATTGCCCACGTTGTCGGAGTTGCCCGCCACCTGCACCTTAAGGTTGGGGCACTTCTTGACGGCGTCCGCGATCTTGGTCAGCGCGGTCGTCGATGCGGCGGTCAGCGTGGTGCCGCCGGTTGCGAACTGAATGCGCGTGCGGGCGGTCACGGCCGCCACGTAGGCCGGGGTGGCCTCGCACGATGCCGGCGCCGTGTCGGGATCTCCCACGACCACGCCGGTGCTGGTGACGGCGGCGTCCGGGAAGGCCTTCTTGATGCCGTCGAGGGCGGCGTTCTTGGCGGCGTCCGTCGTGGCCAGGCCCGACAGCGTGACCGAGCCGCCCTGGGCGTTGAGGATCACCCCGGACAAGCCCTTGATGCCGTTGGCGAGCTCGGCGAAACCGGCCGAGTCGATGCTGAGGGCTCCTGCGTCCGTCTTGAGCTTGTCGATGACCTGGATGGTCTGCCCGTACGCGGACCGCAGCGCCGCGGCGGCGGTCTTCTGGCTGGTGGAGTCCTTGACCCAGCCGCCGAGGATGACGCTCTTGCTGTCGGTGATGATCTCGAGCACCGGACCCGTCCCCGCCGGCGCCGCGGTCGGATTGTTCGAGGCGGACGCCGTCGCGCCCGGGGTGCCCGCGCCGGCCGTGCCCAGCGAGCGGGTCGCGATGCCGAGCGCCGCGAGCAGCAGCGGCACGAGCAGCAGCCCGGCGATCCAGGGAATGCCGAGCAGCGGACGCCGATAGTGCGCCACGTCGGCCCGTGGCTGAGCGACAGGGATGTCGATCGTGTCGACGCCTGTGGTGCGCTCGTCGGCGTCGGGGCCGAAGCCGACGGCGTCCCCGTCGGGGTGGGGGGAGCGGATCGGGTCGTCCGCGCCGCCGTCGCGCTGGGAATCCATAGTCCCTCCCGGAACAGACTGGGTGGGGCCCGGGGTTGAGTCCCCACGCACTCACGCTACGTGAGCGCGTCGTAGCGGCCCTGTAAGGCACACCGGAGGAATCGCACGGACGTCCGCGAGCGGTCGAGTCCGTGGCGCGGGCTGGGGCGCCGGGGCGTCCGCGGACGGCGTTAGGGTGACCGGGACGCCGCGCCGGTCCGGGCCACGAGAGGGGAGGCCGCCGTTGTTCGCCTTCGATGCCACACCTGTGAAGTTCGTCGGGCTGCTGGTGCTGTTCGCCTGGTGCACCGCCTGGAGTCTGTTTCGCCTGACCAGACCCCAGGACGCCCGCGCGCGAGTCTCCGCGGCGCTGCACCTGTTGATGTCCGCCGTCATGCTCGCGATGGTGTGGACCGGCACCTGGCAGCCGCTCGCTTCGGTGGTCGGGATGCCGGTGCTGATCGGCGCGTTCGTCCTGGCCACAGCCTGGTTCGCGGGGTGGGCGGTGCGCGACTCGGGCGGCGGCTGGTTCGCGCGCTGGGGACACGCGGTCATGTTCGGCGCCATGACGTGGCACCTGGCGGCGATGGCGGTCATGCGGGCGCACATGGGCGGAAACGCGGCCGGCACGAACGCGGGCGGGATGCACACGGGGGCGACCGACGCGGCCGGAATGGGCATGGGCGGGGCCCACGCGGGCATGGACATGGGCGGAATGGCGTCCTGGACGGCCGAGGCGAGTCAGCCGGGTGGCGTCCTGTGGGTGTTCGGACTGGTCGGCGTGCCGTTCATGGCGTACCTGCTGGTCGCCGGCGTCCTCGACGTGCGGCGCGCGCTGGTGCCGGGCGCGGCGGCGTCCGGCTGCCATGGGGAGGCTCCGGCGGAGACGGCGTCCTACCGCGCCTCGGCGCTGGCCGACGCCGCGATGAACCTCGGCATGTTCTGGATGAGCACCGGACTGTTGGTGTCCGTGGCCCCCTTCATGGGGCTGCTGAGCGCCTGAGGCGTCCGGTTCGCTGACTAGGCTGCCGGGTATGTCGGAGCCCATGATCACCCTCCCTCAGGCCGAGCGCGCGGCCACCACCGTGCTCCCGACGCGCCACGGAACCTTCGGGATGCTCGGCTACCTCGTCGACGGAACCGAGCTCGTCGCGCTCACGGTCGGCCTCGACAAGCCGCACCCGGGACGGCTGCCGTGGGTGCGGATCCATTCCGAGTGCCTGACCGGGGACGCCTTCGGCTCGCTGCGCTGCGACTGCGGCGAACAGCTGCAGGCCGCGCTGGCCGCGATCATGCAGCACGGTTACGGGGCCGTGGTCTACGTGCGCGGCCACGAGGGACGCGGCATCGGCCTGCTCGAGAAGCTGAAGGCGTACGCGCTGCAGGACGACGGACTCGACACCCTGGACGCCAACCTGGCGCTCGGCCACCCCGCGGACGCCCGCCGCTACGACCAGGCCGCCGCGGTGCTGGTGGAGCTGGGCCTGACCCGGATCTCGCTGCTGTCGTCGAACCCCACCAAGGAGGAGGCGCTGGCCGGCTACGGCATCAAGGTCGCGCGGCGGCTGCGGCTGGGCGTCCCCGATCGGCCTGAGAACGTCTTCTACCTCAACACCAAGCGGGCGCGGATGCGGCACGACTCGGAGCCGACCGCGGTGATCCCGGCGACGGACCAGTGGACGGGTCCGACGGCGGTCTACGACCGGCTGGTGGCCGACGGGCCGCAGCTGGTGATCGCCCAGCTGGGCCAGAGCATCGACGGCTTCATCGCGACCCGAACCGGGGATTCGAATCCGATCACCGGACCCGAGGACCACAAGCACCTGCACCGGCTGCGGTCGCTGGTGGACGCCGTCGTGGTGGGCGGGGCGACCGTCATCGCCGACGACTGCCGGCTGACCGTGCGCGAGGTGCCTGGTGACAACCCGGTCCGCGTCGTGGTCGACCCGCTCGGCGTGGTGCCGACGACGTCCTCGGTGCTGTCGGACGGGGTGGCGCCGACATTGTGGCTGGTCGGTGCCTCCGCGCCCGTTGACCTGGCGGCCGGGTCGCACGTGAGCATCGTGCGGATGCCTGGGAAAGGGCCGTTCGAGCCCGCCGCGATCGTGCGGGTGCTGTTGGACCGCGGCCTGGGGCGGGTCCTGGTCGAGGGGGGTGGACGCCTCGTGTCGTCGTTCGTCAGCGCGGGGGTCGTCGACCGGCTGTTCATCACGATCGCGCCGTTGTTGATCGGTGACGGGGTGCCTGGGCTGCGCTTCGACGGACGCGACGCCGTGGCCGACGCGCGCCGGGGGCGTCCGACCAGCTTCAAACTGGGCCGCGACCTGTGCATGGAACTCAACCTGCGGGCGCCGCTGTAGGGGTTGACCGGGCGGGCGCGAAGATACTGGAGAGTTGTGGCCCGACTACGGGCCAAAACCCTCCAGTATGAGTGTGACGGTCAGGAGGGGCGCGAGTCCTTGAGGCGCGGATCGTCCACGCAGCTGCCCTTGAGGTGGCGGAAGTACCAGGTGCGGAAGGTCAGGGTCGGCCGGTCGGTGGGCACCGAGCGCTCGTCGCCCGTCGGCACCTCGACGGGGTCGGACGATTCGACGATCGCCCGGTCCTGGTGGAGGACCTTCAGGTTGAACTGGTTGAACGGGATCGACGCGGCCGTGTTGGTGGCGAAGTTGCGCACCGTCACCAGGAGCATGCGGGTGCGTCCGGGCTCGGTAGGGATGCAGAAGATCTGGACGCGCATGATCCGCGGCTCGGGCATCGTGTCGAGGAACATCGAGTTGGGCCGGTACCAAGTCAGGAATGCGCCGGGCGGCTGATCGTCCAGGCGGGCGCCGAACCGGAATCCGGGGTCGGTGTCGGTGAGGTCGAAGGCGAGCCGAGAGTCGCGTCGCTGCTTGGAGCGGACGAAGCGTCCGATGGTCGTGCGGTGCACGTAGGGCAAGTGGGGGTAGTCGAGCATGTTCTCCATGGCGCGGGTCCAGTGGCAGGACCACTCCTCGAAGTAGTCGAAGCGCGCCAGCGACGGATCGCTGAGGTGGGGCGCCAGGACGGGCTCGGCGTCCGGGTCGAAGCCTGTGTAGACCCACAGCAGGCCGCCCAGCTCGCGGGACGGCAGCGCGGTGGCGCCGCGCGTCTCCAGGCCGGTCGCCGGGTTGAACGGGATGTGCTGGCATGCGCCGTCCCCGCCGAACTCCCAGCCGTGGAAGCCGCAGGCGAGGCGTCCCTCGGGCGTGCGCGACCCGAGGGCCAGCGAGACCCCGCGATGGGGACAGCGGTCGAGCAGCACGGATGCCGCACCCGAGGCGTCCCGCCAGATCACGACGGGCTCCCCGGCGATCACCGCCCGCTGCGGGGTCGGCTTGACCGAGGACAGCGGCAGGATCGGCGTCCACTGCCGGGCGAAGTCGGCGAACATGGCGCCCATCAAAACCTTCAGTCGCTGAAATGTCCAGGGGGGAGACGCGCCCAGAGACGACCGGCGTCCTCGCGGCACTCGATGACGGTCGCGTGGCGGCCGCGGACGTCCGAGAGGGGGCGTCCGGGCAGGTGGACGCACGCGCCCTCGGCGTCGAACTCCCAGCCGTGCAGGTCGCAGGCGAGGTGTCCGGACCAGGTGCGGCGTCCCGTCGACAGCCGAACCTCGCGGTGTGGGCAGCGGTCGAGGAACACCACCGGACGCCCATGGCGCGCCCGCCAGACCACGAGCCCGACCTCGCCCACCTCGACCCGTTGGGGCTGCTTACCGACGTCGGCGGACGCGAGCAACGGCGTCCACTCGGCGTCGGCCACTGTTCTGCCTTGTCGCGCCCTACAGCGGCCAGTCGGCCACGGAGATGACCGGCGACTCCTCGGGCTCGTGATGCTTGTGGTGCCGCTTGATCGGGGTGCCGTCGAGGGACTGGTCCATCTCCAGCGCGGGGAACGAAACCGCCGGCAGCGACACCGGCTTGGCCGGGACGCCCGCGACCGTCGTGTGCGGCGGCACGTCGTGCAGCACCACGCTGCCCGCGCCGATCTTCGCGCCCTCGCCGACCCGGATGTTGCCCAGCACCTTCGCGCCGGCGCCGATCATGACGCCGCGTCCGATCTTGGGATGCCGGTCGCCGCCGACCTTGCCCGTGCCGCCCAGGGTGACCTCGTGGAGCATCGAGAAGTCGTCCTCGACGACGGCGGTCTCACCGATCACCACCGAGGTGGCGTGGTCGAACATGATGCCCTTGCCGATGCGCGCGCCGGGGTGGATGTCGACCGCGAACACCTCGGAGATCCGGCTCTGCAGGTAGAGGGCCAGCGGCAGGCGGCCGGAGGTCCAGTAGTGGTGGGCGACGCGGTAGCTCTGGATCGCGTGGAAGCCCTTGAAGTAGAGCAGCGGCTGCGAGTAGCCGCGGGTCGCCGGGTCGCGCTCCATAACGGCCTGCAGGTCGGCGCGGATCGCGTCACGGACGGGCCCCTGGTGGCAGAACACCGGCTCGATCAGGTCGCGCAGGGTGAGCGCGTTGAGCACGGGGCTCTCCAGCTTGGCGGCGAGGATGTAGGAGAGGGCGTCCTCGAGGCTGGAGTGGCCGAGGATCACCGTGTTGAGGAAGCCCGCGAGGGCCGGTTCGATGGCGGCGTCGGCCTGGGCCTCGGAGCGGATGCGGTCCCAGATCTGTTCGTCGGGAACGGTGCGCATGGGTTCTCCCTGGTGCGGGACGGTGGTTTCGAGGGCGGCCGCGGAGCCGCGTGAGAAGACGTCGGGTTTGATCAGGCTCACAAGCGACAACAACAGCGCGCGGACGCCACATGTTCCCGGGGCCGCGCGGGGCGCGTCCGGCGTGGCGCGCAGGGTCGTGTCGAGACCATGCGCGAACGATAGACGCCGTTTCGCCGGATCGTCCACAGGGACGCGGGGAGCCTCGCGGGTTTTGTCGGAGGGTCTCTCTAGGGTCGTCGACATGCGGATCCTGCACACCGCCGACTGGCACCTCGGGCGCACGATGCACGGCGTCGACCTCGGCGGCGCGCACGCGGCGTTCCTCGATCACCTGGTCGAGACGGTGCGGTCCGAGAAGCCCGACGCCGTGCTGGTCGCCGGCGACGTGTACGACCGGGCGTTCCCCGGCGTCGAGGCCGTGGCCCTGCTGTCGGAGGCCCTGGTGCGCCTGTGCGAGCTGACTCGGGTGGTGCTGACGCCGGGCAACCACGACTCCGCGATCAGGCTGGGCTTCGGTTCGGAGCTGTTCCGCGAGCGTCTGAGCGTGCGCGCGAGGCCGTTGGACGCCGCGAGTCCGGTCGTCGTCCCGGACGCCGAGGGTGCGGTCGGGCTGCTGGTGTACGCCGTGCCGTACCTGGATCCCGACGCGGCGCGGGCCACGCTCGCGCCCTGGTCGGCCGAGCCGCTGCACCGCTCGCACGCGTCCGTGATGGCGACCGTGCTGGGGCAGGTGCGGGCCGACCTGATAGAGCGGCGGGCGTCCGGGCGGGTGCCGGCTGTGCTGATGGCGCACGCGTTCGTGGGGGGCGGGTCGGCGTCCGACTCTGAACGGGACATCCGGGTCGGGGGTGTCGACGCGGTGCCGGTGGGCCTGTTCGACGAGTCGGGGCTCGACTACGTGGCGCTGGGCCACCTGCACGGGCCGCAGCGGGTGGGGGCGGCCGAGGGGCCGGGTCCGCGGCTGCGGTACGCGGGCTCGCCGGTGGCGATGTCGTTCTCGGAGCGGCACCAGACGAAGTCGAGCGTGCTCGTGGAGCTCGGGCGGGGTGAGGTGCGGCACGAGCTGGTCGAGGCGCCGGTTATGCGGCGGCTGTCCGAGGTGGCGGGCACGCTGGAGGAGGTGCTGGGCCGACGGTACGAGGGCGCGCGCGACGACTGGGTGCGGGTGGTCGTGACCGGGAAGGCGCGTCCGAACGATCTGGTCAGCACCGTGAAGCGCGCGTTCCCGCACGCGCTGGAGGTGCACTTCGTGCCCGAGGGGGCGCAGAGGCCGGAGCTGCCCGGGCTGGCGCGCGAGGCGTCCGACCCTCTGGGCGTCCTGGAGGAGTTCGTGACGGTGGTGCGCCGGCAGGCGCCGGACGCCCGCGAGCGGCTGGTGCTGCGCGAGGCGTACGAGGCCGTCCGGGCGGTGGAGGCGGTGGGCTGAGATGCAGGTGCTGAGGCTGGAGTTCGCCGGGATCGGGCCGTTCACGTCGCAACACGTGATCGACTTCCGGGCGCTGGGCGAGGGCGGGCTGTTCCTGCTGGAGGGTCCGACGGGGTCGGGCAAGACGACGATCATCGACGCGCTGGTGTTCGCGCTGTACGGCGACGTGGCGGGCGTCGACTCGTCGAAGGCGCGGCTGGTGTCGACCCAGCTGCCGGCCGGGGTCGAGCCGTTCGTCGACGCGACGATCGAGACCGGGCGCGGTCTGCTGCGGGTGCGGCGCGTGCCCCAGCACGAGCGGCGCAAGACGCGCGGCACCGGCACGACGGTCGGCAAGGCGGCGATCAAGCTGTGGCGGCTGGCCTCGCCCGACGACGAGGGCACGCTGCTGTCGACGAGCATGCAGGAGGCGTCCGAGGAGCTGCAGCGGGCGATCGGCCTGACCAAGGAGCAGTTCACCCAGACCGTCGTGCTGCCGCAGGGGCACTTCGCGACGTTCCTTCGGGCCAAGCCCGAGGATCGCCGGGGCGTCCTGCAGGACATCTTCGGCACCGAGTTCTACGAGCGCTGCGCCCGGCAGCTGGCCGAGCTGGCGTCCGGATACCGGGCGCGGGACGCCGCCGCCCGCGCTGCGCTGGAGCGGGCCGGGGCCAGCTTCGCGCTGGTGGCCTGGCCGGCAGGCGACGAGGCGCGGGAGCCGTTCCTGGCTGCGGTGGGGAACGATTCGTTGGCGGCCGTAGGTTCGGCCGAGGCGCGGGTGGGGGAGCTGGCCGGGCTGGCGCGGCAGGCGGAGGCGGCGGTCGAGGCGGCGTCCGTGGTGGCGGCTGCGGCGGAGGTTGCCTTGACCGAGGCGGTCGAGTGCAACGAGGCGATCGCCGAGCGCGGGCGGCTGTTGCGCCGCTCCGCGGAGCTCTCGGACGCCGAGGGTGCGGTCGCGCGAGCCGAGGCGCGGCTGGCGGCGGGGGAGCGGGCCGAGCGCGTCCGGCACCCCATGGACGCCGTGGCAGCGGCCCGCTCGCGGTTCGAATCGGCGCAGGCCGAGGCGGCGCGCGGGGTGAGCCAGCTGGCCACGGGGGAGGACGCCGACCTGGTGGCCACGGGGGTCGACCCGGAGATCCTGGACGCCGCGGGCCTGGCCGCGCGCGACGGCCGGTCGGCGCTGACGATGCTCGTCGAGCTGGAGGCGAGCCTGGCCAACCGCGCCGAGGCCCTGCGGCTCGACGTGCAGCGACTGGCCGGACGCCGTGCCGAGGCCAAGCGCGAGCGCGAGCGGGTCGAGGCCGACCGGGTCGAGGCGTCCGGGTTGGCGCCCGAGCTGCAGGCGCTGCGTGAGCTGGCGGCGCTGCGCGCGGACGCGGTGGTCGCGGAGGCCGAGGCGCGGGGCCGGTGCGAGGCCGTGCGGCGGCTCGACCGTCTGGCCGCGGAGTTCCTGGAGTCGAGAGCCGACGAGGCGCGCGCCGCGGCGGCGGCGACGAAGGCGGCCGAGCGCCACGGCGTC
>DAIRTI010000100.1:0-9294 GCA_036803965.1 Propioniciclava sp.
CCGACGGGGTGGCGCTCGACCGGCTCGATCCGCTCGCCGAGACCATCACCGCGGCCATGCGACGCGCCGACGCCCTGTGTGTCCTGGTGGCCGCCCACCAGTTGGGTTCAACGGCGCCCAGCGTGGGCGGTGATCGTCCCCGGGTCGTCGTCACCCTCGACTACGACAAGCTCCGCCACGAGTGCATCGACGCCAGCCTCCTCGAATCACACACCCCCGTCACCGCCGGAGAACTACGCCAACTGGCTTGTGACTGCGAGGTTCTACCCGTTGTCCTGAACGGCGCGTCCGAGGGCCTGGATGTGGGCCGAGCGCAACGGCTGGTCACCCCCGCCATCCGCACTGCCTTGGTGCTGCGGGACCGTGGATGCACGTTCCCCGGCTGCAACGCCCCCGCCTCGGCGTGTCACGCCCACCACCTGATCCCCTGGTGGAACGGAGGCAAGACCGCCCTTGAGAACCTGGCCCTGGTCTGTCCGCACCACCACAACCTCATCGAACCCACCCGCGACGGACCACCCGGCCGCCGCTGGGAACTGAGAATCGGCGCAGACGGCATCCCCGAAGTACTCCCACCCGACTACTACGACCCCACCAGGACACCCAGACGCCACCAACGCTTCAGGTACCACGACAGCGGATGAAAGGGGGTCACCATGCCCAGTTGTCGCCGACGAGGTCGGTCCGTCGAGACTGCCGTGTTCAGCAGCGCAGGTGTGGAGCCCACTCCCAGGCGCGGAATGGACAGCGCAACGGACACCCGCCCTTGCCGACATGGCCATCGCAGGGAACTGCACCTGCCCACCGAGCGGAAGAGGCAGGGCCCACGTCAGGGCGCGGACGGGCATTGCCCAGCCGGACGACGCCCTCGGCGTCCGGCGGAGCAGGGCGGGACGTGGGCCCTGTCCCTGCAGCGAACCGGACTCGCTTTCAGCGCACCAGACTCCTGCCCCTGGAGCGGCCAGGCTTCGGCTCCAAACCAAAAGGAACCGCCAACCGCACGCTCAGGAGGCGGGCCGGTAGGGGTACGCCGGTAACAGGAGGTGGGTCAGCCCGTACGCGGACGCCCTCAACGCGACCTCGCGCGGATTCACGTGGCCCTCGGCGATGAGCCAGGAGAGCAGGTCCGTGCGGTTCCCGGGGAAGCCGCGCCGGGACGCCGAGTCCACGAGGTGGTCGATGCGCGACACCTCACCCACACCCTGGGCGAGGCGCTCGGCGGTCGTGTCCGACGGGATCTCCGGAGCGATCGCGGGCGGCCAGCCCAGATAGGTCGCGAAGTAGACGAGCACCGCCCTGTACTGCGGGTCGTTGAGCTGCCACTCGCGCGGGCGTCCGGTCTGACCGAAGGTGGCGGTGCCGGTCCAGGTGTCGGCGGGGACGCTGACCGCGGGCGCGGCGTCCACGACCTCGAGCAGCAGCCAGGACGACCGGTCGTCCCCGCGCAGCGTGCCGTAGCGGCGACCGGCGGAGTCCCAGGGGCGTCCGTTGCGCACCCAGTGCCACCCCGACGTCAGATAGCGGACCGGACCCGAGGCGTCCACGGCCGCCCCGAGGCTCTCGTCGGAGGAGGCGCCGCGTCCCCACGGCCGGACCACGACCTCGTGCCGGGCCGACAGGTTCGCCACATACGGACGCCCCCGCCGGTCGAGGCCCACCTGTACCGCCCGGCGGCTCAGGAACTCGTTGGAGCGGCCGGAGGCGTGGGGCATCGCGAGGGCGGCCGTGCGTCCGAAGACGAGCCGCCCACCCGGCATGTCGACGCGCAGGGGACGCCCACCGGTCGCGAACGTCCGGCCCGGCCACACGGCTATGTGCGGCGTCGAAGGCTGCATCGGTCCCCCCCGCCCGGGCGGCGCCCTCCCCCAGTCGTGGCGCTCCCAGATGTGGGCATGCTAGCGAGGGCCGACGCCCGAAGGCCGAGTTCCACGACGCCCGAAGTGACGGGACGCCCTGCGTTCGACTGCCACCACGTGGCCGCACCAGGACGCCCAGCGAGGCCCCAACAGGACGCCGCAGGGCCGACTTGGCCGGGCATGGGACCATGGACGGGCGTGCCCGGCGTCCCCGAGCCGGACGCCGGAGGAGTTCTCGACCATGAAGCGTGTACCGACGATCGCCGCCCTGCTGCTGGCGCTCGCACTGACCGCCTGCGGTGTCGTGCCTGGCGGGCAGGGGTCCGCGGGCCAGGGATCCGCAGGCCAGGGCACGGGCGGAACGGGCGCGACGGCGTCCAAGCTCGCGGAGGCGAAGACGAGGGCGGCGCAGTACGACTACGACGCCGCGCTCGCACTGATCGCCGGCGACACAAGCCAGGACGCTCAGCAGGCCAAGGCCGAGATCGAGAAGGCGAAGTCCGCCGCCCAGGCCTGGACCGAGCCCACCAAGGTGCCCCACCTCTTCTGGCACCCGCTGGTCATCGATCCCCAGCGGGCGTTCCACTCCTCGGCGGTACCGGCCATCGACCGCGCCGGCAACGCGCAGTACATGGTCACCCAGAAGGAGTTCGCCGCCCAGCTGCAGTCGATCTACGACAAGGGTTACGTGCTGGTCCACCCCGAGCGGATCTACGCGGTCAAGAACGGCGTCATGGCACCCGCAGCCGATCCCATCACGCTGCCCGCCGGCAAGAAACCCCTTGTCATCTCGGAGGACGACGTCAACTACTACTCCCGCTGGGACAACGCCGGATTCCCCCGCCAGCTCAAGATCGACGCCAACGGCATGGTCGTCAACACCTACCAGGACGCCCAGGGCAACTGGACCGAGGGCGCCTACGACGTCATCACGATGATCGACGCGTTCGTCCGCGAGCACCCCGACTTCTCCTACCGCGGCGACAAGGGCTCGATCGCGGTCACGGGCTACGAGGGCGTCCTCGGGTACCGCTCGTCGGTCAAGAAGTACGGCGACACCGAGGCCACCAAGCAGGCCGCCGCGGACGCCAAGAAGGTCGCCGACGCACTGAAGGCCGAGGGCTGGAACTTCGCCAACCACACCTGGAACCACATCAGCTTCCAGGCCAGCACTGCGGCCCAGATCGAGGCCGACCAGGCGCTCTGGAAGGCCGAGGTGGAGCCCATCGTCGGCTCGACCAAGGAGATGATCTTCGCGTTCGGCTCCGACATCGTCTTCGGCATCGGCAAGTCGTACGCGGCGTCCGACCCGAAGTACCAACTGCTGCATGACAAGCTCGGATACGAGTACTTCTTCCCGATCGACAACAGCAGCCCCTACTACGTCCAGGTCAAGGACGGCTACTACCGCCAGTGGCGCGTGAACATCGACGGCATCACGATGCAGAAGGTGCTCGACGGCAAGCCCAGCGCCCTCCCACTGTTCTTCGACACGAAGTCGCTGTGGGACCCGGAGCGTCCCAAGCCGACCCCCACGGACGCCACGGGCGTCGCGTAGCCCTTCGGGGTCGGAACTCCCGCACCTGCGGCCTACAGGATGTGCGCGAAGGCGTCCTTGATCGTCGGCTGCGCCCAGACGAACCCGCTCGCGGCCAGCCTCTCGGACGAGACCCTCTGGTCGGTGTCGATCAGCTCCGACTTGCCCTCGCGTCCCAGGACGAGCGCCGGCCCGAAGCCCGGCGTGGGTAGAGCCGCCGGACGCCGCAGGGTGCGTCCGAGGGTGCGGGCGAAGACCTCGGCGGTCACCGGGTGTGGCGCCACGACGTTGACGGGCCCCGCCAAGGAAGGCGTGAACAGCGCGTGCACGTATGCGCGGGCCATGTCGTCGAGGGTGATCCAACTGGTCCAGGCGTCGGGGGCGGTGAGGCGTCCGCCGGCCCCGACGTAGAACAGCGGCAACTGCGGCAGGAGCGCTCCTCCGCCAGCGCTCAGCACGATCCCGGTCCGCAGGAAGACCGTCCGGACGCCCGCCTCCAGCGCCGGCACCGCGGTCGCCTCCCACGTCCGGACGACGTGGGCGAGGAACCCAGCACTGTAACTTTCTGGAGGCTGGTCGCCCCAAACGGCCTCGGAAGCGCCGAAATCCGCATCCCGCCTCCAGGAAGTTGCATCCGGGCCAGGAGCCGAATCCTCCGTCAGCAGTTCGCCCGGACGCCGCGGGCCGTAGATCCCGATCGCAGACGCCTGCACGAGCGTCCGGGGCATGTCGGCCGCCGCCAGCGCGCCGGCCAGCGTGCGGGTGCCGTCGACGCGCGACGACAGCACGGCGTCCTTGTGGTGCCGCGTGAACCGTCCGCCGATGGACGCCCCCGCCAGGTGCACGACCGCGTCCGCGCGGCGCAGGGCAGCGGCGTCGATGCGCCCGCGAGCCGGGTCCCAGGACGCCTCGCCCGGCCCGACATTCCCTGACCTGACAAGGCGTGTCACCGTGTGCCCGCCGGTGGTCAGCAGGGCGCACAGCTGGCGTCCGATCAGGCCGGACGCCCCGGTCACCACGACGTGCGCGGGTGGAGCCGCGAGCCGCGCGTGCAGGGCGAGGTCGGCGCGCAGCTGCCGCTCGCGGAAGGCGAAGAGGTGCTCCAGCCGCCGCTCGATCAGCCCCTGCGCGAGCCCGATCGGCGGCTCCCAGGTGACCCGGTCGACGAGCGTCGTGCCGCCCCCGGGGGCGTCCGAGAAGAGGTGCTCGTGACGCCAGAGCCGCAGCGGGCCGGACACCTGCTCGTCGACGAACCGCTCCCCGTCCACGAGCTCCACGTGCCGGACCACCCACGGCACCCCCACCGGGCCCGACGGACGCCCGGGCAGGCCGACGTCCGGCAACAGGCCTGCGACAACGGGGGACGAGACGCGCAGCCGCAGCTCGGAGCCGACCTGGATGCCGTCCGTGGGGCCGGAGACGACCTCGGCCATGCCCGGCGACGTCAGCCGGACGAACCCTCCCGGACGCGTGTGCCACGCGAACACCTCCGCGCGCGGGTGCGGGTAGACGGCGACGTGCTCGAAGACAGCCATGCCCCACTGTGCAGGCTGCCCCCGGCGTGCGCCAAGCTTGGACCCGACGAAAGGACGCCCATGGCACCGACGCCCCAGCCGAGTCAGGCCCAGCAGACCCAGGACGCGCTCAAGCGCGAAGTGGGACGCGCCGCGATCGCCTACGTGACCCCCGGCACGATCGTCGGGGTCGGCACCGGCTCGACGGTGGCGCACTTCATCGACGCCCTGGGCGAGATGCCCGAGCGGATCGCCGCTGCAGTCTCGAGCTCTGAGCGTTCGACCGCCGCCCTGCGCGCGCTCGGCATCGAGGTGCTGGACGCCAACGACGTCACCTCGCTCGACGTCTATGTCGACGGCGCCGACGAGGTCGACCCGCGTGGCTGCATGATCAAGGGCGGCGGGGCGGCGCTGACGAGGGAGAAGATCGTGGCGGCGCTGGCGTCCAGGTTCGTCCTGATCGCGGACGCCTCGAAGAACGTGGACGTCCTCGGCGCGTTCCCGCTGCCGGTCGAGGTGATCCCGATGGCGGAGGCGGCCATCACGCGCCGCTTCGCCGCCGGCGTCTGCGGCACCGCGGGCGAGGCGCGCCTGCGCACGAATCCCGACGGGACGCCTTTCGTCACCGACAACGGCCAGCACATCCTGGACGTCCACGGCCTCCGCATCGCCGACCCGCCCGCGCTGGAGTCGGCCGTGAACGACTGGCCGGGTGTCGTGACGGTCGGCGTCTTCGCGCACATCAAGGCGTCCGTCTGCCTGCTGGGCACCCCCGAGGGCGTCCGCACGATTACGTACTGACGGCCGGTCACCCCGCCAGCCGCTCCTCCCCTCCCGACCCAGGAAACCAGCGACCACGGTCGGACGACGCCGTTTGCCCACGGGGTGACAATGAGGCATGGCCAACATGGGAAAGCATCCGGCGACCCGGTGGGCCGCCCCACTCGTCGCGGCGGCGCTGCTGGTGGGCGTCCCGCTCGCGGTCACGTCGTCCGCCGTCGCCGAGCCCGCGCTGCCCGACCGCACCGCCCAGCAGTTGCTCGTCGACCTGCAGGGTCTGAAGGCGCGCCCGCTCTCGGGTGAGGTCACCCAGACCAGCAACCTCGGACTGCCCGAGCTGCCCGGCTTCGCCTCGCCGACCGTCTCGGACGCCTCGCTCGGCTCGCTGCTCACGCTGGCGTCCGGCACGCACACCTGGCGCGTCTGGACCGACGGCGCCCAGTCCCACCGCCTCGCGCTCGTCGACGGAACCAACGAGAGCGACCTCATCGTCAACGGCACCGACGCGTGGCTGTGGTCCAGCGCGGACGCCTCCGCCGTCCACGTGACGCTGCCCGAGAAGTCCGCCACCGGCGGCTCGGCGACCCCTTCGGCCAGCCCCGCCGACGTGGCCGAGAAGATCCTGAAGAACCTCGATCCCACGACCGCCGTCGAGACCACCCGCGCCGACGTCGTCGCCGGACGCCCCGTCTACGAGCTCGTCCTCACCCCGAAGCAGTCCGGCACGAAGGTCGGCAGCGTCAGCCTCGCGATCGATTCCGAGACGAAGGTCCCGCTGCGCGTCCAGATGATCGCATCCGACGGCACCCACGCCATCGACGTCGCGTTCACCTCCGTCTCCTTCGAAAGCCCGGACGCCGGCGTCTTCACGTTCACGCCTCCCGCGGGCACCACGGTCACCGAGAAGAGCTTCCACAGTCCGGGCTCCGGACGCGCCCCGTCCGCCGCGCCGGCCTCGCCGCGCCCAACCACCGGTTCGGCCACGGACGACACGAAGGTCGTCGGCACCGGTTGGACGAGCGTCCTCGTCGGCAAGTCCCCGCTCCAGAGCAGCACGTCCAGCGACCGCACCGTGACCTCGCTGCTCGAGCAGCTGCCGCGCGTCTCGGGCACCTGGGGCTCCGGACGCCTCCTCGACGGCCCGCTGTTCAGCGTCGTCCTCACCGACGACGGACGGGTCGCCGTCGGCGCCGTCACCCCGGACGCACTCTTCGCCGCCCTCAGCTGAGCATCAGTCGTGCCTGACGCCTCGCCCGCGACCGCGCCGGCAGATTCGAGCGCGGGTACGTCCGGCACGCCCGCCGTCGCCAGCGCCGGGCTCACCAAAAGGTTCGGCCACCAGGTCGCGGTCGACCACATCGACCTGGACGTCCCCGCCGGCAGCGTCTACGGCTTTCTGGGGCCGAACGGGTCGGGCAAGACCACCACGATCCGCATGCTGCTCGGCCTCATCCGCCCCACCGAGGGCACGTGCAGCCTCCTCGGACGCCCCATGCCCGCCGGCGTCCTCGCCACGCTCCCCCACGTCGGCGCCCTCGTCGAGGGGCCGGCCTTCCAGCCCTACCTCTCCGGACGCGCCAACCTCCACCGCCTGGACGCCGCCGATCGCACCGCGGACGCCCGCACCGCCTCGGCCCGCGTCGATGCCGCCCTCGACCGCGTCGGACTCGCGGCCGCGGCGTCCAAGCGCTATCGGGCGTACTCGCTCGGCATGCGGCAGCGGCTGGCGATCGCGGCTGCGCTGCTGCGCCCGCGCGACCTGCTGGTGCTCGACGAGCCGACCAACGGGCTCGACCCCCAGGGCACCCGCGAGGTGCGCCACCTCGTGGCGTCGCTGGCGGGCGACGGGGCGACGGTCCTGGTGTCGAGCCATCTGCTGAGCGAGGTCGAGCAGCTGTGCACGCACGTCGGGGTCATGTCGTCCGGACGCCTCGTCGCCCAGGGCACCCTCGGCGACCTCCGCGCCCGCGCCGCCCCCACGCTCGAGCTGACAACGCCGGACGCCGCGGGTGCGATCCGCGTCCTGGCCGGCCTGGGGGTGACGGCCACCGCGACAGGCGACCGCGTGACCGGCGACCCCGCCGGCCTGGCCCCTGAGAAGATCGTCGCCGAACTCGTCGGCGCGGGCGTCCGGGTGCGGGGCTTCGCGCTGGCGACCACCAGCCTCGAGGACGTCTTCGTCGGCCTCACCGGGGAGGGCTTCGATGTCGGCGCTTAGGTTCTGGGCGTCCGAACTGCGCCTGGTCTTCGGACGCCGCCGCAACCAGCTCGGGCTGGCGGTGCTGGCGGTCGTCCCGGTGCTGATGGGGGTGGCGCTGAAGCTGCAGCGCGGGCGTCCCGGCGGCGGGCTGATCGGGGCGGCGACGAACGGGCCGTTCCTGGCGGTGGCGTCCCTGACGCTGGAGACGACGATCTTCCTGCCGCTCGCGATCGCCATGGTGGCCGGGGACTCGATCGCCGGCGAGGCCAACCAGGGCACCCTGCGCTACCTGCTGACCGTCCCCGTCGGCCGGACCCGCCTGCTGGCCGTCAAGTACGCCTCGATCGTCGTCGGCGCGCTGGTCGCGGTGACCGTGGTCGCGTTGACGGGCGTCGTCCTGGGCGCGGCGCTGTTCGGGCTCGGGCCGACGACGACGCTGTCGGGCACCCAGTTGCCCTTCGCCGTCGCCCTCGGACGCGTCGTGCTCGTCGCGCTCTACCTCGCCGCGGGCATCGCGGCGCTCGGCGCGGTGGGGCTCTTCCTCTCGACCCTCACCGAGCAGCCGCTCGCCGCGACGATCGCGACCATGGTGGTCGTGGCCCTGTCGTGGGTGGCCGAGGGCGTCAGCCAGCTGGCGTGGCTGCAGCCCTGGCTGCTCACGCACTGGTACCTCAGCGCGATCGACCTGGTGCGCGACCCGCTCTACACGACGAACGTCGTCCGCGGCCTGGGCCTGGACGCCGTCTACGCCGTCGTGTTCCTGCTCGCTGCCTGGGCCCGCCTCTCGACCAAGGACGTCACCAGCTGAGACCCGCGGCCTCCTGCGCCGACACCCCGGCGGGTGCCCAGCACCGGCCCGCCGGGCGGTCGACACCGCAGTCGGTACGGTTTTGTGACCCGCCCGTTCTTCAGTCCACGACCTGGGTAACGGCAGGCTCAGGGAACACCCACGACGACAAGGAGCCATCAATGACCAACCAGAACTGGGACGCCGGAGCAGTCAGCGACCACGGTGCGGACGCCGGCGCCGAGCACGGGGCCCCGGGCCCCCTGAACCCCGACCTGGCCCCCGTGGGTGACGGCGGAGCCGACCACGGCGCCGACGGCGGCGCGGGCCGTCCGGACGTGTCGGGCGTCATCCCGGCCGGCAACGACGGAGGAGCCGATGGCGGCGCCGACCACGGCGCGGACGCTGGTGCGGATCACGGCGCGGACGGCGGAGCTGACCAAGGTGCCGAGCGCGGCCTTGACGGCGGCGCCGATGCGGGCGCGGACCAAGGTGCCGAGCGCGGTCTCGACGGGGGAGCTGACGCAGGCGCGGACCAAGGCGCGGACGGCGGAGCCGACCAAGGGGCCGACGGCGGGGCGGACGGTGGCGCTGACCAGGGCGCAGAGCGCGGCCTCGAC
>DAIRTI010000100.1:9394-11965 GCA_036803965.1 Propioniciclava sp.
GGCCTCGACCAGGGCGCGGACGCGGGCGCCGACGAGGAGATCTCGGTCAGCGACGGCGGAGCCGACCTCGGCGCCGACGGGGTCGCGGGCAAGCTCAATTACGGCTCGGCCTAAGCCGCGTAGTGCCCACTGCACCCCAACCAACCCTCGCGCTGTCGCGGCTTTTCGGGAGCGATCTCGATCCGCTGCGCCGCGCGTGGGGACGTGAGGCGTTGCTGGCGTCCCTCGACGAACGGGACGCCGGCGACGCCTTCGCCGACCTCTTCAGCCCCGAGGCCGTCGACGAGCTGATCGCCGAGCGCGGCCTCCGGGCGCCCTTCCTGCGGATCGCCAAGAGCGGGTCCGCCCTGCCCGACGCGCAGTTCACCGCGCCCGGCGGCGTCGGGGCAGGCGTCCCCGACCAGGTGAGCGAGGACAAGGTCCGCCGCCTCTTCGCCGACGGTGCCACGATCGTCCTGCAGGGCCTGCACCGCACGTGGACACCCATCAGAGACTTCTCCCAGGCGCTGGCGTCCGAACTGGGTCATCCGGTGCAGGTCAACGCCTACGTGACGCCGGCGTCCAACCAGGGCTTCTCGGCCCACTACGACGTGCACGACGTGTTCGTGCTGCAGATCACCGGGGCGAAGCACTGGGTCGTCCACGACCCCGTCTGGCCGGTGCCGCTGCGCAGCCAGACCTGGGACGCCCACGCGAGCGAAGTCGCCGCGATGGCGTCCGGGCCGCCGATCATCGAGACCGATTTGTCGCCGGGCGACGTGCTCTACCTGCCGCGCGGCTTCGTGCACAGCGCCCGCGCCCTCGGGGGCACCACGATCCACCTCACGATCGGCCTGCACGTCTGGACGCAGTACCACCTCGCCGAGGCGTACCTGGACGCCGTCCGCGCGGTTCTGGTGACCGACGAGGCCGTCCGGGCGTCCCTGCCGCTGGGCGTCGACGTCTCCGCCGCCGACCAGCTGCGCCCGGACGCCGCCGGCGCGCGCGAGGCGATCGAGACGGCGCTCGCGGGCGTCCGGACCGACCAGCTCGCCGCCGCCCTGCTGGCCCGCAGCCGTGGCAGCTCCAGGCCGGCATCGCTGCCGCCCCTGGCCCAGCTGACCAGCGCGGACGCCCTCACCCCCGACACGCCCATCGCCCTGCGGCCGCACCTGCTGGCGTCCCTCGAGGACGCGCCCGACGGCCGCGTCGTGGTGCGCTCCCGTGCCGGCCGCTTCCCCCTGCCGGCCGAACTTCGCCCGGCCCTGGAGCGGCTGCTGGCCGGCGAGTGCGTCCGGGCCGGCGAGTTCGGGGACGCCGCCCGCGCCCTCCTCGTCGAAGGGGTCGGGATCGCTCGATGACGGAACCGCCCGTCCGGTGTTCGGACGCCGCTCGCGCGCGTGGCGATCTCGCCATCGGCACCGCCTCGCCCGCGACGCGCTGGCTGCTGCTCGAGCAGGAGTCCGGCTGGCAGTCCGACGTCCAGGCGTCCGTCCAGGCCCCGCCGGCCGCCCTGGCCGCCCTCGATCGCGCGCTCGCGTCGGCGTCCGCCCGCCTGGAACTGATCCGGCGTCCGAACGCGCGCGGGGAGGGGACGCCGCCGCGCTGGTGCGTCGTCGACGCACGGCTGGGCGTGGAGGTGTGGGGGGTCCGGGACGCCGATGGCGGCTGGGGCGGGGCGCTCGCGGCACTCGCGAATCCACTCGCGGCCGGTGCCGCGCCCGGGGAGGGGCTGCTGCTCGTCTGCACGCACGGACGCCACGACCAGTGCTGCGCGGTGCGGGGGCGTCCGGTGGCCGCCGCGCTCGCCGAGGAGTGGCCCGCGCAGACCTGGGAGTGCACGCATCTCGGCGGTGACCGGTTCTCGGCCAACGTGGCGGTCATGCCCGACGGCGTCCTGTACGGCTACGTCTCGGGCGAGGACGCCGTCGCCCTCGTCCGGGGCCACAAGGCCGGACGCGTCGACCGCGACCGGATCAGGGGCGTGATCGGGTGGGCGTCCCACGAGCAGGCCGCGATCGTGGCGGCCGCCGATGCCCTCGGCACCACCCCCTGGGACCGCGACCTCACGATCACCCGCCGCTCGGCCCACGAGGGCTGGTACGTCCAGATCGCGCACGCCGGACGCCACGTCGACGTCCACGGCCGCAACGTGCTCAGCGCGCCGGCCCGGCTGACCTGCTCGGCCCCGGGACCACGCAGCGCCCTGGTGCCGGTGGTCGACTCGGTCGTCCCTGTCTGAGCCGGGCCGCCAGGGCCGAACCACCGGCCACGTCACGCGATCCGCGAGAAGAACCAGTCAAAGCCTCGGATTCCGACGGATCGAGTGACGCAGCCGGCAGAAGCGCCTATGCGTGCCCGGCGCGAGGGCTTGCTAGACGGCCGCCATGTGCCGGACCGCACGCAGGCCGAACACCACCGCCGGTCCGATCGTTGAGCCGGGTCCGGGGTAGGTGCGTCCCATGACGGACGCCGAGTTGTTGCCCGCGGCGTACAGGCCCTCGAACACCGAGCCGTCCGGCCGCAGCGCCCGGGCCAACTCGTCGGTCAGGACCCCGCCCCTCGTGCCCAGGTCACCCGGGACCACCCGCA
>DAIRTI010000101.1:0-11875 GCA_036803965.1 Propioniciclava sp.
GCAAGGCTCCTGGCAGAGCCCCACGATCGAGCGCATCATCTACTGCACCGCGAGGGTCGACGCGGCAACAAATCCTTCCGCCCATCGTGACCAGGACGTCTATCTCCTGGCACTGGCCAAAAGCGGCCCCGTGGACTGGATCGAATATGGCCGGTACGTCGCCCGGACGAAGTCTGCGCTGCTTGCCACGAGGGATTCGGTCACGAAGATGCCCAGGATTGTCACGTCGGGTTGGCCGGTGATGGTTCAGGATGCCGGAGGCAGCCCCGTCAAGGACGCTCGGTTCCTCGTTCAATACTTGCACCTGGAGGAGAAGGGAAGCGACGTGAACGTGGCATCGCATCTGCTCCTGGACGTGTTGCGTGGCGACATCGACGCTGCGGTCGTGATCTCCAATGACAGCGACCTCGCGTTGCCGATCCGCGAGGCGCGCCAGCGTGTACCCGTAGGTTTGATCAACCCGCAGCCCACCGCCACTGCGGGAGCCCTACGGGGCACCCCGTCGGAAGGGGTCGGTGGGCATTGGTGGTGGAAGCTGCCGGCCTCGACGTACCGTTCCTGTCAGTTGCCGAATCCCACCGGCGGGCAGACCCGCCCGGTCGGTTGGTAGGGGCGCAGGCGTCTTGTCGGTTGGTTGTCAGCTCCGGCTGCATGACGTAGAGTGTGCACATATTCACCCGGTCACTCGTGGGCCGGGTCTTTTTTCGTCTCAGCGTGGCCCCGTCACGGTGTCGGCCCGACCAGGGCGGGAACGCATTGGGAGTCCGCGCGAGGTCTGACCCGCGACCGCTCACGTTCTGTTCCACCCATAGGTAGGGACCGGTTCTCCCCGGGCTAGGAGCACTGAGAGCGACCGCAGCACGCGGGCAACGGACAGGCACTGTCGCGGCGAAGATCGCCCGAGTCCGTGCCACCGCGCCACAGCTGAGCGGTCCAATGGCGCACCGCGCGTAAGGGGATGGCAATTCTGCCCTCTTTCATTGAGTGACTGAGTGAGATCCCTCACTCGTGGAGCACTCCAGCCCAGACGTATTCATCAAGACGACCCAATTCCGAATTACCTGCCGTCCCTCTGCAAGGACCGTCAAACTAGTTCGAAGCTTCCTGAAGGGGCCTCGAAGGTCACGAGAGAGGCCCTCAAGAGGCTCGATTGATCGACTCAGGTTCTCTAGGGCGCCTAGCCCTTCTTCTGATGAGTCGGCCAATGCTCGCACGACCCCGAAGAACTCACATGCTGCACGTATCTCGTCAGGGTCACTCTGAAGGCGAACGAGTGCGACGGTTGCCCTCATCCCGGCATCGATTTCGTTCAGATCCGTCGTGAAGCCGGCCGAGACGCGCTTCAATTGTTCGGCCTCTATTTGGAATTGGGATGCAGCCTTCTTGAGCACTAGCATCCTGGCAGCCATAGGCTTCGGTGCGTGATTTGCCTTCTCGATGCTTGTACTTGCGGATGTGGCAATCAATCCGATCCGCTCAACCGCCTCACGCACCTCGCCGACGGCGTCGTTCCAACGGGGAAGCGCTTCCTCCATCTCGGCCAAGGTGTCGAGAAGGCCCGGCCCTTCCTCGGCCTCTTGCTCATCATTCGACTCGGGTATGGCGCGCAAAGAGGCGGTGTTGTCAGCGTCTTCATTCGCCTTGGCTATCTGTGAAGCCATGGCGGCTACCGCCTTGCGGTAGAGGGCCGACGCGCGTTCCTCGAATCTGAGCGTGGTCCAGTCCTCCCACTGAAATCGCCTGACGAGAGCGATTGCCTCGTCATCCATCCCTGTTTCATGCAAAGCGCGAACATCTGAGTAGAGAATCGGCATGACCAACTCGGCAACTCCTAATCGTTCGGCGCGCCGTGCAAGAAAACTGAGTTCGCGACGGCATTGAGCGCTCGCAAAGAATCGTGGCGTGATTGTAATGCACGAAGTTCATGCCAAGAAGGAAGGGAGTCTCTTAGAGTGGCAGGCTGTCCGGTTCTTGATGTTAACTGCGATGGCCCCGTTGGTCCCCAACGGGTGATGGTGTGGACCGGACGTGAAGCGGATGTAGCGCGGACTATCCGCATTACCTGCCGTTGTTACGACGGCCGAGGGGCGTCCTGCCAGGCGCGTGGGACACAGCAGTCTGCGGCCGGCAACACCCCACAACGGCGTCCTGCTCAGGTCACGGTCGGCGGGGGAGCGAGGGAGTCCCGCTCGACCAGCGGGCTGTCGATGGTGAAGTCGCGGCGTCCGTCGGCGTCCTCGAGGCCGAGGAGCAGGCGTCCGGCCTGCTGGCCCATCTCGTAGTGCGGCAGCGCGACGGTGGTCAGCCGGGGGCGCACCTCGTCGGCCATGTCGGGCTGGTCGTCGTAGCCGATGACGCTGACGTCGCGCGGCACCTCGAGGCCCAGGGTGTGCAGGGCCAGGATCGCGCCGACGGCCATCCGGTCGTTGCCGCAGACCAGAGCCGTCGGACGCCCCTGGCGGAAGGCCTCCAACGTCGCGTCGTAGCCCCCGGAGATCTCGTAGTTGCCGTACGTCTGGAACAGGCCGGCGGGGTCGATGCCGGCCGCGGCGGCGGCGTCCAGGAAACCGCGGTGGCGCTCGATGCAGGCGAACTCGGTCTCGATGCCGCCGAGGAAGGCGACGTCGGTGTGCCCGGCGGCGAACGCGGCCTCGGCGGCCTTGCGGCCGCCGCCGTAGTCGTCGGCGAGGATCACCCCGGTGGCGATCGAGCGGTCGGCGGGCCAGCAGTTGACGAAGACGCACCGGGTCTGGCCGAGGTCAGGGCTCGTGTGGGTCTCGGCCGGGATGAACCCGGCGTAGATGATGCCCGTGACGCCCTGGGCCAGCAGGTTGGCCACCGCGGGGTCGCCCTGGGCGGGGTCGTCGGTGGCGTCCACGACCATGCACAGCTGATCGTTGGCCTGTACGACCTGCTGGATACCGGAGATGATGCGTCCGGCGTACGGGCCGCCGACGATGCCGCGCGTGACGATGCCCACGAGGAACGACTGGTTGAGGCGCAGCGACTGGGCGACGCGGTTCGGCCGGTAACCGAGGTCGGCCGCCGCCTGCAGGACGCGCTGGCGCGTCTCCTCGGCGACGACGACGTCGCGGCGGTCGTTGATCACGAACGAGACCGTCGACTGCGAGACGCCGGCGGCCTCCGCGACGTTCACCATGGTCGCGCGGCGCGGCCTGGACTCGACGCGCTTCCTGGCCATGCTGCCCCCTCTGGTTCGGTTCCTCGAACATAGTACCCAATACGTATTGACCTCAAGATCGGCGCGCTGCTAGCGTGCAGCCCAATACGTATTAGTCAAACGTATTGGGACGCTCCGTCCTCGATGATTCAGGAGGAAACATGAGTCAGTTCGGGCCCATGATGGGTCGTCGCAGCCTGCTCAAGGCCGGCGGGGCCGCCCTCGCCCTCGGCAGTCTCGGCTCGCTCGCCGCGTGCAGTAGCGCCGGCAGCTCGGGCACCGCCTCGGCGGCGTCCGGCACGTTCAAGATGCTCTACTTCGGCGACCAGAAGTCGGCCGATGCGCTCCAGAAGTCGCTCGCCCCCGAGGTGGCGAAGCTGGACTCGAAGATCACCCTCCAGGTCAGCGCCGTCAACGGCACCGACTGGAACGACTTCTTCGCCAAGGTGCTCACCCAGATCGCGTCCGGCAGCCCGCCCGACATCGTCGGCGTCGCGACCGAGGGCGTCCAGCTGATGGCCTCGAAGGGGCTGGCCATTCCTCTGGACGACTACGTCAAGAAGGACATGGACAACCTGAAGTCCTACTTCTCCGACGTCCACCCGGCGCTGGTCGAGGCCATGATGTACAAGGGCAGCCTGTACGAGCTGCCGAGCGACTTCAACGCCGGCAACATGTACTACAGCACCTCCCTGTTCCAGAAGGCGGGCATCGCCGAGCCGAGCGCGAACTGGACGATGGACGACTTCCACAATGCCGCCGAGAAGATCTCCAAGCTGGGCGGCGTCAACGGGTTCTCGTGGGTCGTGCGGCTGTGGGGCAGCTGGACGTCGTTCATGTACGCCAACGGCGGCAACCTGCTGTCCGAGGGCAAGTACGACGGCGGCGACTGGCTGTGGAACAGCGCGTACGCCGGCGACCCGGCCGCGGCCGGCCGCAAGGGTGGCTGGCAGTGGGGCGACCCCACCGCCAACTCGGCGCCCGTGGTCGAGGCGCTGCAGTACATGATCGACATGAAGAATGCCGGCGTGGCGCCCTCGCCCGACGTCGGCGGCGGCCAGACGCTGCAGGGCCTGTTCGCGTCCGAGCGGATCGGGACGGCCATCGGCGGCGGCTTCTGGGCCGGCGGCCTGCACAATGCCGGAATGAAGGCTGACGCCTTCAACGTCCAGCTGTTCCCGAAGTGGAAGAGCCAGCGGCACCTCTTCGGCACCGGCGGCTACGCGATCTTCAAGTCGTCGAAGCAGAAGGATCTCGCGTGGGAGATCCTCAAGCTCCTCATCAAGCCGTCGAGCTTCGACATCATCGCGCCCGGCAACGTGACGACGCCGGCGCGCAAGTCGCTGATGACGGCCGAGCGCTACTCGACGACCGGCCCGAAGAACTGGAAGGTCTTCTACGACACGCTGACCGACCACCCGGACACGGCGCCGATCCCTGCGCCGCCGTACTACAACGCCCTGGCCACCGCCCTCAACACCCGCACCACCGAGGCGCTGTCCACCGGCAACGCCAAGGCGGCCCTTGACGGGCTGCAGGCCGATCTCGAAGCGGCGGCGAAGGTCGCGCAATGACGATCACCGAGGGGGGTCGGCGCCTGGCGCCGGCCCCCGCGGATCCGGCCGCGGCCGACAAGATCCGCCACGCGCAGCGCCGGGAGCGGCGCAAGGAGGCCGGCTTCGGCTTCGGAATGATCGGTCTGTCGATGTTCTTCGTGGCCGTGTTCACGTTCGGCCCGATCGTCGCCTCGCTCGTGCTGTCGTTCTTCGAATGGGACGTCATCAGCGACCCGACCTTCGTCGGGATGGCCAACTACCAGCGGATCTTCTCCGACACCACCGTCGTCCACTCGCTCGGCGTCACGCTGATCCTCGCGGTCAGCATCGTCGTCCTGCAGCTGGTGCTGGGTCTCGGGCTGGCCGTCCTGGTCAACCAGCGGCGCAGCAATGCCGCCCGCACGTTCTTCCGCACCGCGTTCTACCTGCCGCTGCTGGCGTCCACGGCCTCGGTGTCGATCTTCATGGGCTACCTGTTCGACTACAAGTTCGGCGTCGTCAACTACTACCTGGGGCTGCTCTCGATCCCCAACATTCCGTGGCTGACCAGCCCGATCGGTGCGATGGTGACGATGGTGCTGGTCTCGGCCTGGCAGCAGACCGGATTCACGTTCGTCCTGTTCGTGGCGGCCCTGATGTCGGTGCCGACGGACGTCCTCGAGGCCGCCCAGGTGGACGGTTCCGGGCCGCTGCGCACCCTGCTGCAGATCAAGATCCCGCTGATCAGCCCCACGATCCTGTTCGCGACCGTGGTCGCGATGATCAACGCGATCCAGCTGTTCGACCAGCCGTACATCATGACCTCGGGCGGCCCCGGCAACGCCACCACGACCGCCACCATCGTCATGTTCCGCAGCGCCTTCCAGAACCTGCAGTTCGGCTTCGGCTCGGCGATCGCCATCCTCCTGCTGCTCGTGATCCTCGCGATCACGGGGATCCAGTTCGCCGCCTCCCGGAAGTTGGTGTTCTACCAGTGAGTACCGCTCTCGCCGCGCGCGTCCAGGTGACCCGCCGAATCGGCAGCATCGCCGGCCTCATCGTCCTCATCCTCGCCGCCATGTTCGCCCTCGGGCCGCTGCTGTGGACCCTCACCACCTCGCTGCGCTCGCCCGCCCAGGCGTTCACGAACCCGCCGCAGTGGATCCCGCTGAACCCCGACTTCTCGAACTACGCCGAGGTGTTCAATCAGATCCCGATCGGCACGTTCTTCGTGAACTCCGTGATCGTCACCGCTCTGATCGTGGTCGGGCAGACCATCACCTGCACCCTGAGCGGCTACGCCTTCGCGATGGTCTCGTTCCCCGGCCGCAGCGCAATCTTCGGCGTCTTCCTCGCGACGATGATGGTGCCGATCCAGACGATCATCATCCCGGTCTTCGTGATCATCAAGACGCTCGGGCTGGCCGACTCGCTGCTCTCGCTGGTGATCCCGGCCCTGGGCAGCGCCTTCGGAACGTTCCTCATGCGGCAGTACTTCATGCAGCTGCCCCGCGAACTCGGCGAAGCGGCCCGCGTCGACGGCGCCTCGCACTTCCGGGTGTTCAGCCGCATCTACGCCCCGATGGCGACCCCCGCCATCGCGACCCTGGCCATCTTGAACTTCTCCGGCTTCTGGGCCGAGTTCTACCGGCCGCTGGTTTTCCTGCAGACCCAGGACAACTTCACCCTCCCGCTGGGCCTGGTGGGCCTGAAGGGCAACCTGGGCACCGGCAGCGTGTCTGTGGTGCTGGCCGGCGTCGTCCTCGCGATGATCCCGAGCGTCCTGCTCTTCATCTTCGCCCAGCGCTACTTCATCGCCGGCATCACGGCCGGATCGTCCCGCTAGCCGCCACAGCATTCCGCCTCGGCATCCAGGAGTGACTCAGGATGAGTGACCACCTCTTCCCCCGGTATCACGTGCGCCCCGCGCGCGGTTACCTCAACGACCCCAACGGTCCGATCGTCGTCGACGGGTGCTCACACCTGTACTTCCAGTACCGGCACACGGTCGACCTGGACGCCCCGGTCGAGTGGGCGCACGTGACGAGCGACGACCTGGTGCACTGGCGGTACCACCGTCCCGCCATGGCGCCGCATCCGTTCGGCGACGACCGCGACGGCTGCTGGTCCGGAAACACCGTGGTCGACGCGTCCGGGAACGTGCGTGCGTTCTACTCCGGCTTCGTCGCCGACGAGCCGCTGCAGCGGACGCTCGTCGCCACCTCGACCGACGGCGGGTCCACCTTCGGTGAGCCACGCGTGGCCGTGCCCGCACCGGCTGCCGCCGAGGGCGTCCTGCACCTGCGGGACCCGTTCGTCTGGCGCGAGGGCGATACCTGGCGGATGGCCTTGGGCGCCGGCGTGTCCGGCGCCGGGGACGACGGAAGCAACGACGGCACCGCGATGGTCCGGCTCTACGAGTCGCGCGATCTGGAGACCTGGACGCCCGCCGGCCTCCTCGGCTGTCTTCCGCGCACGCGCACCGGCGAGTGGGACTCCGGCTGCATGTGGGAGTGCCCCCAGATCCTGCGGTACGGCGCCCGGATGGTCGCCCTGGTCGGCGGGTGGTCGCCGGAGACGGGCGTCATGCGCGTCCTCAGTTTCGTCGCCCCGGACGCCGTGGATCCCGACGTCGACCCGTCGAGCCTGTCTCTGGTCGACCGCGGACCGAACTTCTACGCCGCCTCGGTCATGCCCGAGAGCCCGCTGGGACCCCTGATGTGGGGCTGGGCGACGGAGGGACGCGCCTGGAACTGGTGCGAAGCCGACGGCTGGTCGGGGACGCTCACGCTGCCCCGGCTCGTCAGCCTGCGACCGGACGGCTCTCTTGCGAGCGCCCCCCTGCCCGCGCTCTCGTCGCTCCGGACGAGCCCCGAGGGGCGTCCCGTCGACGGCGAGCTCGACGGCCTGCCGGCGCAGTTGGAGTTCGCCCTGGACGCCTCCGCCGCCTCAGGACCCTGTCGGTTGCGGCTGCGCTTCGGGGCCGAGGAGTACCTCGACATCACCGTCGACGCGGTCGCCGGCACCGTCGTCGTCGACCGCGAGCACGCCAGCGCCGACCCTCGGGCCGACGGCGGCGTCTCCGCGGCGTCCGGTCTCGACGGTCTGCGCAACCGCGCGGGGGAGGGCAGCGTCCGCGGGTTCATGGACGGCTCGATCCTGGAGCTGTTCGTGCCCGACGGCCCGGCCTTCACCGTGCGCATGTACCCGACCACCCCGCCGCCGTGGCGGGTGGAGCTGTCGGGAGATCCGGACGCCCGGGCCATGGTCTGGGAGCAGTCGCGGTTCTGACAGCCGAACGCTCGGCGTTTCGGCGTCCGATAGCCCCGACGATGGGCGCATGGCTGAGGTGGAGATCGTCCGCGAGGGGCACGTGGCGCGTGTCGTCCTGAACCGCCCCGAGAAGCTGAACTCGCTGACCGAGCCGATGTGGGGCGGTCTCGTCCGCGCCTTCAGAGAGCTGGACGCCGACCCGTCCGTCCGCGTCGTGGTGCTCACCGGCGCCGGACCCCACTTCTGCGCCGGCGCCGACATCGCGAACCTGACCCACCACCACAAGAGCGGGGAGGTCGTCGAGGCGGAGGAGTCGATCGCGTCCTGCCGCAAGCCGGTGATCGCTGCGATCTCGGGCTACTGCCTGGGTGGGGGACTGTTGCTCGCCGCCGCCTGCGACCTCCGCATCGCCGCCACGGATTCCCACTATGGGCTGCCGCCGGCGAAGCTCGGGATCGTCTACCCCGAGGCGGCCACGCGCCGGTTCGTCGCCCTGGTCGGGCCTGCCGCGACCAAGTACCTGATCTTCACCGGCGACCGCATCGACGCCGCCCGCGCGCTGCACATCGGCCTGGTGGACGAACTGGTGCCGTCCGACCTGCTCGCTGACCGCGTCCGCCACGTGGCCGAGCAGATGGCGGGCCTGAGCCAGCTGAGCATCCAGGCGACCAAGGAGATCGTCAACACCATGGCGGCCGGACGCCCGGCGTCCGAGCTGGTCGCCCGTTGGGTGGACGCCGCCGACTCCGGACCCGACCTCGCCGAGGGCATCGACGCGTTCGCCGCCCGGCGTCCACCCCGGTTCACCTGGACGCCCCCCGTCACCCCGGACCCCACCCCGAAGTCCCCCATGGCGTGACCAGCAGTGCCAGATGATGCGCATCGCCTGAGCCGTACACCAGACGCATCCTGGGGCGCCCGCTGAAAGGGCCAGGCTCAGCGTCGGGAGGCGAGCCAGGCGTTGCCCGAGCGCTCCTGGATGGCCAGGGTGTCGAGGATGAACGGGGCCGACTGCTTCTCCAGCGCCGGCCCCAGGATCGGCACCTTGACCGCCAGGGTGCCGCTGTACTCCACCGCACAGCCGGACGCCGTCGGCGCGAGCCGGGCGTGGGCGTCCACCTCAACGGGCATGCCGGCCACCTTCAGGATGAGCCGCGCGGTGCGGGACCCGTCCGCCGACGCCGGCCCCCACGCCATCTCCTGCCCGACGGTGACGCTCGGACCCGCCACCGGCCTCATCGGCCCCGGGGTCTCGATCTCGGCCGAGACCCGGGTGACGGCGGCGTCCGGCGGCCCGGAGACGGCGACGGTGTGGCTCGGGGCGTCCAGATCGCGGCACACCTGCTCCAGGAAAGCCGGGTCGACGGACATGGCGTACACGTGGTCGCAAGGGGCGGAGAATTCCTGCCGGGCGGTCAGTTGCATGCGGGCTATTCTGGCCGACCGGACCTGGCGATTCTCCTGCGAAAAAGGCCTCTGACCGATACATTGGGTGAAGGAGGGGCTACTCACCGGGGAGTTTGCCCCATGACGTGTGTGGAGACACTTGTGACCGTTGTGACTGACCAGATGCTCGTCGCCGACCTGACCGGGCCTGACGACCTGCGATTCGACCTCCTCACCAGCGAGGACGGCTCCGCGGACCATCGGCTCAAGGTCGTCACCCGCAAACCGATGTCCCTGACACGGATCATGCCCCACCTCGCGGCGCTCGGCGTCGAGGTGATCGACGAGCGGCAGTCGGAACTCGACCTCGCCGGCGACAGGATCCTGATCTACAACCTGGGCTTCCGTGAGGCCGAGGGCGTCGACTTCGGGCCCCAGGACATCAACCGGTTCGCGGATGCGCTGCGCGCCTCCTACTTCGGCCAGGCCGAGGCCGGGCGCATGGCGCGCCTCGTCATGACCGCCAAGCTGAGCTGGCAGCAGGTCGCGGTCCTGCGTGCGATGAGCCGCTACCTGCAGCAGGCCGGTACGCCGTTCTCGCAGACCTACATCGGCAACGCGCTGGTCGCGTACCCCAAGATCGCCAACGCCCTGGTCGACGCCTTCGAGATCAAGTTCGACCCCACCCGCAAATATGCCGACATCGACGCCCGCAGGGCCGCCTTCGAGAAGGCCGCCGGGAAGATCGAGAAGTCGCTCGACGACGTCGCGTCCCTCGACCACGACCGCATCATCCGGATGATGCTCGCGCTGCTGCGGGCGATCGTCCGCACCAACGCCTACGCCGACGACCGCCCGGCGCTCGCCTTCAAATTGCTGCCCCGCGAACTCGACTTGCTGCCCGAGCCGCGTCCGCGCTTCGAGATCTACGTCTACTCGCCCGAGGTCCACGGCGTCCACCTGCGCTTCGGCAGCGTCGCGCGCGGCGGCCTGCGCTGGTCCGACCGGGCTGAGGACTTCCGCACCGAGACCCTGGGCCTGGCCAAGGCCCAGATGGTCAAGAACACCGTCATCGTGCCGGTCGGCGCCAAGGGCGGCTTCGTCCCGCAGCAGCTGCCCGACCCGTCGGTCGACCGCGCCGGCTGGCAGGCCGGCGGCGTGGCCGCCTACAAGACGTTCATCAGCTCGCTGCTGAGCGTCACCGACAACATCGTCAAGGGCGAGGTGGTCCCCCCGGTCGACGTCATCCGCTACGACGGCGACGACCCCTACCTCGTGGTCGCGGCCGACAAGGGCACCGCGAGCTTCTCCGACTACGCCAACGGCATCTCGATCGAGCGCGGCTTCTGGCTGGGCGACGCCTTCGCGTCCGGCGGCTCTGTGGGCTACGACCACAAGGGCATGGGCATCACGGCCCGCGGCGCCTGGGAGTCGGTCAAGCGGCACTTCTTCGAGATGGGCCGCGACTGCCAGACCGAGGACTTCACGTGCGTCGGCATCGGCGACATGTCCGGCGACGTCTTCGGCAACGGCATGCTGCTGTCCGAGCACACCAAGCTCGTGGCCGCGTTCAACCACATGCACGTCTTCCTCGACCCGAACCCGGACGCCGCGAAGTCGTTCGCCGAGCGCAAGCGCCTGTTCGACCTGCCGCGTTCGTCGTGGTCCGACTACGACGCCTCGCTGATCAGCACCGGTGGCGGCATCTACCCGCGCTCGGCGAAGTCGATCCCGGTCTCGGCTGAGGTTCGCGCGGCCCTGGGCCTGGGCGCCGGCGTCACCAAGATGACCCCGAACGACCTGATTAACGCCATCCTCAAGGCGCCGGTCGACCTGCTGTGGAACGGCGGCATCGGCACGTACGTGAAGGCGTCCACCGAGACCAACGCCGACTGCGGCGACAAGGCGAACGACGGCCTGCGGGTCAACGGGCGCGACGTCCGCGCCAAGGTCGCCGGCGAGGGCGGCAACCTGGGCTGGACCCACAAGGGCCGCATCGAGTACGCCGTCAACGGCGGCCGGGTGAACACCGACTTCATCGACAACTCCGCCGGCGTCGACACCTCCGACCACGAGGTGAACATCAAGATCCTGCTGGCCCCGGAGCTGGCGTCCGGACGCCTCGCGCGGGCGAACCGGGACGCGTTGCTGGCGTCGATGACCGACGAGGTCTCCCGATTGGTGCTGGCTCACAACGTCGACCAGAACGTCGCGCTGGCCAACTCGGAGTTCCGCTCCCAGCGCCTGACCGGCCAGCTGGAGTCGTGGATGCGGACGCTGGAGACGTCCGGCCTGCTCGACCGCCGGCTGGAGTTCCTGCCGAGCACGGAGGAGGTGAGTGCACGGATCGCCGCCGGAGCGAGCTTCACCCGTCCCGAGCTGTCGACGCTGCTCGCGTGGACGAAGATCGCGCTCAAGAACTGGGTGCTCGCCTCGGACCTTCCCGACGACCCGTACCTCGCCGACCGGCTCGTCCAGTACTTCCCCGAGCCGCTGCGCG